>NZ_BAAAQM010000039.1:0-98188 GCF_039531675.1 Catenulispora subtropica
GTGATCACCGGGCGGGCGCCGGTGATCACGAAGCCGCGGACGCCGCTGGCCAGCGCGGCGCGCACGGCGCCGGCGTCGTCGGCCGCGGAGACCGCCAGGCCGCCGGCCCAGCCCGCGGCCCGCATCTCGGCGAGCAGCTGCAGGCCGCTGCCGTCGGGCAGGTGGATGTCCACGACCGCCAGGTCGCGGGTGGCGGACATCCGGCTGCGCGCCTCGGCGGCGGTCTGCGCCTCCAGCACGTCGCGGACGCCGAGCGCCCACAGGTGCCGGGTCACCGACTGGCGGACTCGGGGGTCGGCCACGACGACCATCGCGGTCAGCCGCGCCGGCCGGTATGCGATCAGGTTGGCGGTGTTGTCGACGAGTACCGACACCGAACCTCCTCCTGGGGGTGCTGCGAGCTTGTGCTCAGCGGCCGGGTCCGCTCTTCGCGGATCGGTCCATTCAGGTCATCGGCAGATCAAGCAGGCACCTTTAGGGCTAATGCCCGCAACTTCAAGGAAGGGGACGCCGTCGGGCATATGATGATCCGATAAAGCCTTCTGAGCTGGGGAAACGCCCGAAGTGGCAGCACCCGGTCGGGCGTACCGCACCGGCGCCGCCGGAGTGATGAGACGCGTCGTTGGACGTCTTACGTGCGGCTCCGCGACCCGTGGTGCGCGACGGGCGCAAGGGGTCCGGGGCTGGGCCGTACGGGGGAGGCGGCTCGGCTGTTCAGGTGAGCAGGACGTAACACAATGAGGCGGGCGGGAGCCGGAGGACCGGCGGTGCGGGCGGGGTCCGGAATCCGGGCCGGGGACGGCGGGCACGGCGGGGACAGCCGGGGATGGCGAGGAGGGCGGGAACGGTCGGGGAGAGCGGGAATGGCCGGGACGGCAGGGACCGGGGGGATGCCAGAGATGCAAGGGACGGCGGAAACAGCGGGAACGACGGTGGCCCGCGGGGCCCGCGCTACCGCCGCGATCCGGCGGGCAGGTTCGCCACGCCCTCGTACTCCGGCGGCAGCCCGGCGCACATCATCATCAGCCCGCACCACGCCTGCAGGTGCGCCCCGAAGCCGATGCCGTCCGGTCCGGGGACCGGGGTCCAGGACGCGCGGATCTCGACCGCGGTGGTGGCGGGGCGGGCGGACAGTCCGCCGAAGCCCCGCGAGGACGAGCGGGAGACCGTGCCGCTCTCGGCGGTGAAGCCGGCGCCGTGCTCCTCCAGCGACTCCAGCAGCCAGGACCAGCCGACCTCGGCCAGCAGCGGATCGTCGGCGATCTCCGCCTCCAGGTCGGCCTCGACCAGCACCACCAAGCGCCACGCGCCGCGCCACTCCTCGTGGCCGCCGGGCCGGTGCAGCAGCACCAGCCGGCCGGTGGCCAGGTCCTCCTCGCCGGACGCGGACAGCACGGCGCCGCCGATCGCGTGCGTGAAGGGTGCGAGGTTGACCGGTGCGGGCAGCGTTTCGAGGTCGATCACGGCCGGCAGCGGCGCCGCCGACAACGCGGCGACCGCCTCCGCGAACTCCCGCGGGTCGTTCGGGCGGCTGGGTGCCATGGGTGAAGCGTACGCCGCCGCTCCCCGAGGACACCGTGCGGCACGCTGGCGAACGGCGCTTTCCCGTGGCGGGCACTGGCGATCCGGTCCGGGTGGACGGTCCGGCACCGGGCGGCGACGCGGCCACGATCCGGCCACGATCCGGCCGGGACTGCGGGACCACCGGCTCTCGACCGGCGGGCGAACCCGGCTCCCGACGGTGCTCGACCGGCCCGCGACCAGCCCGTCACCGCGCCACGTTCCAGCCCGTCACCCCGCCACGAACCAGCCCGTCACCGCGCCACGATCCCGGCGGCGACCGGTCGGGGGCTCGGGCACCGACCGCCCGCCATCGGCCCACGGCCGGCCCCGACCGCGGCGGTATGCCGACGCCGCGTCGGCAAACCCCTGCTCATCCGGCCACCCCGGCGCCGAGCACCCCGCCGGGCGTGCGACCATCGAAGGGTGACCGACGACAGGAGCGATGCCGTGCGCGAGAGCGTGACCGAGAACCCGAACCCCGCGGTTTCGGCGAGGATGGCAGACCTTGATCCGTCGGCCCCGGAGACGTCCACCGAGGTGCCGGGCCCGCGCGGCGAGACCCCGGCGCGGACCGCCGCCGATTCGCGATCGGCCGTGCGCGACAGCGCCTTCCTGCGCGCCGCGCGGCGCGAGCCGGTCCCGTACACCCCGGTGTGGTTCATGCGGCAGGCCGGCCGTGCGCTGCCGGAGTACAAGAAGGTCCGGGCCGGGATCCCGATGCTCGAGTCGTGCATGCGCCCGGACCTGGTGACCGAGATCACGTTGCAGCCGGTGCGCCGCTACGGCGTGGACGCCGCGGTCTTCTACAGCGACATCATGACGCCGCTGAAGGCGATCGGCGTGGACCTGGAGATCCAGCCGAACGTCGGCCCGGTGATCGCCGACCCGGTGCGGGACTTCGCCGGCCTGGAGCAGATCCGGCCTCTGGATCCGGAAGCCGACCTGCCCTTCATCACCGAGGCGGTCCGGCAGCTGACCGGTGAGCTGGGCGGCACGCCGCTGATCGGCTTCGGCGGGGCGCCGTTCACGGTGGCCAGCTACCTCATCGAGGGCGGGCCGTCGAAGAACCATGAGAAGACCAAGGCGATGATGCACGGCGCGCCGGAGCTGTTCGCCGCCCTGTTGGACCGGCTGGCCGATCTGACCGTCGGGTTCCTGAAGGTGCAGATCGAGGCCGGCGCGAGCGCGGTGCAGCTGTTCGACTCGTGGGCCGGGGCGCTGTCGCCGCGCGATTATCAGCGCCATGTGATGCCGCACAGCGCGAAGGTGCTGGCCGCGGTGGCGGACTACGGCGTGCCGCGCATCCACTTCGGCGTCGGCACCGGCGAGCTGCTGCCGCTGATGGCCGCGGCGGGCGCGGACGTGGTCGGCGTGGACTGGCGGGTGCCGCTGGACGAGGCGTCGCGGCGGATCGGCCCCGGCTACGCGGTGCAGGGCAACCTGGACCCGGCGGTGGTGTTCGCGCCGTGGCCGGTGATCGAGACCAAGGTGCGGGAGATCCTGGACGACGGCGCCCGGACCCCCGGGCACATCTTCAACCTCGGACACGGTGTGCTGCCGGATATGGACCCGGACGTGCTGCAGCGGATCGTCGAGCTGGTGCACGAGGCGTCGGCGCGCTGACGGGAAGCACGGTGAGCACGGTGAGCACGGTGAGCACGGCGGGCACGGCGAGCACGACACAGAAGGCTGCGATCGGCGAGTCTCAGGACTCGATGTCGGGCGAACGGCCGCGCACCGTGGCGGTGATCGGCGGCGGCGTCTCCGGCCTGGCCGCGGCCTGGTTCGTCAAGCGGGCGGCGCCGGAAACGGCCGTGACAGTGTTCGAAGGTTCTCCCCGCCTGGGCGGCAAGCTGGCGGTCGGCGAGGTCGGCGGGATCCAGGTGGATCTCGGCGCCGAGTCGATCCTCAACCGGCGGCCGGAGGCGGTGGACCTGGTACGGGCCGTGGGCCTGGCCGAGGACCTGGTGCACCCGGCGACGGCTTCGGCCTCGGTGTGGAGCCGCGGCGAGCTGGTGCCGATGCCCAAGGGGCACGTGATGGGCATCCCGGGCGACGCGAGCGTCCTGGCCGGCCTGCTGTCCGCGGAAGGGCTGAAGCGGGCCGGGGCCGGGGCGGCGCTGCCGTCACGGGAGCGGCTGCGGGCCGAGGCCGAGGCCGACGACGTCGCGGTCGGCGGGTACGTGGCCGACAGGTTCGGGCGCGAGGTCGTGGACCGGCTGGTGGAACCGCTGCTCGGCGGCGTCTACGCCGGGCACGCCGACGAGATCTCGCTGCGGGCGGCGATCCCGGCGCTGGTGCCGGCGTACGAGTCGGGCGAGCCGGTCGACGAGGCCGTGGCCAAGATCCTCGCCGCGCAGGCGGCCGCCGCCGATCCGAGTCCGGTGTTCGCCGGGATCCGGGGCGGCGTCGGGCGGTTTCCGGCGGCGCTGGCACAGGCCTGCGAAGCGATGGGCGTCGTGATCCGGCGCGAGACCATGGTCAGGGAGCTGACACGCACACCGGACGGGTGGCGGCTGGTGTCCGGCCCGGTGCCGGCGGCGCGGGCGACCGAGGCCGACGCGGTGATCGTGGCCGTTCCCGGGGCGCCGGCGGCCCGGCTGCTCGGTGCGGCCGCGCCGGGCGCCGCCGCCGAGCTCGCGGCGATCGAGTACGCCTCGGTCGCGTTGGCGACCTTCGTGTTCGACGACGCGGCGCTGCCCGCCGGCAGCGGGTTCCTGGTGCCGCCGTCGGACGGCCGGTTCATCAAGGCCTCGACCTTCTCCAGTGTGAAGTGGGCGTGGCTGGCCGAGTCCGGGAAGACGGTGGTGCGGGCCTCGGTGGGGCGGCATCGCGAGACGGCGGACCTGCAGCGCGAGGACGCGGAGCTGGCGGCGCTGGCGCTGGCCGACGTGCGGACCGCGACGGGCGCCGGCACGGCGCTCGGCGAGCCGGTGGACTGGCACGTGCAGCGCTGGGGCGGCGGCCTGCCGCAGTACGCGGTCGGGCACGTGGCGCGCGTGGCCCGGATCCGCGAGGCCGTGAGCGCGCAGCCGGGACTGGCCGTGTGCGGGGCGGCCTACGACGGCGTCGGAATCGCGGCGTGTGTGGCGTCGGCCCAGCGCGCGGCGCAGGAGATCACCCGATCAGGAAGAATGGCGACATGAGCGACAGCAGCGACAACACGAACGAGCAGCGCGCCGGTGTGGTGAGCAACGTCCGCATCGGCAAGCGCGCGGTGGAGCTGAACGAGGTCACGCGGTACGCGATGTGGTCGGTGTTCAAGGTGCGGCACGAGCTGCCGGCCTCCGAGGACGCGCGCGCGGACCTGGCCGCCGAGGTGGAGACGCTGTTCGAGGCGCTGGCCAAGGACGACGTGGTGGTGCGGGGCGTGTACGACGTGGCCGGGTTCCGGCACGACGCCGACGTCATGCTGTGGCTGCACGCCGAGAGCTCGGACCAGCTGCAGGACGCGTACCAGCGCTTCCGCCGGACGGCGTTCGGACGGCTGACCGAGCCGGTGTGGTCGCAGATGGCCCTGCACCGGCCGGCGGAGTTCAACAAGAGCCACATCCCGGCGTTCATCGCCGACGAGCAGTCTCGCGGCTACGTCGCGGTGTACCCGTTCGTCCGGAGCTACGAGTGGTACCTGCTGCCGGACGCGGAGCGGCGGCGGCTGCTCGCCGAGCACGGGATGATGTCGCGGGAGTACCCGGACGTGCGGGCCAACACGGTGCCGTCGTTCGCGCTCGGGGACTACGAGTGGATCCTGGCGTTCGAGGCCGACGACCTGGACCGGATCGTGGACTTGATGCGTCACCTGCGGGGCTCGGAGACGCGGCGGCACGTGCGCGAGGAAGTGCCGTTCTACACCGGCAGGCGGCGCGGGATCACGGAGATCGTGAACGCGCTGCCGTAGGCGCGTCCGGCGCTCAGTAGTACCAGACCTCGACGCCGTTGTGGTGCGAACACGTGCCACTCGGCGTCGTGCTTTCGCTGTAGGTGCCGTCGTGGCACAGCGCCATGGCACCGGCGGGATGCGGTTCGCCGGCGCCGCAGCGGGCGGTGCCCTCGTCGATGGTCGCGTGGTGCATGCAGAGGGCGTGCGCGGCCGTGGAGGGCTTCGACGTCGGAGCGGCGGACGTCTGGTGCGTCGACGAGGCGCTGGTGGTGTGGGTCGTCGGGGCGTGGGTCAAGGCGGGTGTCGTGGCGGGCTTCGCAGAAGGCGAAGTCGACGACGGCGCCGCCGGCGACGACGACGAGGCCTCGGAAGAGGCGGCCGCGCCTTCCGGCGAGGCGGCCGTCGTCGGCGTCGTGTCCGGCGAGGTCGCCGTGGAGCTGGCGCTCTGCCCCGCGCCGACGGCCTGTGGTGAGGCCGATCCGGACGTCGCCGACCCGCACGCCGCCGCTGCCAGAACCGTGAGTGCGCAGGCCAATGCCGACGCCCATCGCTGCCGGAGCATGGGTTCCCCTCCCGAAGGCCAGGCGCCCGCCGCCGGCCAGAACCCCACCTTGGCAGACGTCAGTAGTAATAGAAACGCTTAAGCCCTCGACAGCGAAGACACTGGCGAGACACCGCTTACGGATACCGGGGATCGGCGGCTTCAGCGGTGAGACTGGCGGGCATGACCGAGTCCGCCGTCCCCCGCTGGCTGCCGCGCGCGCTGGTCCTCGCGCTGCTGTTCTACGCCGGGTTCCTGATCAGCCAGTGGGCACTCGGACGGTTGAAGGACCTGCTCGTCACGTTGCTGGTGTCGTTGTTCGTGGCGCTGGCGATCGAGCCGGCGGTGGACGCGATGGCCCGGCGGGGGATGCGGCGGGGAATCGCGGTGATGATCGTGTTCGTGGTGCTGCTGGCGGCGACGGCACTGTTCGTGTTCGCGCTCGGGTCGCTGTTCGTGGACCAGGTGGTGCAGTTCGCGGGGAACCTGCCGCGCTACGTCGACTCGGTCGTGTCGTGGATCAACCGGACGTTCGAGCAGAAGATCTCGGTCCGGGACCTGCAGTCGAAGCTGCTGAGCGACTCGAACGCGCTGAAGACGTACGCGGAGAAGCTGGCGGGGAACGTGTGGGGCGTCTCGTCGTCGGTCCTGGGCGGGGTGTTCAGGACCTTCACGGTGGCGCTGTTCACGTTCTATCTGGCGGCCGACGCGCCGAAGTTGCGGGCGGAGGTGGTGTCGCTGTTCCCCCCGCGGAAGCAGGCCGCCATCACGCGAGCCTGGATGATCGCGTTGGACAAGACGGGCGGATACATCTACTCACGGGCCCTGATGGCGCTGGTGTCGGGGGTCGCCCACGGAATCCTGTTCTGGGCGATCGGGTTGCCGTACGCGCTGGCGCTGGCGATCTGGGTGGGGCTGGTGTCGCAGTTCATCCCGACGGTGGGGACGTATCTGGCCGGAGCGCTGCCGATCCTGATCGCTTTGACGAACGGCCGGCCGGGGGCGGCGCTGGTGATCCTGGTCTTCGTGGTGGTGTATCAACAGTTTGAGAACTACATCCTGCAGCCGCGGATCACGTCGAAGACGGTGGACATCCATCCGGCGGTGGCGTTCGGAGCGGTGATCGCGGGAGCCGCACTTCTGGGCGGGGTGGGGGCGATCATCGCGATTCCCTTGACGGCCACGGCCCAGAGCTTCTTGTCGGCTTATGTGAAGAGGTATGAGGTGGCGGCCAGCGACTCCGGCTGAGGTGTCAGCGGCGTGGATCGGGGGCCGAAGCGATACCGGCTCCTCGAAGCGAGGTGGTGCGGGACAGCGCTGGAGACCCGACGCCTATGGGGCCGGCACGCCCCGCCGCGCACCGACCCCTGGTCGATCCTTCCCCGCCCGGGCCGGGCCCGGTCCCCGATGCGGGATGCCGGGCCCCTCCCGGCCGGTCAGCCGGTGCCCGACGGGGCCGGGTGGGCCTTGTCGAGCGCCAGGTTCAGCGTCACCACGTTCACGGGCCCGCCGTCCCCGCAAGCGGGATGCAAACGCGCCGGTCGGATATGCGCACGAGGCCCAAACATGCGACTGCGTAGCCGTCCGCCTACGATCCGTGAGGTCACCACTTTCCGGAAAGAACTCCAGGTGCAGCCCATGAGCGACATACCGGTGATCCGTCAGGCCGACCTGATCGTCCGCGGCGGCCGGATCCACACGCTGGACGCCGCCGGGAGCGTGGTGTCCTCGCTGGCCGTGGCCGGAGGCCGGATCGCGGCGGCCGGGGACGACCGCGAGACCGCCGCACTCCTGGGGCCCGCGACCGAGGTGGTCGACCTGGACGGGCGCACCGTGATCCCCGGGCTGCACGACTCCCACCTGCACCTGGCCGACGCCGGCAACAGCTGGAACCTGCAGGTGCGGTGGGACGGCGTGCCCTCGCTGGCCGACGCGCTGCGGCTGCTCCGGCGCCGGGCCGCCGAGGCCGTCCCCGGGCAGTGGGTACAGGTGATCGGCGGCTGGTCGGAGAACCAGTTCGCCGAGCACCGGCTGCCGACGGCCGCCGAGATCGCGTCGGTGTCCGAGGACGTGCCGGTGCTCGTGGTGTTCCTGGACGCCGCCGCGTTCCTCAACGGCGCCGCCGTCCGGGCCCTCGGCTACACGAAGGAGACGCCGGACCCGCCCGGCGGCGAGCTCCAGCGCGACGCGGCGGGGAACCCCACCGGCCTGCTGGTCGCCAAGCCCAGCCCGGCGGTGCTGGCGCTGGCGGTGCTGAGCGCGCCGCAGCTGGACGACGAGGGGCGGCTGAACTCCACGCACCGGTTCCTGCGCGAGCTGAACCGGCTCGGCGTGACCGGCGCGGTCGACGCCGGGGCCACCGGCTTCCCGGACTGCTACGGCGCGCTGCGGACGCTGTGGGCGCAGAGCCGGCTGGGCCTGCGTGTGGCGCTGAACGTGTTCGCCACGCATCCCGGCCACGAGCGCGAGGAGCTGGAGCGGCTCACGGCGGACCTGGACCTGGGCAGCGACGACCTGCTGTGGTTCAACGGCGTCGGCGAGGCGCTGACGCTGGACGGCGTGGACTTCTCCAACTTCACCCAGCCGCGGCCTGAACTGTCGGACGCCCTGGGGCGGCATCTGGAGCCGGTGGTGCGGCTTCTGGTGGAGCGGCGGTGGCCGTTCAGCTTCCACGCCACGTACGACGAGTCGATCCGCCGCTTCCTGGGCGTGCTGGAGAAGGTCGACCGGGACCTGCCGTTCGACGGCCTGCGCTGGGCCGTGGAGCATGCCGAGACGATCCGGCCGGAGACCATCGACCGGGTGGCCGCCCTGGGCGGCGGGATCACCGTGCAGCACCGGATGGCCTACCGCGGCGAGCATTTCCTGAAGCGCTACGGCCCGGACGCGGCGCGCCGGGTGCAGCCGGTCATGGAGATGCTGACCCGCGGCGTGCCGGTGGGCGCCGGCACGGACGGCACATGGATGGCGGCGGCGAACCCGTGGGACGCCCTGCGCTGGTTCACGACCGGCACGACGCTCGGCGGCCTGGAGATGTGGCGTCCGGAGGACCGGCTCGACCGGACGCTGGCGCTGCGGCTGTTCACCGGCGGCAGCGCGTGGTTCACCGGCCAGCAGCGGGAGCGCGGGGAACTGGTGCCGGGGATGCTCGCGGACTTCGCGGTGTTGTCGGCGGACTACTTCAGCGTGCCGGCCGACGAGGTCGCGGGGCTGGAGTCGGTGCTGACCGTGGTCGGGGGGCGGATCGTGTACGAGGGCGGGCTGTTCGCGCGGCCGTGAGGGTCCGGGTGCCGGGCCCGCGAAGGCCGCGAGCCCCTCGCCCCATCGCAAACGCGATGCAAACGCCCATGGTCAGATGCGCATTGGCGGGCGTGGGACGATCGATCACGTGGCAGTAGCAGGAACGCACGCGGTGGTCGCGCCATGAGTGCGCGGGGCCGCCTGCGCATCTATCTGGGTGCGGCGCCCGGCGTGGGCAAGACGTACCACATGCTCGACGAGGCGCAGCGCCGGGCCGAGCGGGGCGGCGACGTGGTGGTCGGGTTCGTCGAGACCCATGACCGGCCGCACACGCAGGCGATGCTGGACGGGCTGGAGACGGTGCCGCGGCGCCGGATGGAGTACCGGGGCGCCGAGTTCGAGGAGATGGACCTCGACGCGGTGCTGAGGCGGCGTCCGCAGGTCGCCATCGTCGACGAGCTGGCGCACACCAACGTGCCCGGGTCGCGGAACACCAAGCGGTGGCAGGACGTCGAGGAGCTGCTCGCGGCCGGCGTCGACGTGGTGACCACGGTCAACGTGCAGCACCTGGAGTCGCTCAACGACGTGGTGCAGAAGATCACCGGGGTGCCGCAGCGGGAGACCGTGCCGGACGAGGTGGTGCGCGCCGCCGACCAGATCGAGCTGATAGACCAGGCGCCGGAGGCGCTGCGGCGGCGGATGGCGCACGGCAACATCTACAAGCCGGAGAAGATCGACGCCGCCCTGTCCAACTACTTCCGGCCCGGCAACCTCGGGGCGCTGCGCGAGCTGGCGCTGCTGTGGGTGGCCGGGCGGGTGGACGAGGCGTTGCAGCGGTATCGCGGCCAGCACGGCATCGACAAGGTCTGGGAGACCCGCGAGCGCGTGGTGGTGGCGCTGACCGGCGGGCCGGAGGGGACCACGCTGGTGCGGCGCGCGGCCCGCATCGCGCAGCGGGCCGGCGCCATGAACTCGGATCTGACCTCGGACCTGCTGGCCGTGCACGTGGCCCGTTCCGACGGCCTGACCGGGGCCTCCCCCGCGGCGCTGGCCGAACAGCGCGAGCTCGTGGAGTCGCTCGGGGGCACGTTCCACTCGGTGGTGGGCGACGACGTCCCCGAGGCGCTGTTGCAGTTCGCGCGCGCCGAGAACGCCACGCAGCTGGTGGTCGGGGTGTCGCGGCGGGGCCGGCTGGAGCGGTTCGTCGGCGGCTACGGCATCGGCGAGACCGTGGTGCAGAAGTCCGGCGACATCGACGTGCACATGGTCACGCACGAGCGGTCCGCGGCCGAGCGCAGCCGGCTGGCCGCGCTGCGCCGGGTGCTGCGGCAGCCGGAGACGGGGCCGCGCTGGTGGGGGCCGGTGGCCGGGCTGGTCGTCCCGATCCTGCTGACGCTGGTGCTGGCGAACCTGCGGGACCAGCTGCACCTGGTGAACCAGGTGCTGATCTTCCTGGCCGGGGTGGTCGCGGTGGCGCGGCTGGGCGGGCTGCTGTCGGCGTTCTTCGCCTCGCTGACCGCCTCGCTGCTGCTGAACTACTACTTCATCCCGCCGTTCCACCGGCTGACGATCAGCGATCCGCAGAACATCCTGGCGCTGGTGGTGTTCTCGATGGTGGCGCTGATCGTGGCCTCGGTCGTGGACTTCGCCTCGCGGCAGGAGCGGCGGGCGGCGAAGGCCTCGGCGGAGGCCGAGACGCTGTCCGAGCTGGCCCGGTCGGTGCTGCGCGGCGACGAGGCGATCGGGGCGTTGCTGGCGCGGTTCCGGGAGACGTTCGGGATGGAGTCGGTGGCGCTGCTGGAGCGGACCGAGCCGGCCACGCCGGTGCTGCCCGACGAGGCGGACGACCCGGACGCGTGGCGGATCGTGGCCGCGACGTCGGGGTCGGGGTCGATGCCGTGCCGGACGCCGGCCGAGGGCGACGTGGTGGTGCACGCCGGACCGGACGCGATGCTGGTGCTGCGGGGGCGCACGCTGCCGGCGTCGGACCAGCACGTGCTGACCGCGTTCGCGGCGCAGGCGGCGGTGGCCCTGGAGCGCTCGAAGCTGGCGCGGCAGGCGGCCGCGGCGGTGCCGCTGGCGGCCGCGGACAAGATGCGCACGGCGCTGCTGGCGGCGGTCTCGCACGACCTGCGGACGCCGTTGTCGGCCGCGAAGCTGTCGGTGGCCTCGCTGCGGGACACGTCGGTGGAGTGGTCGCCGCGGGACCGGGCCGAGCTGCTGGCCGGGGCCGAGGAGTCGCTGGACCGGCTGTCGCGGCTGGTGGACAACCTGCTGGACATGAGCCGGCTGCAGGCTGGGGCGCTGAACCTGCGGCTGGAGGACGCGGCGGTGGAGGACGTGGCGGCGATGGCGCTGGACTCGCTGGGGGCCGACCGGGACCGGCTGGAGTTCCGGGACCGGCCGGCGTTCCGGGACCGGGTGCAGTTCCGGGACCTGGAGGACGTGCCGGACGTGGTGGCCGACCCGGTGCTGCTGGAGCGGGCGGTGGCGAACCTGATCGCGAACGCCCTCAAGCACGGCTCGCCGGACCTGCCGGTGCTGATCACGGCGTCGGAGCTGGCCGGGCGGGTGGAGCTGCGGGTGGCGGACCGGGGCCGCGGCGTCCGGCCGGAGGACTGGGACCGGATCTTCACGCCGTTCCAGCGGCTCGGCGACCGGGACAACACCACCGGGGTGGGGCTCGGGCTGGCGCTGTCGCGGGGACTGGTGGAGGCGATGGGCGGGACGCTGACGCCGGAGGAGACACCCGGCGGAGGGATGACGATGGTGGTGTCGCTGCCGGCGGCTCACCATGATGGGCAGGCCGGCGTCCCCGACGACGCCGGCGCCCCCGACGGTGCCGAGGAGCCCGCGCGATGATCAAGGTCCTGGTGGTCGACGACGAACCGCAGCTGCTGCGCGCGCTGCGGATCAACCTCACCGCGCGCAAGTACGAGGTGGTGACGGCGGTGGACGGCACGTCCGCGCTGGCGCTGGCCGCGCGCACCCTGCCCGACCTGGTGGTGCTGGACCTGGGCCTGCCGGACCTGGACGGCGCCGAGGTGATCAAGGGCCTGCGGGGCTGGACCGAGGTGCCGATCGTGGTCCTCTCCGGGCGCGCCGACGCCTCGGACAAGGTCGAGGCGCTGGACGCGGGCGCGGACGACTACCTGACGAAGCCGTTCTCGATGGAGGAGCTGCTGGCCCGGCTGCGGGTGGCGCGCCGGCACGCGGACCGCAACGCGCCGAAGGCCGCGGTGCAGCGGATCGGGGACTTCGACGTGGACGTGGCGGCGCACTCCGTGACCCGCTCCGCGGACGCGCCGTCGTCGGTCCCGGGCAGCGTGCACCTGACGCCGACCGAATGGGGCATCGTGGAGGTGCTGCTGAAGAACGCGGGGCGGCTGGTGTCGGCCAAGCAGCTGCTGAGCGAGGTGTGGGGGCACGGCTACGAGAACGACACGCCGTTGCTGCGCTTCCATTTCACGAAGCTGCGACGGAAGCTGGAGCGCGAGCCCTCGCGGCCGGAGCACCTGCTGACGGAGCCGGGGATGGGATACCGCTTCCAACCCTGACACACTCCGATCATCTGAACGGTCGACGAGTCGCAGAATGTGCCATTGGGTGTAAACGGCGGCGCGCCACGCATAACAGAACGCCGATATCCCGATTACTGGAAGCATGCGTTCCTTGCGTTTCGTGGCCGCGTTGGGACTCGGCCTGACCCCGCTGCTGGGCTCGGCGGCGGCCGGCACCGTGCCGGCCTTCGCCGGCGGCGGCGCCGGCATGACCCTGACCGCCACGATGGAGGGACAGGACCAGCGCCTGCCGGCGGGCACCCGCCACGTGGTGACCATCACCCTCGCCGACACCCCGGGCGAGGCCGACCTGCGCGACGTCTGGATCGGCCTCGACGACCTGGATCCGCATCCCCTGCCGGTGACGTGCCCGGCCGGCGAGAACGGCCACCTGGCGCTGGAGCCGGGCCAGTCGGTGCGGTGCACGGCGACGGTCACCGCCGAGGTCGGCTACCGCACGCTGCTCGCCGAGGCCCGGGCCCGGGTGCCCGGCGGCGGCGACCTGGCCCGCTCGGTGCCGCTGCACTACACCGGGTTTCTGCCGCCGCCCCCGCCTCCGCCGTCGGCGACGCACACCGTGTTGAAGGCGCCGACGACGTCGGAGCCGGCGGCGGGGCGGCCGCATCCCCCGTCGGTGGATCCGCCGGCGGTGGTGGTGGTCCCGGCGGATCCGCCGAGCAACTCGCAGTCCGCGGATCCCCCTGCGCACGGGGCTTGTGGGAGCTCAGCCGCGGAGGAGTGCTGCGCGGACGGGAAGGCGAGCGTGTGCTGCACCGGCGGGAAGGCAGGTGTCGGTGCGGCGAGCGGATGCTGCACCGGCGGGAAGGCAGGTGTCGGTGCGGCGAGCGGATGCTGCGCTGGTAGCACGGGGAGCCAGTGCTGTACTGACGGCAAGGCGAGTCAGTGCTGCGCCAATGGCAAGGCGAGTCAGTGCTGCACTGCTGACAGGACAAGTGGATGCTGCGCTGACTCCAAGGCGAGTGTGTGCTGTCCCGACGGGAAGGCCGGTGCTGAAGCAGCGAGCGGATGCTGTGACCCGCACAGCCACGGCTCCGGCTGCTCCAAGCCCGCCGAGGCCTCGGCCGGCACGCCCCGCAGTCACGGCGCTCTGGCCTTCACCGGCCTGTCGGCCACGATGTTCGGGACGGCTGCCGCGATCGGTCTCGCGCTGATCGCCGGCGGCGCGTTGCTCGTCCGCCGAGTCTCGCGGCGATAGCCACATCATCGGAGCCCGGTTCCGGTCGAAGAGATCAGATCCGGGCTCCGGTGTCGCTCACCCCTCCAGAGCCGCCGTCAGATCCACCTCGATCAGCTGTCCCCCGTATCCCAGCGCCGCCACGCCGAGCAGCGTGCTCGCCGTCCGGAACGCGGGACCCAGCTCCGAGGCGGTCAGGCGGTCCCAGGCCGCGGCGAGGACCGCGCTCTGGTCGCTGACCACGTAGATCACCGAGCGGACCACGTCATGGGGCGTGGCTCCACTGGCACGGAGGATGGTCAGCGCGTTGGCGACCAGCTGGTCGATCTGGGTGTCCAGGTCGGGGCCGACGACCTTCTCGTCGGCGTCGAGGGGGCACAGGCCGGCCAGGTGGGCGGTGCGGCCGGCGGGGGCGATGGTGACGTGGGCGTAGCCGGAAGTGGGGTGGAGGCCGGGCGGGTTGAGGAGGGTCAGGCGGTCGTCGGTCATGGTGGCATTGTGGTCCGGGGCCCAGGGGCGGGTCCTCAGGTTTTCCGGGGCGCGCGGCGGGATCAGGGCCGTCCGGGGGCGGTCCCGGCTCCCGCCCATTTGCCCGGACGCCACCTCCGGATAACCTCGGCGGTATGCCCCGTATCGCGCTCGTCACCGACTCCACGGCCTGCCTGCCCGCCGAGTCGGCGGACGCTCTCGGTGTCACCGCGGTCCCGCTGGAGGTGATCGTACGGGGGGCGCCGCACAGCGAGGCCGCGCCGGACACGTCGAAGCTGCTGGTCGAGGCGTTGCGGGCGCATGAGGCCGCCACGACGTCGCGGCCCTCGCCGGAGGACTTCGCGGCCGCGTACCGGGCCGCGGCGGAGTCCGGCGCCGAGGGAGTGGTGTCGCTGCACATCTCCGCCGAGCTGTCGGCCACGCTGGAGTCGGCGGAGCTGGCCGCGAAGGACGCGCCGCTGCCGGTGCGGGTGCTGGACAGCCGCACCATCGGCATGGCGCTCGGCTTCGCGGTGCTGGCCGCCGCCGAGGCGGGCCGGGACGGCGCGCACGACCTGGACGCGGTCGCCGAGATCGCCGCCAAGCGCTCGGCCACCGCCTCCGCGTTCTTCTACGTCGACACGCTCGAGTACCTGCGCCGCGGCGGCCGCATCGGCTCGGCGCGGGCCCTGCTCGGCTCGGCGCTGGCGATGAAGCCGCTGCTGCACGTGGCCGACGGCCGCGTCGAGCCGCTGGAGAAGGTCCGCACCTCGGCGCGGGCCATCGCGCGGCTGGAGGAGATCGCGGTCGAGCGGGCCGGCGGCGACGGGTCCTCGGTGCAGATCGCGGTGCAGCATCTCGACGCCACCGAGCGGGCCGAGGCCCTGGCCGCCCGCCTGCGCGAGCGCCTGCCCGGGCTCAGCGGGATCACGGTCTGCGAGGTCGGGGCCGTGATCGGCGCGCACGTCGGCCCGGGGGTGCTGGGTGTCATCGTGTCGCCGCTGTAGGGGTCCAGAGCCGCGCGCCCTCGGCGGACCCCGGCCCTGAGGCGAGGTGCCGACGCAGCGCGGCGAGCCCCGGATGCCGGTCGTCGCTCCTCCAGAGCAGCGAGTGCGGGTACGCGGGCGTCGGATCCCGCACCGGAATCCGCCGCAGATCGTGCCCGGCGGGCCAGGCCAGCCGCGTCTTGTCGCCCAGGAACGTCGCCACGTCGGAGGCGCCGGCGATGACGTCCATGAGGTGGTCGGTCCCGAAGTTCGGTCCGATGCCGTCGATGGCGAGCCCGAACGCTGAGGCGAGCTGCTCGTAGTAGACGGCCCACTCGGCGCCCGGGACGATCCCCGGGATCCAGACGCGGTGCCCGGCCAGCTGGGCGAGAGTGACGGTGCGCGCGTCCGCCAACGCGTGGCGGGGGCCGATCAGCACGTCGAGCGGCTCGTCGAGGACACGGGCGCAGGCGACCCCCGAGGGCAGCCGCCGCGACGCCGCGACGTAGCGGAACGTCGCGTCGATCGTCCCGGCCAGCACCGCCGCGATCGCCGTGTCGGCGTCGAACAGGGTGACGACGTCGAGGTCCACGTCCGGATGCGCCTCGTGGAACCCGCGCAGCAGCACGCCGGGCGCGCTCCGCATCGTGATGACGTCGACCCGCAGCGCCCGCGAGCCCGGCCGCACCGACGCGATCGCCTTCTCCTCGGCCTGCAGCAGGGCCCTGGCATGCGGCAGGAACGCCTGGCCGTCGATGGTGAGCAGCGCCCCGCGCGCCGAGCGCGTGAACAGCCGCACCGCGAGCTCCTTCTCCAGCGCGGCGATCCGCTTCGACACGGCCTGCTGGGTGACGGCGAGCTCCGCGGCCGCTTCCTGGAAACGGCCGCCGTTCGCGACGGCGACGAAGGTGCGCACGGCTTCGAGATCCATGGCCGCTCAGCCTAGAGGGACAACCACGGGTTGTGGAAATGGGGACCGATGGTTGTTTGACCTGGGGTTTGTCTGCTCGCTTTGATTCCGTTGACCAGCCGGTGGTTGTGGGAGCGAGCGGTGAGGCGGCGATGGGCGTGGCGGACGGGCGACGGCTGGGGCGGCGGTTCGGGTGGCTGTGGTCGGCGTACGCGGTCAGCACGCTCGGCACCTGGCTGGCGTTCAACGCCTTCAACGTCATCCTGATCAGGGTTCTGCACGCCGGGCCCGCGCGGGTCGCGGCCCTGGCGGCGGCCGGTACGGCGGTCGCGGCGCTGGTGGCGGTGCCGCTGGGGCCGTGGATCGAGGTCCGGCGCAAGCGCCCGGTCATGGTGGCGATGGACTTGGTCCGGTGCGCGGCGCTGCTCACGCTGCCGGTCGCGTCCGCGTTCGGAGTGCTCGGCTTCGCGCAGCTGCTGGCGGTGTCGATCGTGGTCGGGGCCTGCGACATCGCGTTCGGCGCGGCGAGCGGCGCGTACGTGAAGACGATCGTCGCCCGCGAGGACCTGATGGTCGCGAACGGGCGGTTCGAAGCGACGACGTGGTCGTCGATCGTGGTGGGGCCGCCGCTGGGCGGGGCGGCGGTCGCGATGTTCGGGCCGGTGGCGACGGTGGTCGCCGACGCGGTGAGCTTTCTGCTGTCGGCACTGGGGATCCGGGCGATCGGAGGCCGGGAGGCGGACGGCGGGGCGAGAGCCGAGGCGAAAGCCGAGACGCATGAGGAGACGGCGGCCCGGTCGGCGGCCGAGGCCAGGGCGGAGCGGCCGGCCAGGATGGGAAGCGCTGATCTGTCGGCTGGTTGGCGCCACATCCTCGGCGACTCCACACTACGGCCGCTGTTCCTCAACACCGTCGCGGTCAACGCCCTGATCATGGCGACGGAGCCGCTGCTCGCGGTGCTGATGCTCGGGCGGCTGGGCTTCCCGGCCTGGCAGTACGGGATGGCGTTCGCCGTGCCCTGCGTCGGCGGCCTGATCGGCTCCCGCCTGTCGGCGCGCCTGGTGGCCCGGTTCGGACGTCACAGGGTGCTGACCGTGGCCGGAACGCTGCGCGCTCTGCCGCCGATCGGTCTGGTCTTCCTCGGACCGGGGCTGCCCGGTCTGCTGGTGGTCATGGGCGTCGAGACGGCGCTGATCACCAGCGCCGCCGTGTTCAACCCGGTGCTGGCGACGCAGCGGCTGGATCAGACCGGCCCCGGGCTCGTCGCCCGGGTTCTGACGGCCTGGTCGATCTCGACGAAGCTCGGCATCGCCGCCGGCACCGCCGCCTGGGGGCTGCTCGCCGCCGCCACGAGCCCGCGCTTCGGGCTCGGCCTGGCGGGCGCCTTCCTTCTGGCGACGCCCTTGCTGCTGGCCCGCCCACGGAGAAGCCCGGTGCCGATCGTCGACCGATCGGCGCCGGGCCGTGTCGTGGACCTTTAGCCGCCTTACGCCGGCACCACGTTCACCAGCTTCGGCGCCCGCACGATCACCGTGCGCACCCCGCGCCCCTCCAGCGCCCGCTGCACGCCCTCGGAGGCCAGCGCCAGCTCGCGCAGCGCGTCCTCGGCGATGCCCGGGGGCACCTCCAGGCGGTCCTTGACCTTGCCGGACACCTGGACCACGCAGGTCACGGTCTCGTCCACCAGGTAGGCGGGGTCGGCGACCGGGTAGCTCGCGTGCGCCACCGTGTCGGTGTGGCCCAGGCGGGACCACAGCTCCTCGGCGATGTGCGGCGCGAACGGCGCCGCCAGCACCACCAGGGTCTCGGCCGCGGAGCGCGGGACCGCGGGCAGGCGGGTCAGGTGGTTGTTCAGCTCGATCAGCTTGCTGATCGCGGTGTTGAAGCGCATCGCCTCCATGTCGTTGCGCGCGCCGTCGATGGTCTTGTTCAGGGCGCGCAGCGTCGCCTCGTCCGGCTCGGCGTCGGTGACCGTGACCTCGCCGGTCTCCTCGTCGATGACGTTGCGCCACAGGCGCTGCAGGAAGCGGAAGGAGCCGATGGAGGCGCGGGTGTCCCAGGGCTTGGACATGTCCAGCGGGCCCATCGACATCTCGTAGATGCGCAGGGTGTCGGCGCTGTACTCGTCGATCATCTCGTCCGGGGAGATGACGTTCTTCAGCGACTTGCCGATCTTGCCGAAGTGCTGGGTGACCTGCTCGCCCTTGTAGTAGAACGCGCCGTCGACCTCCTCCACCTCGTCGGCCGGGACGTAGACCTCGCGGGCGTCGGTGTAGGAGGCGCCCTGGATCATGCCCTGGTTGAACAGCTTCCGGAACGGCTCGGCGCTGGTGACGTAGCCCAGGTCGAACAGCACCTTGTGCCAGAAGCGCGCGTACAGCAGGTGCAGCACGGCGTGCTCGGCCCCGCCGACGTACAGGTCCACGCCGCCGGTGTCCTCGGCGCTCTTCGGCCCCATCCAGTACTTCTCGGCCTCGGCCTCGACGAAGCGCGAGTCGTCGTCCGGCGACAGGTACCGCAGGTAGTACCAGCAGGAGCCGGCCCACTGCGGCATGGTGTTGGTCTCGCGGCGGTAGCGGCGCGGGCCGTCGCCCAGGTCCAGGGTGACGTTCACCCAGTCGGACGCGCGCGACAGCGGCGGCTCCGGCGCGCTGGTGACGTCGCCGGCCTCGAAGGTCTTCGGCGAGAAGTCGTCGACCTCCGGCAGCTCCAGCGGCAGCATCGAGTCCGGCAGCGCGCGGGCGATCCCGGCGTCCGGTCCGTCGACCGCGTAGACGATCGGGAACGGCTCGCCCCAGTAGCGCTGGCGGGAGAACAGCCAGTCGCGCAGGCGGTAGGTGACGGTGCCCTCGCCGATGCCCTTGTTCGACAGCCACTCGGAGATGGCGCGGATCGCCGCCGGGACCGGCAGGCCCTCCAGCGACACCTCGTCGTTGGCCGAGTCGGTGATCTGCGCGGTCTTGGAGTCGTAGGCCTCGGTCCAGTCGGCGACGTCCAGGGACCAGCCGGCCGGCGGCGCGACGACGATCCGCATCGGCAGGTCGAAGGCCCGGGCGAACTCGAAGTCGCGCTGGTCGTGGGCCGGCACCGCCATGATGGCGCCGGTGCCGTAGCCCATCAGGACGTAGTCGGCGATGAACACCGGCACGCCCTCGCCGTTCACCGGGTTCACCGCGAAGGTGCCGGTGAACACGCCGGTCTTCTGGCGGCCCTCGGTCTGCCGCTCGACCTCGGTCTTGGCGGCGGCCTGCGCGCGGTAGGCGGCGACCGCCTCGGCCGGGCTGGCGAAGCCGCCGGTCCAGGCGTCCTTGGTGCCGGCCGGCCAGGCCCGCGCCACGAAGGCGTCGACCAGCTCGTGCTCCGGCGCCAGCACCATGTAGGTGGCGCCGAACAGGGTGTCGGGCCGGGTGGTGAAGATCTCGATGGTCTTCTCGGAGCCGTCGACGGCGGTCACCGGGAAGTGCACGCGGGCGCCCTCGGAGCGGCCGATCCAGTTGCGCTGCTGCAGCTTGATCGGCTCGGGCCAGTCCAGGCGGTCCAGGTCGGCCAGCAGCCGGTCGCCGTACTTGGTGATGCGCATCATCCACTGGCGCAGGTTGCGCTTGAACACCGGGAAGTTGCCGCGCTCGGAGCGGCCGTCCGCGGTGACCTCCTCGTTGGACAGCACGGTGCCCAGCCCGGGGCACCAGTTCACCGGCGCCTCGGCGATGTAGGCCAGCCGGTAGGAGTCGACGATGGTCGCCTGCTCCTGCGGCGCCAGCGTCTCCCAGGCCCGGCCGTCCGGGGTCGGGCGGGTGCCGTCGGCGAACTGGGCGATCAGGGTGGCGATCGGGCGGGCCCGGTCGGCGTCGTCGTCGTACCAGGAGTCGAAGATCTGCAGGAAGATCCACTGCGTCCACTTGTAGAAGGACACGTCGATGGTGGACACGCCGCGCCGGGTGTCGTGGCCGAAGCCGATGCGGTGGATCTGCTCGCGGTAGCGGGCGATGTTGCGCTCGGTGCTGACGCGGGGGTGCACGCCGTGCTCGACGGCGTACTGCTCGGCGGCCAGGCCGAAGGCGTCCATGCCGATGGTGTGCAGGACGTGGTGCCCGGTCATCATCTTGAACCGGCCCAGCACGTCGGTGGCGATGTAGCCCAGCGGGTGGCCGACGTGCAGGCCGGCGCCGGAGGGGTACGGGAACATGTCCAGGATGTAGGCCTTCGGCTCGGACATGTCGGCCGGGTGGTTCGGGACCTCGAAGGTGTGGTTGGCGGCCCAGTAGTCCTGCCACTTGGGCTCGATATCAGCGGCCACCGCCGCCGTATAGCGGAACTTGGGCTCGTCGCTGGCAGGCTTGGGCTGTGTGGACTGCTCGCTCATCGTCGTCAGGTCTCCGCGGGTACGTCTGTCGGAAGGTAAGTCTGGGCTGGAAAAGAAAAAAGCCCCTCGGACATGGAGGGGAGCCGCGCTGACCCGGAACACTTCGTGAGGCTCCGGCCTGTTTCAGCGCGGCTACATAAGAAGCAGCGTCACAGCCCGCATAGACCCAGGGTACCAGCGGCGTCCCGCGGATATCCGCCCTACCTGCGCATCAGGCCGAGGACCAGCAGGACCTGCGCGAGGTGGTAGGTGACGATGATCGGGACGTCCAGCTCCCAGTCCTTCCGCACGAACCGCGTCCAGCCGATCATCGTGTCCGACAGGGCGAACAGCAGCGCGCCGGGGATGATCCGCAGGTCCCCGGTCCACCACGCGGCGACCACCATCAGCGAGATGACGGTGACATAGGCCAGGACCGGTACGCCCAGCGCCGGGTCCTCCTCCGCGGCGGCCCGGCGGATGCGCATGCCGACCGTGGCGAACATGGCGCCGGCCAGGATCACGCCGACGACGGCGAGGGAGATGGCGTAGCCGCCGTGCGTGTGCAGGGGGACGAAGGCGGCGATGTAGGCGACGTGGGCGAGGAGGAACGAGGCCAGGCCCAGGATGAAGAACTGGGGAACGTCCTCCGGGAGCATGAGGAAGACGTCGCCGACCAAGCTCAGGACGAGTGCCGCCACGGTCGCGACGACGAGGTGGGTGCTCGCGTGACCGTGCGCCGTGGCCAGCGCCGCGCCGATCAGGAACACCATGGTCAGCGGCTTGGCGACGTACTCGGCGGTGCGGGCGCCACGGGACGCCGGATCGCCGGCGCGGCGGGCGACGGCGAGCCAGTCGGCGAGCGCGGCCAGCAGAGTGAGGAGCGTGAGGGCGAGGGGCACAGCCGAAAGCTACTACTCGGTAGGTTGGATGTCAGCCCTTGTCAGCCCGGCTACAGCTTGGCCTCCGGCTTGGCTTTCGGCTTGGCTTCCGACTCGACGCTGGGCTTGGCTTTCGGCTCGACGCTCGGCTCGACTCTCGGCTCGACTTCCGGCTTGGCCTCCGACTCGACGCCCGGCTTGGCTTTCGGCTCGACTCTCGGCTTGGCCTCCAGCTCGACCTCCGCCTCGGCTTCCATTTCGGCTTCCATTTCGGCTTCCGCCGCCGGAGCGGCCGCCGCCTCCAGCGCGGGCGCGCACTTCCGGTGCCGCGGCAGGAACCTCGGCGTCGGGAACGCCAGGAACCCCTCCGCCCGCCCCGCGGCGATCGCGATCCGCGCCAGGTCGCGCGCCTTGGGGAAGCAGAGGTACCGGGGCTCCCACACCGGCCGGTACTTCATGTTGGCCCGGTACAGCGACTCCAGCTGCCACCATCGGGAAAACACCGACAGCACCACCCGGGCCAGCCGCAGGAACGGCCCGGCGCCGATCCGGCCGGCGCGCTCGAAGATGCTGCGGAACATCGCGAAGTTCAGCGAGACGCGCTCCACGCCGTGTTCCGGGCCGGCCTTGATCAGGTCGATCACCATGAACTCGACCAGGCCGTTCTCCGTGCCGCGCTCGCGGCGCATCAGGTCCAGGGACAGGCCGCGGCGGCCCCACGGCACGAACGACAGCAGGGCCCGCAGCACGCCGTCGGCGTCCAGGCACTCGACCATCACGCACTGCGTGTCCGAGGAGTCGCCGAGCCGGCCGAGCGCCATCGAGAAGCCGCGCTCCACCGCGCCGTCCCGCCAGGCGTCGGCGTTGCGCATGAGTTGCGCCATCTCGGCGCGGGGGATGTCGCCGTGCCGGCGGATCCGCGTCCGGTAGCCGGCCCGCTCGACCCGGTTGTAGGCCTGGCGGACCACGCGCATGGCCCGGCCTTCCAGGGTGAACTCGTCGACCTCGACGACCGCCTCGTCGCCGAGTTCGACGGCGTCCAGCCCGAAGCGGGAGAAGACTTTGCCGCCCTCCTCCGAGGCGCCCATCACGGCCGGCACCCAGGCGTGCTGGCGGGCCTCGGCCAGCCAGGCCTCGATGGCGCCGGGCCAGGCCTCGACGTCGCCGATCGGGTCGCCGGCGGCCAGCGACACCCCGCTGACCGGGCGGTAGGCGACCGCCGCCTTGCCGGTGGGCGACCACATCACGTTCTTGTCCCGGCGCAGGGCGAAATAGCCGAGCGAGTCCTGGTCGCCGAACTTGTCCAGCAGCACCCGCAGCCGGTCGTCGTCCCGCGGGTCGTGGCGCACACTGCCGCGCCGGGGCTGGAACAGCGCCCAGGCCACTGCGAGAATCATCACACTTCCCAGGAAGTTGACGGCGACGTCCACCCAGTGCGGCACCTCGACCGCGGTGTCGTACCACCACAGGCCGGTGCCGGCCATACCCGCCTTGAGCGTGTAGAGCGCCTGGTCCCCGAGATTGGTGTGCAGATCGGCGTCGTTCCAGGCCACCAGCGTGACCCCGACCAGCGTCGACAGCGCCAGCGACACGCCGAGCACGATCAGCGCCAAGCGGAAGTTGGCGGCGTCGAAGACGGCGTAGAACTCCTTGCGCGACCAGACCACCAGCGCCATGAACACGGCCTGGATCACGAACGACACGATCAGCGGCGGCAGCGGCTGCAGATCGGCCCAGGTGATCCCGTACAGGGCGTAGCTGATGCCGAGCCAGCCCAGCGGTCCGACGAACACGCCCAGCACCATCGTCAGCCACCAGGCGACCTTTTTGCGGCGGCGGATCGCCGCGGCGAGCATCAGCATCAGCACGCCGAAGCCGAGCGAGGGCACGCCGAGCAGGAAGCCCAGGCTGAACAGGATGTAGTCGGGCAGCCGGTCGATCCGCTGGCTGGTGCGCGGGGACAACGCCGACAGGATCGACATCAGCGCCACGATCCGGCAGTACCACACCAACAGGGTGGGGATGCTGGCCCGGAACCGCCGGGCGCGGCCGGTGTTCGCTGTCTCCGTCATCCGCGCCGTTACCTCCAGGTATGTCATATTTCGTCGCCGATCCCGCTCCAATCTACTCAACGCCGGGGTTCATCCGGGTGCGCCGGGCGGCACGGTGGCGTCGGCTCTCCCCATACCGGGTGGGAGGCGCGGAATTCCTGGTACTCTCCGCATCGCCGCGGGTGGGGCGGTGGTGATCCGATCGCTTGCGGACCGAGTGTTGGGGGGTGTGGCCATGGACCAGCAACCGGGGAGACGACTGCCTGCGCAGCAGGGCCGGGGACGGCCGCCGACGGCGGAGGAGTCGGCCCGGATGAGGCACTACGACGACCAGCCCGACGTCGTGCGGCCGTTCGTGCGGCAGGCCGAGGAGGAAGCCGGCCAGTACCAGCAGCACCAGCAGGATCCGGACGGCGGCGCGGGCCGGCGGCGCGGCGGACCGGCGCAGGAGCCCGGTTACGGCGGTCCGCAGGAGCCCGGTTACGGCGGTCCGCAGGAACAGGGCTACGACCCTCCGCACGAGCAGGGCTACGGCGCCGCGCCCGCGCCGGGTTACGGCCGCGCGCCGGAGACCAGCCTGGTCCCCACGCCGATGCCGGCGCCGCGCGCGGTGGCCCGGCAGATCCGCCCCGGCGACCGGGCGCCGGTCCCGGCCCCGCGTCCGATGAGCGACCTGACCACGACGATGCCGATCCTGGCCGTGCCGGCCGAGGACGGCGACGGATACAACGCGCCCCCCGGCGAGCACGGCCACTTCCACGACGACGCCGACAACGGACGGCACCGCGGCGGATCGCGCTCACCCCGGGCGCTGAAAGCGGCGGCGCTGCTGGTCGGCGTGGTCGCGGCCGGGGCCGCGGTGGCCGGGACGTTCGCGGGCGGATCCGACAAGCCGTCGGCGGGGCCGAAGCCCGCGGGGCCCGCGACCAGCGGAGCCGCCGCCGAGCCCGCGCCGCCGGAAACGCCGAGCAGCAGCGAGGCGGGCGCGCCGGTGTCGTCGTCGAGTCCGTCGCCGTCGGCCACGCCGACGCCGACCCGCAGCACCAAGTCGCCGTCTCCGAAGCCCACGACGCCGGCCTCGACCGCGTCCACCAGCCCGGCCATGGCCTCGCGGCCGAGCAGCAGCGCCCCGCCGCCGACCACCCCGCCCAGCACGCCGAGCCCCCCGCCGACGCCCGCGCCGCCGACGTTCACCTCGCTGCACTACAAGGACACCGGCCCCGCGGTCAGCAAGCTCCAGGCCGACCTGATCGCGGCCGGCTACGGCTACGACATGGCCGGTTACCGGGACGGCACGTTCGACCGCCCCACCCGCTACGCCGTGCAGGACTTCCAGATGAACCACCCCGGGACCGCGGACGCCGACGGCTTCGGCGTCTACGGCCCGGCGACCGACCAGGCGTTGCAGAACTCGATGAAGGGGGCGACCAGCGGATAGCCCCATTCGGCCACGCGGGGGAACATCCGAGTGATAGCGTCTCTGATCACCCTACGGTTGCGCCACACAGCCTACGGAGGATCGGGAGGCAGAGATGTCCGCATCGCGGCGACAGCCACCGGAGCCTGACTTACCCCGGATACCGGTGCGTCTGCCGGATGCCGTGGCCGGCCTCCCCCGTCCCGATCCCGGCCGCACCGGGCCCCGCGACAACGACCCAGACCCAGAGCCGGCGCCCGCGCGCACCGGCCCGAGTACCGAGGAGTTCAGCGTGGCGGAGTTCGACGACGGACGGCGTCCCGGTCCGAGACCGAATCCCGCGCCCGCGGCGCACCCCCGACAACCCGGAGCGGCGCTGCCGGTCCCGCAGCCGCAGGCCCGGCCGAGCGCGGCACGCGGCGAGGCCATGGGGCCCGCGCCCAGTGCGCCGGGTGCGGCGAACCAGCACCCTTCCTGGCAGCCGAACCCGCAGGTCCGCATACCCGGGCCGAGCGCGCAGGCGGCGAATCAGCGTCCTTCTTGGCAGCCGAACCCCGCGGGCCGTACGCCCGCACAGCCCTCGGCGGGCCCGACCGATCAGCACCCTTCGTTCCAGCCGCGCGCGGCGGCTCAGCCTTCGTTCCAGCCGCGCCCGGCGGCTCAGCCTTCGCGGCAGCCCGGCGCCCCGGCGAACCGGCATCCTTCGTTCCAGCCGCATCCGGCGGCACAGGCGCCGCAGCAGCCCGGCGCCGCGGCGAACCAGCATCCCTCGTTCCAGCCGCGGCCCGCAGTCCAGCCTCCGCGGCAGCCGCACGCCGGTCCGCACGCACCGCACGCGTCCGGCCAGGAGCCGGGTCTGACGCCGAACCAGCACCCTTCGTTCCAGCCGCGCCCGGAACGCTCCGCACCGGACGGCGCCCTGTCACAGCGAGTCGGACGTCCCCCGGCGGGGCGGCCGAACGCGGACCCGCCCCGTCGCCCCGAGCCGGAGTGGCTCACCCCCGATGCGGACCTTCGGATCCCGGGGCCGTCCCGGTCGGCCGATCCGGACCGGCTGCCTCCCCGGGCGCCGTCGCGGCTGTCCGACCGGGCCGTCGGCGGTGACGTGGTGCGGCGGCCGGCCACCGAGACCGCGATCATGCCCGCCGCCAGTTCCGGCGACGACGAACCGCCGCCGTCGCTGCGAGGTGCGACCGGCGGACGGCACCGGGGCCCGCGGCGACCGGCCGTTTTCCGGGCGGCGGTGCCGGTCGTGGCGGTGCTCGCGGCCGGCGGCGGGGCGCTGGGGCTGGTGCACGCCACCAGCACCGGGGGTCCGGAGGCGCAGGCCCTGGACTCGGCCTCGCGCACGGCCGACTCGGCGGTGACCACGAACCTGGCGAACGCGCCGTCCTCGGTCGACGCGGGGTCCACCGCGCCCGACGGCGGGCCGGCGACCGGGGCCGACCCGGCGTCCTCGCCTCTGGACGCGCCCACGCCCGCCCCGGGGCACACCTCCGGCGACGCCTCCGGCGTCCACACCTCCGGGCCCGGCACGCCCGCGTCCCCGCCGGCCGCCGGCGGTCCCGGCGGTCCCGGCGGTCCGGGCGGTCCGGTGACGTCCGGCGCCCCGAGCGGTTCGTCCACCTCACCCGTGGCGAACGGTCCGGTCCAGACCTCGACGCCGCCGCTGCCCGGCACGCCGGCGTCCTCGGTGCCGGTCACCAGCCCGACGCCGCCGTCGACCACGCCGCCCCCGGCGTCGTCCCCCACGCCCGGAGACCCGGGCTCCTCGACCACGCCGCCCGCGCCCCCGGCCACGCCGACCTCGCCCCCGTCGACGCCCACGTCGCCGCCCACCTCGTCCCCGACGCCGACCCCGACACCCACCGGGCCGACGACCACGCCGACGCCGACGCCGACCGGCACCACCGGCCAGCCGGCCCCGGCGCGGGTGCTGCAGATCGGCGACACCGGACCGGACGTGGCGGATCTGCAGACCCAGCTGGACCGGCTGGGCGCCCCGACCTGGGTCCCGGTGACCGGGGTCTACGACACCCGCACCGCCGACGCGGTCGCGTACGTGCAGAACAAGCTCAACATCACCGACGATCCGCGCGGGGTGTGCGGGCCGACCACCGCGGCGGCCATCAGCACCCTGGCATCCCGGTAGGACGCCGGCCGCCGCTGAACCGGCCCGGCGGAACAACCGTTTCGACACGAGCGCCGAGACCATCACGGCACCACCCGCCGGGCCGCGCCGGGTCCGGGGAGCTCCCGGCGCGGCCGGCCCGGGCTGGGCACGCCCGGGCAGCCGCGCATAGTGGTGGGTGCACAGTGGTCCGGGTACGGATCACGACCACCCCCGGCACAATGGCGTGATGAGCCAACCCGCTCGAAGCGATGCCGGCGCCGTCACGGCCTGGCTGGAGAGCCGCGGCTAGGCGACCGAGCGGCTACTGCGCGAGGTACCCACCGTCCACCGGCAGCACCACGCCGGTGATGAAGGACGCCGCGTCCGAAGCCAGGAACGCGATGGCCGCCGCGACCTCCGCCGGCTCGCCGAGCCGGCCCAGCGGATGCGCGGCCGACACCGTCGCCAGGTACGCCGGCCCGCCGGGCTCGTCGCGCAACGCCAGCACGCGCTCGGTGCGGATGGTGCCCGGGGCGACGGCGTTCACGCGGATGCCGTGGGGCGCCCACTCGACGGCCAGGTGCTTGGTCAGGCCGGTGGCGACGAACTTCGCCGGGCCGTAGGCGGCCTGGCGCGCCTGCCCGGCCAGTCCCGAGATCGACGAGACGCAGACCACCGCGCCGCCGTCGCCCCGCCGGTGCATGGCGGCGATGGCGTGCTTGCAGGTGAGGAACATGCCCTTGCCGTCGACCGCCATCACCCGGTCCCAGTCCTGCTCCGAGGTCCCGAGCAGGTCCGACAGCGGGAGGATGCCGGCGTTGGCCACCGCGACGTCGAGGCGGCCGTACGCGTCCAGGGCCGAGTTCACCATGTTGCGGACGTCGGCGTCGTCGGAGACGTCGCCGGCCACCGACACCACGGTGCGGCCCTCGGCTTCCAGCTCCTCGGTCAGCGCCTCCAGGCCCGCGGCGTCGATGTCCGCCGCGACCAGACGCGCGCCGTCGCGGGCGAGTTCGCGGGCGGTGGCGCGGCCGATCCCGCTGGCGGCGCCGGTGACGAGGCAGGACTTGCCGGACAGGCTCATGGCTTCGGACATGTCAGACCTCGCTGATCCGGGCCCGGCCGCGGGTCCGCCGGCCCGCCGCGGTTCCCGGCCCGCCGCCCCGCGATCGCGAACGCCCCCGCACCCCCACCCCGGCGCCGGGCCCGTACAGCCGGTAGTACCTTTCGACGAGCCCGCTCTCGGCGATCGAGGCGTCCGTACGCTCCACATCCGGTCCGGCCGCGAACCCGTGGCCGGCCCGGGCCAGGGCGCACGCGCCCCACACCACGGCCGCCATCGTCAGGTCGGACTGGCGGGCCGGGGCGCCCGAGGCGGCGTCGCCCCGGGGCAGGTTCACCGGCAGGCCGTCGGCGAGGACCGTGACCGGGCCGCGCGGCAGCACGTAGCGCACGCCGACCCGGCCGAGGTCCTCGACGCGCTCGGCGCGTCTGGCCAGTCCCTGCATGTCGATCTCCGAGACGCGGCCGGAGACGCTGGCGACGAAGCAGCCGCCGGCCAGGAAGTCCAGATCGTCGCCGCCGAGGCCGGTGCGGCCGGTCGAGGAGACGATCAGCAGCGGCCGGTGCCCGTCCAGGAGCGCCGGGACCTCCGGCGCGGTGAGGTAGCCGGCCTCGTGCGCGGCCAGCAGCCGCGGCCACTCGCTGTCGTGCACCGCGACCCGCATCCGCTGCCCCCGCAGCACCGCCGCCACCTGCTCCCCCACCGTGCCGAAGCCGATGACGAGGGCCGGCGCGCCGTCGAAGCCCTCGCCGGGAAGCAGCTCGCGGATCGAGCGCACCACCGACTCGGCGATCCAGTGCGCCTCGATGCCGCGTTTGACCCTGCTCTGCGCCACGCTGAACACCGGCAGCGGCACCCGCGCCCCGAGGGTCTCCAGCTCCTCCACCCCGGCCATCGACTGCTCGACCACGCCCCGGTACGCCGGGACCAGTTCCGGCGCCAGGTTCAGCAGCGCCGGGAGCACATGTCCGCCGTCGTCGACCACCACGCTCGGCTCCATGACCCGCGCGGCGTGCAGCCGCAGCGCCGTCTCCACGTCGCACAGCGGCAGCACCGCGACACCGAGCCCGTCCAGATGGGCCCGCACCCGCTGCCGCAGCTTGTGCGGGTAGCCCTTGTCCAGCACGGTCATCGCCTCCGGCCGGGCGCCGAGCGCGATCAGGGTCCGTACCTGCACCACCAAGTCCGACAGCAGGTGCCCGACCAGCAGCAGCCCGCACTCCCGCAGCGGCTTGTCCGGCAGGCGGCGGGCCAGCCCGGCGAGCAGCGGCAGCTGTTCGGTGAACGCCTCGCACTCCCACCCGGTGAAGGGCACCGCCTCCAGACACCCCAGCGCCCGCGCCACGTCGGCGTCCCCGAGTCCGGACCGGTCCAGCAGCGTCGCGGAGAGCACCAGCCGGCCGTTCCACCGGTCGCGCGGCGTCGAGGCCGGCGCCAGCGCGATCAGCAGCGCGCTGCCACCGCCCAGCGGCACGAGATGCGCGCCCGGGCCGAGCCGGTGCCGCCCGGCCGCCGCCGGGAAGGCGCCGTCCAGCCGGTCCAGGACCTCGGCCAGCACCAGCCGGCCCTGTTCGGCCGTGCCCTGCAGCTCGGTGATGGTGGTCGCGTGGCCGGAGTGGGTGTCCTTCACAGGCCACGTATACCAGATTGCTGGCATATGACCGTTTCGGCACGGACGATGCCGCATGGCCCGGGCGCGCCGCGGCGCCGATGATCGCCTGTGATCCCGGACACCACGCCGTCACCTGCTCATTACCGCGTGGATCCGCTTTAGGGTCTAATGGCCCCGTGACCTCCAGCACCACCGGCCCCACGGACGACCTCACCCCGGCTCAGCGCGCGGCCGCCGTCCGGCGCCTGGAGAAGGCGATCGGCTCGCTGGCCGGGGTCGCGATCCAGCGTATGGAGGAGCGCCTGGCCTGGTACCGGGCCATGCCGCCGGACAACCGGTCGTGGATCGGGCTGGTGGTGCAGGCCGGCATCGCGGCGTTCGTCGAGTGGTTCCGCAACCCGCAGGACCGGACCGCGATCAGCGCCGACGTGTTCGGCACGGCGCCGCGGGAGCTGACGCGGTCGGTGACGCTGCGGCAGACCGTCGAGCTGGTGCGCACCACCATAGAAGTGGTCGAGGAGGGCATCGGGCAGATCGCGCAGGGGCCGGTGGAGCAGGCGGCGCTGCGCGAGGGCATGCTGCGGTACTCGCGGGAGATCGCGTTCGCCGCCGCGCAGGTCTACGCGCAGGCCGCGGAGCTGCGCGGGGCCTGGGACGCGCGGCTGGAGGCGCTGGTCGTCGACGAGCTGATGCGCGGCGACGTGCTGGACGACACGGTGCGCTCGCGCGCGGCGGCCCTGGGCTGGGACAGCTCGGCGGACCTGGTGGTGGTGGTCGGCGCGACGCCGGAGCCGCTGGGCGGGCGGGACGACGTCCGGCAGCACACCGCCCTGGTGGTGGACGCCGTGCACCGGGCGGCGCGGCGGGCCCGCCTGACGGTGCTCACCGGGGTGCAGTCGGACCGGCTGGTGGTGATCATCGGGAACGCCGAGGACCCGCTGACCGCGACCCGGGCGCTGGCCAACGAGTTCGGGCCGGGGGCGCTGGTGATCGGCCCGGTTGTCGAAGACCTCCTGTCGGCCGGCATTTCCGCCCAAGCCGCCCTGTCCGCGCTGCGCGCCGCCCCGGCCTGGCCGGACGCCCCGCGCCCGGTGCTGGCCGCCGAACTGCTGCCGGAGCGGGCCCTGGCCGGTGACGAGGCCGCGAAGGCTCAACTGGTGGCCGAGGTGTACCGGCCGCTGGAGGCCGCGGGGGCGGCGTTGTTGGAAACCGTGTCCGTGTACCTGGAACAGGCCGCCTCGCTGGAGAGTGCGGCGCGGATGCTGTTCGTGCACCCCAACACCGTGCGCTACCGGCTCAAAAGGGTGAGCGAGCTCACAGGCCTGAACCCGGCGCAGCCGCGCGCGGCGTTCACCCTGCACATGGCCCTGGCCTTGGGAAGGCTGGCGGGACCCGCGAACGGTTTGTAGGAACCCTCCAAGATCCGCGCCGAGATCTTCGTCCAGGCCGCTAAAGGCAAACAAGCGCGGAGCAGACGAGAGTTGAACCGTGCTAGTTCTCGTCGCGCCGGGCCAGGGTGCCCAGACTCCCGGATTCCTCACCCCGTGGCTCGAGGTCCCGGGCTTCGCCGACCGCCTCCGCTGGTGGTCCGCGGTCGCCGGACTGGACCTCGTGCACTACGGCACCGAGGCCGACGCCGACACCATCAAGGACACCGCGATCGCCCAGCCGCTGCTGGTCGCGGCCGGCCTCGGCGCCGCCCTGGCGCTGTTCCCGCACCCGGCCGACGCCTTCCGGATGGTAGGCGCGGCCGGCGGCCACTCGGTCGGCGAGATCACCGCCGCCGCCGGCACCGGCGTCATCACCGCCGAGGCCGCCATGGTCTTCGTCCGCGAGCGCGGCCGGCTGATGGCCCAGGCCGCCGCCACCACGCCCACCGGCATGACCGCGGTGCTCGGCGGCGACCCGGACGCCGTGCTGGCCAAGATCGCCGAGCACGGCCTGGTCCCGGCCAACAACAACGGCGCCGGCCAGATCGTCGCGGCCGGCACGCTGGAGCAGCTGGCGGCCTTCGGAGAGGACGGCCCCGCCGGGGCGCGGCTGCGCCCGCTGGCGGTCGCCGGCGCCTTCCACACCGAGCACATGGCCCCGGCCGTGGCCCATCTCAGCGAACTGGCCAAGGGCATCACCACCCGCGACCCGCGCACCCGCCTGGTGTCCAACGCCGACGGCGCGGTCGTGCACGACGGCCGCGAGGTCCTGCGCCGCCTGGTCGCCCAGGTGTCCAACCCGGTGCGCTGGGACCTGTGCCAGGAATCATTCGGGGAACTCGGGGTAACCGGCATCCTGGAGGTGCCGCCGGCCGGGACCCTGACCGGCCTGGCGAAGCGCGCGCTGAAGGGTGTCGAGACCTTCGCCCTGAAGACGCCGGACGACCTGGACGCCGCGCGCGAGTTCGTGGCCAAGCACGCCGAGTCGGCCGACGCGAACCCGCTCGACGCCGCCCCGACCTGGCGCCTGGTGATCGCGCCGTTCGGCGGCACGGTCCGCCGCGGCACCTTCCGCGAGGGCGACAAGCTGGAGAAGGACACGGCGGTGGCGACGGTCGTCGCCCGCCGTGACGAGCACGAAATCACGGTGCAGCACGAGGGCGAGATCCTCGAGTGGCTCGTGGAAGACGGGGATCCGGTCGCGCCGGGGCAGCCGCTGCTGCGCGTCCATCCGACCGGCTCGTTCGCCTGAGCCAGCCTCATATCCGCTAAAGGGGATCGATCATGGCACAGATAAGGGAGAAGCAGGGCGCGGCGCACACCCGGATCATGGGTGTGGGGGGCTACGTCCCCAGCCGCGTCGTCACGAACGAAGAGGTCTGCACCTGGATCGACTCCTCCGACGAGTGGATCCGGACCCGGTCGGGCATCGAGACCCGCCGGTGGGCCACTCCCGAGGAGACCGTGCTGGAGATGTCCGTCGAGGCCGCCGGCAAGGCGCTGGCCGCCTCCGGCATCACCGGCGACCAGCTCGGCGCGGTGATCGTCTCCACCGTGTCCCACATGCATCAGACCCCGGCCCTGGCCTGCCTGGTCGCCGACCGGCTCGGCACCAACGGCGCCGCCTACGACATCTCCGCCGGCTGCGCGGGCTTCTGCTACGGCGTGGCGCAGGCCTCGGACATGGTGAAGGCCGGTTCCGCCGAGTACGTGCTGGTGGTCGGCGTCGAGCGGCTGTCGGACCTGACCGACGTCCACGACCGCGGCACCGCCTTCATCTTCGGCGACGGCGCCGGCGCGGTGGTGATCGGCCCGTCCGACGTCCCCGGCATCGGCCCGGTGGTGTGGGGCTCCGAGGGCGACAAGTACGAGACCATCACCCAGACCTTCCCCTGGAACGAGCGGCCCGAGAGCACTGAAGACGCTGAGGGTGCTGAGGGCGCCGAGGACGGCGGCCAGGTCCGCGGCCCGTTCCTGCGCATGGAGGGCCAGGCGGTCTTCCGCTGGGCCTCCTACCAGATGGCCGAGGTCTCCCTGAAGGCGCTGGCCGAGGCCGGTGTCACCGCGAGCGACCTGGACGCCTTCATCCCGCACCAGGCCAACATGCGCATCACCGACCGGCTGGTGAAGGTGCTCGGGCTGCCCGAGCACGTGCCGGTCGCCCGCACCATCGCCGAGTTCGGCAACAACTCCGCGGCCACCATCCCGCTGGCCATGGAGCGCATGCTCGAGGACGGCTCCGCACCGCACGGCGGCCTGGCCCTGCTCATCGGGTTCGGGGCGGGTCTCGTGTACGCGGCGCAGGTCGTTAGTCTCCCCTAGGGCTCCGCGACCTCGCGGCAAGCCACTACCCCCTGAAGAAGAAACCAACGAAGGAGCGCCAACACATGGCTCTGACCCAGGATGAGATCCTCGCGGACCTCGCGGACATCGTCGAAGAGGTCGCGGGCGTCGACAAGGAGGAGGTCCAGCTGGACAAGTCCTTCACCGGCGACCTGGACGTCGACTCGCTGACCATGGTCGAGGTCGTCGTCGCCGCCGAGGAGAAGTTCGGCGTGAAGATCCCGGACGACGCGGTCAAGGACCTGTCGACCGTCGGCGACGCCGTCAGCTACATCGAGAAGAACCAGGCCGCCTGAACTCCGACCGAGTTCTAGCCCTGTAGTCGTACGGCCGTCCGGCCGGCAGAACCCGTAGAACCACAGATAGAAGGTAAGGCTCGTGACTGCTCGCAAGTCTGTCGTCGTCACCGGGGTCGGTGCGACCACACCGCTCGGCGGGGACGCCCCCTCGTTCTGGGACGGGATGCTGGCCGGACGCTCCGGCGTCCGGATGCTCACCGAGGACTGGGCCGAAGCGCTGCCGGTGCGGTTCGCCGCGCGGATCGCGGTGGAGCCGTCCGAGCTGCTCAAGCCGGTCGAGATCCGCCGCCTGGACCGCTCGGCGCAGTTCGCGCTGATCGCCGCCCGCGAGGCCTGGAAGGACGCCGGCTTCGAGGGCAAGTTCGCCGACCCCACCCGCCTGGGCGTGATGGTCGGCTCCGGCATCGGCGGCGTCACCACGCTGCTCGACGCCTACGACAACCTGCTGGCCAAGGGCCCCCGCGCCGTCGGCCCGCGCACCGTGCCGATGCTGATGCCGAACTCCCCGGCGGCCTACGTCGGCCTGGAGTTCGACGCCCGCGCCGGCGTGCACGCGCCGGTCTCGGCCTGCGCCACCGGCGCCGAGGCGGTCGGCCACGCCATCGAGATGATCCGCTCCGGCCGCGCCGACGTGGTGCTGGCCGGCGGCACCGAGGCCGCCATCCACCCGCTGCCGATCGCGGCGTTCGCCAACATGATGGCGATGTCCAAGCGCAACGACGAGCCCGAGCGCGCCTCCCGGCCCTACGACGTCGGCCGCGACGGGTTCGTGCTGGGCGAGGGCTCCGGCATCCTGGTGCTGGAGTCGGCCGAGCACGCCGCCGCGCGCGGCGCCCGGGTCTACGCCGAGGCGGCCGGCGTCGGCTTCTCCGCCGACTCGCACGACATCGCCCAGCCCGAGCCGGACGGCCGCGGCGTGGCCGAGGCGCTCGCCAACGCGCTGGCCGACGCGGACCTGTCCCCGGCCGACGTCAAGCACCTCAACGCGCACGCCACCAGCACCCCGCGCGGCGACATCGCCGAGGTCCTGGCCTTCACCAAGGTCCTGGGCTCGGCCGCCGAGGACGTGGCGATCTCGGCCACCAAGTCGATGCACGGCCACCTGCTCGGCGGCACCGGCGCGATCGAGTCCGTGGCCACCGTGCTGGCGCTGCACCACCGGCAGGCCCCGCCGACGATCAACATCGACGAGCTGGACCCGGAGATCACCCTGGACATCGTGCGCGACAAGCCGCGGGCGCTGCCCGAGGGCCAGATCGCGGCACTGAACGACTCCTTCGGCTTCGGCGGGCACAACGTGGTCGTGGCCTTCCGGTCCGTGTGACCCGGCGAGCCCGGAGCGCATCATGAGCGTCACCACCGAAACCGTCCCGGCGCCGGCGATCCCGGCGCCCGCCAGGGCTCCCCGCGAGGACGACCCCCGCAACCCGCTCACGCGGCTGCGGCGGCTGTTCGACGCGGGCACCGCCGAACTGCTGACCCCGGTCGACGACTCGGGCTTCCTGGCCGCCACCGGCCTGGTCGACGGCGTGCCGGCGGTCGCGTACGCCTCCGACGCCACCATCCAGGCCGGCGCCATGGGCACCACCGGCTGCCAGGTCATCCTGACCGCCTACGAGCGGGCCCTGGCCGACGGCAGTCCGATCATCGCCCTGTTCCACTCCTCCGGCGCGCGCCTGCAGGAAGGGGTGGCCTCGCTGCACGCGGTGGGCCAGGTCTTCGCGGCCATGACCCGCGCCAGCGGCCGGATCCCGCAGATCTCCGTCGTGCTCGGCCCGGCGGCCGGCGGCGCGGCCTACGGCCCGGCGCTGACCGACATCGTGATCCTGGGCCCGGCCGGCCGGATCTTCGTCACCGGCCCGGACGTGGTCCGCTCGGTCACCGGCGAGGACGTGGACGCGCTGCGCCTGGGCGGCCCGGAGCCGCACGGCCGGCGCTCGGGCGTGGTGCACGTGGTCGCCGACACCGACGACGCGGCGTACGACAACGCCCGCGCCCTGGCCGCGCTGCTGGGGAACCAGGGCACCCTGGACCCGGCCGCGGTCGAGGACCGGGACCTGGCCCATCTGCTGCCGTCCTCGCCGAAGCGCGCGTACGACGTGCACCCGCTGGTGAACGCGGTGCTGGACGCCCCGGGCGTGGAGCTGCACCCGCGGTGGGCGCCGAACGTGGTGACCGCGCTGGGCCGGCTGGGCGGCCGCACGGTGGGCGTCATCGCCAACAACCCGCTGCGTCTGGGCGGCTGCCTGGACTCCGCTTCGGCGGAGAAGGCGGCGCGGTTCGTGCGGATGTGCGACGCCTTCGGCGTGCCGCTGGTGGTGCTGGTGGACGTGCCGGGCTACCTGCCGGGCGTGGGCCAGGAGTGGGACGGCGTGGTGCGGCGCGGCGCGAAGCTGCTGCACGCGTTCGCCGAGTGCGTGGTGCCGCGCGTGACGCTGGTGACGCGCAAGACGTACGGCGGCGCGTACATCGCGATGAACTCGCGCTCGCTGGGCGCGACGAAGGTGTTCGCGTGGCCGACGGCCGAGGTCGCGGTCATGGGGGCCGTGGCCGCGGTGCGCATCATCCACCGCCGCAAGCTCGCCGAGGTCTCCGAGGACGTCCGGCCGCGGATGGAGCAGGAGCTCGCGGTCGAGCACGAGAAGGTCTCCGGCGGCGTCCAGCGTGCGATCGAGATCGGCGTCGTGGACGAGGTCGTGGAGCCGGACCGGTCGCGGAGCGCGATCGCGGCGGCGATCGTCGCGGCGCCGGGCGGCGCCGGGGGCGACGCGCTGGTGCGGGGCCGGCACGGGAACATCCCGCTGTAGCGCACGCCGGAGCGCACGCTGGAGCTCACGCCACGCAGGGCCCGCTTCCCTTCACCGGGTTGCGGGCCAGGTGTTCCAGCAGTTCGGCGAGATCGCACGTCGCCAGGCAGATCCCCTGGTCGCCGCTGCCGTAGTAGAGGTGGACCGTGCCGTCGAGCACGATCGCGCCGGAGGGGAACGTCACCCTGTTCACCACCCCGTCCAGCTCCTCCACCGTCTGGGGCGTGATGAGCGGTTCCGGGGTCTTCGCGATCACCCGCCAGGGTTCGTCCAGGTCCAGCAGAGCCGCGCTGATCTGCCACTCCGGTTCGATCTCGCTGTCGGAGTTGCAGTAGAAGAACAGCCAGCCGGCGTCGGTGCGGATCGGCGGGGCGCCGAGTTCGGGGCCGCGGCGGACGCGGACCTTGGCCAGCTCCACGCGGTCGCCGGGGATCAGGACCGCGCTGCGGTCGTAGTCCTCGACGACGGCGGCGATGTGGCCGGGCGGCGGGGTGCGGACCGCGTCGAGGTCGTCGAACACGGCGTGCAGGACCGTGGCGCCGGGGGTGTCGGAGCACCAGGTGAAGAACCAGAGGTACTTGCCGTCCACCGGTTCCGGGAACAGGGTCGCGGCCTTGGACGGCGCGCCCTTGGGGCCGACGACGCCGTGCTTGGTGACCGTCTTCAGGTCCGGCGACGTGGCCAGGGCGATACGGACCTTGATGTCCGGGGGCGTGCCCTCGACGGCGGTGTAGTAGATGTAGTACTCGCCGTCGAGGAACACCACCCTCGGGTCCTCGCAGCCCAGGCCGATCTCGTAGGGCCGGTCCGGCACGATCAGCGGCTCGGCGCGCCGCACGAAGCGCACGCCGTCGGTGCTGTCGGCGATGCCGATCGAGGACACGTACTCGCCGGCCGTGCCGAACTCCACGCCGTTGGTGGCGCGGTACAGCATGTGGATGGTGCCGTCCACGCCCCGGACCACGGTGCCGTTCAGCACCGAGCCGGCTTCCCAAGAGCGGTCGGGGTCCCGGGTCAGGATGGGATTGGCGGGATGGCGCTTCATCAACATGCAGACATCCTGCCTTATTCGGCCTCTTCCACGAGGGCACGTCCGTAGTTCGCCATCGACCGGTTATAGCGCGGCAGGTGCTTGGCGAGGGCCACCAGGACCAGTGACAGGCCCTCGCGCTCGCGGCCCAGCGTGGCCAGGCACAGCGCGATCGTGCAGTCGAGGGCGTCGGACAGGTGGTCCTCGCCGTTCTCGCGCTCCTTCTGCAAGGTCGCCAGCGCTTCCTCCACCTGGCCGATGTTGCGCAGCGAACTGGACATCTGGATCGTCGCGCGCCGACGGTTCTCCCCGGTCAGGCCCCCGATCTCGAGCGCGCGCGCGTACAGCGGCACGGCGAGGTCCGAGTGCCCCCAGCTGTCGCGAGCGCTGCCGCGGTGGAAGAGGGCGTCGGCGTCGTCCTCGGGCAGTTCGGCGGCGAGGGCGTCGATCGCGCTGAGGAAATCCGCCTCCTCGTAGTCGTCGATGGCTGCGAACAGGGCGGCGGCGCGGCGGTTGACGTCGGCCTTCAGGTCGGCGGTCACGATGGGCTCCGTTTCCGTGCGGGGGGTTCTCGGTGCGCTGGCGATCCTGCCGGAGCGGTTAGGATCACCGAAAGTCTTTCGGCCACCGCCGAAGGACTCGGGGAAAGGGGCGCGGCATGGCGATCAGTCTCGGGTTCGGCCCGGCCGACCTGGCCCGCTGCCGGTTCGCGGTGTCGCCGGCGTTCGAGACGCTGTCCGCGGTCCGCGACGCCACCGGATCCCAGGGCCCCGGCCACCACCGGCGCTGGCTGGACGGCGTCCGCCCCGCCCTGCCCGGCCTCGCTCTGGAGCCGATCGTGTTGCTCCAGCCGCGCCGCGGCTACACGCCCGACTTCCTCGCCCCGCCGCCGAACTCACCGGTCGGCGACTTCGACGCCGAACTCACCCGCATCGCCGCCACCCCGGCACCGGTGGTCCGCCGCGAGATCGAACTGTCGCTGCGCGACACGCCGGGCGCGGCGGACACCCCCGCCGGCCGGCTGCTGCTCGGCGACCCGGCCGAGGTGCTCAGCCTGCTGACGCAGCTGATCCGCGGGGCGTGGGAGACGCTGGTCGCGCCGCACTGGCCGCGGATCCGGGCGCTGCTGGAGGCCGACGTCGCGTATCAGTCCCGCCGCCTGGCCGAGGGCGGCCTGGACCGGCTGTTCGCCGACCTGCACCCGACGGTGCACTGGACCGGTGACACCCTGATCCGCGACCCCGGCGGCGACGAGCACCACGACCTGGACGGCCGCGGCCTGCTGCTGATGCCGAGCGTGTTCAAGTGGGACGAGGTCGTCGTCATCACCGACCCGCCGTGGCAGCCCACGCTCGTCTACCCGGCGCGCGGCCTGGCCAACGCCTGGGAGCCCCGGCCCGACACCACCGCGGCGGCTCTGACCAAGCTGATCGGCCGCACCCGCGCCCACCTGCTCACCGCGCTGGACGAGCCGGCGTCCACGACCCGGCTGGCCCACCGCCACGCGCTGGCGCTCGGGACGGTGTCCGAGCATCTGGCGGTGCTGCGGGAGGCCGGGATGGTGGTCGGGGAGCGGCACCGGCACGAGATCCGGTACCGCCGGACCCGGCTGGGGGACGCGGTGGTGCGGGGGCACTGAGAACTCGTTCGAGATCGTGTCAACCGGAGTCGGCGCGGCGTAGTTGAGGAGGGTGTGGCAGGGCAGACGGCCCGCCAGCAGGAGGGGTGAGATGGCGAAGAGCAAGCGGAGCCTGCGGACCACCGGGATCGGAGTGGGCCTGGGGGTCCTGGCGGTGACCGGGATCGGGATCGGGGTGTCGCAGGCGGCTTCGGCGAGCGGCGGGGGTCCGGCGCCGACCACCCCGACCGCACCGACCACCGCACCGACCGCACCGACCACCGCGCCGACCGGACCGACCACCGCACCGGCCACCGCACCGACCGGGCCGGTGGCCTCTCCATCGCTGCCGGGCGTCCCTCCGACCTCGGTCGCGCCGTCGCCTTCGGTCCCCGGAACGCCGCCGGCGACGACATGGTCCTCGGCACCAGGTGGTCCCTGGCCGTCGGCCACGCCGTCGTACCCGCCGACCACCTTCAGCCCGGTGCCGTCGGCCACGCCTCCGCGCACGACGATCAGCAGCCCCACGATGGCGCCGACGCCGATCCCTTCGGCCACGTCCTCGGCACCCGGCGGTCCCCGGCCGTCGGCCACGCCGTCGTACCCGCCGACCACCTTCAGCCCGGGAACGCCGGAACCCACGACCTGGGTTTCGACGTCCCCCTCAGCGTCGCCGTCGCGGTGAGCCGCCGGGAGCGCTGACAGGGAGCACAGACTTGCGAGACCGTTCGGGCCGTTCGGAGCCGGACTTCGAAGCGTTCGCGCGCGGAGCCATGCACAGGCTGCTGCGCACCGCGGCGTTCCTGGTCGACGACCGGCACGCCGCCGAGGACCTGGTCCAGATCTCGCTGGAGCGCACGGCGCGGCACTGGCGGCGGATCGGCGGCGACAACCCCGAGGCGTACTCCCGCAAAGTCCTCGTGAACCTGGCGATCGACCGGTCCAAGAAGCTGAAGCGCGGCCGGGACACGCCGATCGGGAGCGCCGCGGACCTCGACCTGCTCGGGGGCACGGCGTCCCCGCCCGCAGACGCCGACGCCGACGCCGACGCCTCCGGCGACCTGGCGGAGGGCCTGGCCGCGCTCCCTCCCCGGCAGCGGGCGGTGATCGTGCTCCGCTATTGGTGCGATCTGGACGAGCGGCAGATCGCCGAGACCCTGGGCATCTCGGCCGGCTCGGTGAAGACCCACGCGTCCCGGGCGCTGAAAACGCTCCACGGCCGACTGACCTCGACGAGTGAGGTGCCACGATGAGCGAGCACGAGCACCCGCCCGAGTCCGGGCGCGAGCACGCCGCGCTGCGCGCTCACTTCGCCGCGCGGGCCGAGGACATCCACCCGTCGGCGGACCTGGCGCGGCGGGTCGCCGCGATCCGTCCTCCGGCGCGCGGCCGACGGCTGTCGCCGCGCGGGTCGGCGCTGGCGGCCGGCGGTCTGGCGATCGGTGCCGCGGCGGCGATCGGTGCCGCGGCGGCGGTCGTGCTGCTGGCCGGGCACCGAGGACCCGCGCCCGACCGGCCCTCTCCCCTGGTGCCCCCGGCGACCACCGCTCCCCCGACGACGCCGGAACAGCCGGTGATCACGCCGGCTCCGTCCACGAGCATTCCCGTCACACCCGGCCAGGGCGCCGCCAGTTCGTCGCCCTGGTTGTCGCGACCCGGGGCGCCGGAGCCTTCCTTCACGCCCGCGACCCCGACCGGCGGCGGGCCCGGCCTGCCGTCGTCGACGTCGAGCGCGAGCGGGAACCCCCCGGCGACGCCGCCCACCGGGCCCACCGCGCCCACCGCGCCCACCACAGCCAGCGCGACGCCCTGATCAGCGGGCTGACGAGCGCCCTGATCACCACCCCGCGGCCGCCAGCTCCCGCGTCACCTCCAGAAACGCGGCCAGCGCCGCCGGCGGCTCCCCGCTCCCCCACACCACCCCGATCCGCCAGCGGGCGGCCTCGTGGTCGATCGGCAGCCAGCGGATGCGTTCCGGGGCCACCACGACGCGGGCGCCGGCCGACACCAGGGCCACGCCGACGCCCGCGGCGACCAGGGCCATCACCGTCTGGAGGTCGTAGGCGCGCTGGAGCACCCGGGGGCGGATCCCCTCCGCGGCGAGGTAGCCCTCCACCTGGTCGACGAAGCCCGGTCCCTTGGACTGCGCCAGGGCCACCAGGCCGTGGGTGGTGATCAGGGCCCGGACCCCGGGGGCCGGGTCGACGTTCGCGGGCACCGCCAGCATCAGGTGGTCGCCGCCGAGTTCGAGCACCGACAGGTCCTCGCCGACCGGGAGCCGGACGAACCCGGCGTCCAGCTGGCCGCGCCGGAGCCGCTCCAGCTGGATCGCGGTGGCCATGTCGTCGAGCGTCACGCCGACGTCCGGGTGGCGGCGGCGGAACTCGGCGACGGCGCGCGGGGCGATGTCGATGGTGGACAGGCCGAACCCGAGGGCCAGGCGGCCGGCGCCGCCGGCGGTCAGGCGGCGGGCGCGCAGCTCGAAGGCGTCGAGGCGCTCGACCGCGTCGCGGGCGTCCGGCAGCAGGGTGCGGCCCAGCGGCGTGAGGCGGGCGCCGAGGCGGCCCCGGCGGAACAGGGCGCCGCCGATCCGGCCCTCCAGGGCCTGGATCTGCTTCGTCAGCGCGGGCTGGGTCACGGCCAGGGCCCGGGCCGCGGCGCCGAACGTGCCGTGGTCCGCCACCGCGACGAAGGCCCGGACCAGCCGGTCTTCCATTCCTCCAGTTTATCGAAGGGGCGGCGGCATTCATTGGACGCATCGAAGACCGCGGGGTTTCGATGGACGCATGATCCTTCGAGCCGCAACCGTCCAGTTCGAACCGCGCCCGGGTGTGAAGGAGTACAACCTCGCCCGGGTCGAGCACTTCGCCCGCTCCGCCGCGGCCGACGGCGTCCAGATCGTCGCGTTCCCGGAGATGTGCCTGCTCGGCTACTGGCACCTGACCAAGCGGGACGCCGGCTACCTGCACTCCGTCGCCGAGGCCGACGACGGCCCCAGCATCGCCCGCGTCAGCGCGCTGGCCGCCGAACTGCACGTCGGCATCGGCGTCGGGCTGCTCACCGCGCGCGACGGCTGGCTGTTCAACGCCTACGCGGTCTGCCTCCCCGACGGCTCGGTCCACATCCACCGGAAGCTGCACGCCTTCGAGCACGAGGCCATCTCCTCCGGCGGCCGCTACACCGTGTTCGACACGCCGTGGGACGTCCGCATGGGAGTGCTGATCTGCTACGACAACAACCTGGTCGAGAACGTCCGCGCCACCGCCCTGCTCGGCGCCCAGGTGCTGCTGGCTCCCCACCAGACCGGCGGCACGGACTCGGTGAGCCCGCACGGCATGAAGCCGATCCCGCTGAGCGTGTGGGAGAACCGGCACACCGACCCCGGGGCGGTCGAGGACGCCTTCCGCGGGCCGAACGGCCGTGGATGGCTGCTGCGCTGGTTGCCGTCCCGGGCCCACGACAACGGGCTGTTCGTGGTCTTCAGCAACGGAGTCGGCCGCGACGACGACGAAGTACGCACCGGAAACGCGATGGTCATCGATCCCTATGGCCGGATCATCGCGGAGTCCTGGGCCATCCACGATGCCATGGTCACCGCCGATCTGGACCTGGACCTTGTTCCGCTGGCCACAGGCCGGCGGTGGCTCCGAGCGCGGCGTCCTGAGCTGTATAGGCCGCTCACCGCGAAGTACGGGGACGAGGTGGACGCGCGGACCGCGCGGTTCAGCTAGGAACGAACGAGAAGAGACGAGAGGAAAGGCACGCCATGCACCCCGACCTGACACCACCGCCGGCTGAAGCTCTGCTCTTCGATTGGGACGGGACGCTGGTCGACAGCGTCGAGGCCAACTACCGGGCGATGTCCCGCGCCGTGTCCGCCGTCGGGCTCGACCTCGGCAAGGAGTGGTTCTTCTCCCGGACCGGCATCTCCTCAGCGGAGATGATCGAGCTTCTGGTCCGCGAACAGGGCGTCACACCGGCGGCCTCGCTCGATGACATCGTCGCCACGCGAGACATGTTCTTCCGCGAGGAGGCTGACGGGATCACAGCGCACGCCGCGGTGCTGGAAGTGGTGGAAGCGGCCCATGGCGGCACCCCGATGGCGATCGCCTCCGGCGGGTCACGGGCCATCATCCTCGACACCTTGCGCCGGCTTCCGTTCCGCGACGCGTTCGACGCCATCGTCACCCGGGACGACGTCGCACGGGGCAAACCGGCGCCGGACATCTTCCGCCACGCCGCGGCGGCTCTGAGCGCCGATCCGGCCGGCTGTGTCGTGTACGAGGACAGCGACGAGGGCATCGCGGCCGCCCACGCGGCCGGTATGCGGGTCATCGATGTCCGGCCGTACACCGGACGGTGATCACAGCGGGTCGCCCGCGCGCCGCCGGCTCGTGAAATCAGCCGTCGAAGACCACTCGTCCGGGTGAACCGCCACCCGGCTCACCCGCGCCGCGCCGCCCGCCGGGCGTCACCCGACCTGGTGCAGCCACCGCACCGGCGCCCCCTCGCCCGCGTACCGGAACGGTTCCAGCTCGTCGTCCCAGGGCTTGCCGAGCAGGGCCTCGACTTCGCGTTCCAGCGTGGACTCGCCGCGGTGCGCACGGGCCAGGGCGGCGCGGAGCCGGTCCTCGGAGATGACGATGTCGCCGTGGGCGCCGGTGGCCGCGCGGTAGACGCCGAGCGTCGGAGTGGACGAGAAGCGTTCGCCCTCGGAGGCGTCGGAGGCGTCCTCGGTCGCCTCGAAGCGTAACTGCTGCCAGCCGCGGAGCTGGGAGGTGATGCGGGCGGCGGTGCCGGCCTCACCGCGCCAGGACAGCTCGGCGCGCCACATGTGGGGCTCGGCGGGCTGGTGCGTCCAGTCCAGACTCACGCGCACGCCTAGGACGCTCGCCACCGCCCACTCGATGTGCGGGCAGAGCGCGCGTGGTGCGGAGTGGATGTAGAGGACTCCGCTTGTCACTGTCTTGTTCGTCGACTGTGCCGTCATCGGGACCTCCTGGCTGTGCTGCGGCGAGGTTCGCCTTCCCCAGCGGCCTTGCCACTCACCACATCCGTGGATTCCCATGTCAGCGGCCTTTATTGTGCCGCACTGTCCGGGCGCGGCACCAGCTGTCTTAGTGCTCTTGCACTCTAAGTGCGGAACAGGGCCGCGCGCAGGCCGCCAACCGGGTGATCTTTCGAGGCCGGAGATACAACCCTTGATATGGGGTGATTCATCCGTTTGAGCAAATGCTCAAAGGGTGCGCTACCATGGGCGTTGAGCAATTGCTCAAACCGAGGGGACGGGGAGGGGCGGGCCCATGAGGACTCCGGGGACGACGATCGCGACCATCGCGCGCCGCGTGCTGGTCACCTACGCGGTCGATCCGGAAGCGGCCGCGGCGGCGCTGCCGGCCCCCTTCCGGCCGGATCTGAGTCTGGGTCCGGCGCTCGGAGGCATCTGCTTGCTGCGGTTGCGGGAAGTGCGGCTGGCCGGGGTCCCGAAGTGGGCCGGGTTGACGATGGAGTCGGCCGCTCACCGGATGGCCGTGGAGTGGGATACGCCGGAAGGCGTGGCGACGGGGGTGTACGTCTTCCGGCGGGATGCCGACTCGGCGCTGGCCGCGCGGTGGGGGAATCTGCATCGGGCCGCCTTCGGCGTCATCGAGGGTGGCGGGCGCTACAGCCTGGCCGCCCAGAGCACCGATGGCCTGATGAGTGTGGCCTTCACCGGGGAACAGGCTGAGGCGATGCCGGCCGGGTCCGTCTTCACCGGCCCGGACGTCGCCTCAGCCTTCTTCCGCTGCGCGAGCATCGGCCACTCGCCGGCGCGAGATGGCGGCGGGCACACCGCGGTGCGACTGGCCACTCCGGTGTGGCGTGGCATTCCGGTCCGTGCGGACTATGTGCAGTCGAGCTTCTTCGAGGACCGGTCGCTGTTCCCACGGGGCGCGGCCGTGTTCGACTCGGCGATCGCCATGCATGATGTGCCGGCGCGGTGGGAGCCGGCCGCAAGTGTTCCGCCGGTCGCAAGTGTTCCGCCGGTTGCGGGTGTTCAGTCGGTTGCGGGTGTTCAGTCGGTCGCGGTGAGCCCGCGCAGCAGCAGGTCGATCGTCCGCTGACGGATGAAAGCCTTCGCCTCGTCGGGGACGTGCCGCCCCAGCGGGCCGTCGGTGGTGAGCACCGCGAATCCGTGGACCATCGACCAGCCCGCGATCTCGGCTCCGTCCCGCCACTGCGGCGCCATCCGGCCCGCGGCGAGCACTTCGTCGAGCAGCCCGCTGAACATCTGGAACGCGGCGGACTCCGCGAAGGGCCTGCCCTTCTCGGTCCCCTCGGGGTGCTCCATCTCCTCGCGGCAGAACGCGGTCTGGAACAGCCCGGTCTCGTTGAACGCGAAGTCCAGATAGCCCTCGGCTGAGGCGCGCAGCCGGGCCACCGCGACGTCGCCGGGGTCGCCGTCGGCCGGGACCGCCTCCACCGCGCGCTCGATCGACTCGGCGAGCTTGGCGAGCGCGGCGTGCTTGACCTCGTCGACGAGCTCGTCGGCGGCCGAGAAGTGGCGGTAGGCGGCGGTCGCCGAGACGCCCACCCGGCGGGCCACCTCGCGGAGCACCACGGCGGCCGGTCCCCCGAGGCGCGCCAGCTCGACCGCGGAGTCCATCAGCGCGTTGCGCAGATCGCCGTGGTGGTAGCTGGTGCGGGGTGCCGTCTTCGGGGTGCCCATCAGATCATCGTGCCTCATGTTGACACCGTTAACAACGCTCCGGCATCCTCGATGTTGACGGCGTCAACTTCCGTGGGCGCGCGATCTGGAGGGGGCTCCACACCATGCTCGGAAGCATCGGACGACTGGCGGTGAGGCGGCCCAAAGCCGTCCTGATCTCCGCCTCGGTAGTACTCATAGCCATGGTCGCGCTGGGCGTCGGCGCCTTCGGGGTGCTGAAGGCCGGCGGCTTCGACGACACCTCGTCGCCGTCGTGGAAGGCGCGCCAGGCGATCCAGAACCAGTTCGGCGGCGAGGACAACCTCGTGCTGGTGGTCCACGCCCGCAGCGGCGGGATCGACGAAGGCGCGGCCGTCCAGGCCGGCAGGGACCTGACGCGGCGCCTGACCGCCGACCACGACCTCGCGAAGGTGGTCTCGTACTTCAGCACGCCGGACCCGGCGCTGCGCTCGACCGACGGCCGCAGTGCGATGGTGCTGGCCCGGGTGCTCGGCGACGACAAGCAGATCCTGGACACGACGAAGCGCCTGCTGTCCGGCTCCGCGGCGGACGACGCGGCCGTGACCATCCGGGCCGGCGGCGAGGCCGCGGTGAACCACGGGGTCAACGGCCAGGTCACGAAGGACCTCGCGATGGCCGAGTCGCTCGCGATCCCGCTCACGCTGCTGCTGCTCGTGGTGGCGTTCGGCAGCGTGGTGGCCGCGCTGCTGCCGCTGGCGATCGGGCTGGTGGCGATCCTCGGGACCTTCGCCGAACTGGCGGTGCTGGGGCGGATCACCGACGTGTCGGTGTTCGCGATCAACCTCACCACGGCGCTCGGCCTGGGGCTGGGGATCGACTACGCGCTGCTGATGGTGGCCCGGTTCCGCGAGTTCCTGTCGCAGGGGTCGAGCGTCCCGGACGCCGTGCTCGGCACGATGCGGACGGCGGGCCGGACCATCGCGTTCTCGGCGTTGACCGTGGCCGCCGCGGTGGCCGCGCTGCTGGTGTTCCCGTTCTTCTTCCTGCGGTCGTTCGCCTACGCCGGCATCGGGGTGGTCGCGATCGCGGCCGGCAGCGCCCTGATCATCATGCCGGCGCTGCTGGCCGCGCTGGGCCACCGGGTGAACGCCGGGCGGCTGCCGTGGGCGAAGAACCAGGGATCGGCCGCGCCGGGGTGGGGCCGGTTGGCCTCCCTGGTGATGCGGCGGCCGGCGCTCATGGCGGTGCCGGTCGTGGCCCTGCTGGCGGTCCTGGCCTCACCGGTGCTGAGCGCCGGGTTCGGGACACCGGACGAGACCGTGCTCCCGTCCAGCGCCCCGGCGCGGCAGGCCGCCGACGCCCTGCACGACGACTTCCAGGGGAACCAGGCGACCGCTGTGCAGATCGTCACGACGGGGCCGGCCGACGCCCCGTCGGTGGCCGCCTACGCCGCGAAGCTGTCGAGCCTGCCGAACGCCGTGCGCGTGGACAGCAGCGCCGGATCCTTCGTCCACGGCCGGCCGGTCGGCGCCGTCCAGCCCGGAGCCGCCGCGCTGGCGACGGGCAGCGCCCAGCGATTGACGCTGTTCACAGCGGAGAACGGGCACTCGGCGACGGCACAGCGGCTGGTGAAGGACGCGCGGGCGGTGCCCGGCCCGAACGGCGCTCAGACGCTCGTCGGCGGCGAGACCGCGCGGCTGGTCGACACCCAGCACGCGATCACGGGGCGGCTGCCGTACGCGATCGGGTGGGTCGTGTTGACGACGTTCATCGTGCTGTTCCTGTTCACCGGCAGCGTCACGCAGCCGCTGCGGGCGCTGGTCCTGAACACCCTGGGGCTGTCGGCCTCGATCGGGACCATGGTGTGGATCTTCCAGGACGGGCACCTGTCCGGGATCCTCGGCTTCACGCCGAGGCCGATGGACACGGCGATGACGGTGCTGCTGTTCTGCATCGCGTTCGGTCTGTCGATGGACTACGAGGTGTTCCTCACCAGCCGCATCAAGGAGCTGCACGCGCAGGGTGCCGACCTGCACGACTCGGTCAGCCAGGGCCTGGCGCGGACGGGCCGCATCGTCTCCACGGCGGCGGGTCTGCTCGCGGTGAGCTTCTTCGCCTTCGGGACGGCTTCGGTGAGCTTCCTGCAGTTCTTCGGGCTGGGGTGCGGTCTGGCGATTCTGATCGACGCGCTGCTCATCCGCGGCATCCTGGTACCGGCCGCCATGCGGGTCCTGGGACGGAGCGCGTGGTGGGCGCCCGGGCCGATGCGGCGGGTGTACGAGCGGTTCGGGGTCAGCGAGGGCGGCGAGGAACAGGTCGTGCCGGTGCCGGAGCTCAGCGTCGCGGGGAAGGTCGGATAAGCGTCGGATAAGCGTCGGCTGAGGTCGGGCTCGAGCCGGTGGTACGGCCCGAGCCCGGCTTCGCTTCTAGGGCACCACCACGTTCGCGAGTTCCTCGCCCGCGGCGAAGCGGCGCAGCTGATCGTCGATCACCTTCAGCGCGCGGGGCAGGAAAGCCGTCGACGCGCCGCCCACGTGCGGTGTGATCAGGACATTCGGCGTCTGCCACAGCGGGTGGTCCGGCGGCAGCGGCTCGGGATCGGTCACGTCCAGCGCGGCCCGGAGACGGCCCGAGGCGCACTCGGCCTGGAGGGCGTCGGTCCGGACCACGACACCGCGGGCGACGTTCACCAGCAGGGCCCCGTCCTTCATCCGGGCCAGGAACGCCTCGTCGACCAGGCCGCGGGTCGCGTCGGTCGCCGGGACCACCACGATCACCACGTCGGCCCGCGGGAGCAGGGCGTCGATGTCGCCGATGGCGTGCACGCCCTCGCGGGCGGTGCGGGCCACGCGGAGGATGTCCACCTCGAACCCGGCGAGGCGGCGTTCGATCGCGGAGCCGATGGAGCCGTGGCCGACGATCAGGACGGTGCGGTCGGCCAGCGCGTCGTCGACGACCGCGTCGTCGTCCTGATACGCCGGCGCCCAGTCGTTCCGGTCCTGCTGGCGGACGTACCGGGGGATGCCGCGCAGGGCGGAGAGGGTGAGCGTCAGAGCCAACTCGGCCGTGGACGCGTCGTGCAGCCCGCGGGCGTTGCAGAGGGTCACGCCCTCGGGGAGGTAGGGCAGCACGTGCTCGTAACCGGCGGTCAGCGTCTGGACCACCTGGAGCCGCGGCATCCGGGCCATCAGCTCCGGGTGCCAGTTCGTGAAGGAGTAGGGCAGAACGAAAAGCTCGACCTCGTCGATCGAGTCGGGGACGCCGCCGGGAGCCTCGATGTCCACCCCGGTGAAGACGTCGGCGACCAGGCCGGGCGGGAGATCCTTCGCGGAGCGGCCGAAGGGGACCCACACGCGGCGGGGGGCTTGCGTCTCGGGCATGAGACGCATGCTACCCAGGCTGACGGCGAAGGCTAGGGTGGCGGCCATGACCATCACACCGGACACCAAGAACTGGACATGGGTGCTGGAGCGCCCGTGCCCGGAGTGCGGCTTCGAGGCCGGGGCCGTCGCGCCCGAGGAGATCCCGGGGCTCCTGCGGGACAACGCCGAGGCGTGGCGGGCGCTGCTCGCCGCCGGGGTCGTGGCGGGCGCTGACGGGCTGCGGACCAGGCCGGAGCCGGCCAAGTGGTCGCCGTTGGAGTACGCCTGCCATGTCCGGGACTGCTGTGAGGTCTACCTCGGCCGCGTCAGCATGATGCTGGAGCAGGAGGACCCGCAGTACCCGAACTGGGACCAGGACGAGACGGCCCTCGCCGAGAACTACAACGCGCAGGACCCGGAGCAGGTGCTGGCGGCGCTGGTCGCCAACGCCGAGCAGCTCGCCGAGCGGTTCGCGGAGGTCGCCGGTGAGCAGTGGCAGCGGACCGGTCACCGGAGCGACGGTTCGGACTTCACCATCGACACGCTCGCCCGCTACTTCATCCACGACCCGATCCACCACTACTGGGACGTGACCGGGCGTCGCTACGAGAGCTGAAGCCCGAACACCCGCGCCGCGTTGTCGTGGCACACGGCGCGGAGCCAGCCGTCGCCGAAGTCCAGGCGCGCCAGCGACTCCAGGGCCTCGGAGTACGGATACGGGATGTTCGGGAAGTCGCTGCCGAACAGGATCCGGTCCTCGAACTCGGCGACCCGCTTGCGCTCCCGGTCCGGGAAGTCGACCCGGCCGAAGAAGTCGGTGAACGCCATCGTGGTGTCCAGCAGCACCCCGTCGTACTGCTCGGCCAGGTCGAGGAACTCGACGTACTCCGGCAGGCCGAAGTGGGCGATGACGGGTCGCAGCCTCGGGTGCCGGGCCAGGACCCGGGCCATGGGCCCGGGGCCGGTGAACGGGGTGCCGACCGGGCCGGACGCGCAGTGCGCGATGACGGGGACGCCGGCCTCGGCGAGGGTGCCCCACACCGGGTCGAGCAGCGGGTCCGCGGGGTCGTAGTCGCCGACCTGGACATGGGCCTTGAACACTCGGGCGCCGGCCGCGACGGCCGCGGGAACGTACCGCGCCGCCTCGGGTTCCGGAAAGAACGTCGCACTGTGCAGACAGTCCGGCGTGCGGGCGGCGAAGTCGGCCGTCCAGGCGTTGAGGCTCTCGGCCATGCCCGGCTTGTGCGGGTAGGCGAGGGAGGTGAAGGCCGAAACACCGTAGCCGCGAAGGATCGCCAGCCGCTCCTGCTCGTCCTGGCGGTAGCGGATCGGCCATTCGCGGCCGAGCAGGGGCCCGGCCGCGTCGAAGTAGGCGCGGATCTTCTCCAGCAGACGATGCGGCATGAAGTGGGTGTGGACGTCGATCAGGCCGGGGAGCCCGAGGTCCTGCCAGAAGCGCCGGACGTCAGTGGTGTCGCCGTTCGTCTCGGTGGGTGGCACGTGGTCTACCGTAGCCCGCCGAACCGGCGGCCGAGCGTGCGGAGGTCGCGGATGCGCCGCTCGTAGGTGACGCCGAGGATGAGCAGCAGCGCCCCGGCCGCCGCGATCAGCGCCCAGCGCGGGACGGCGTTGTAGGCGTCGGCGAGGTACGGCGACAGCTGGGCGATCGCGTCGACCGCCAGGACGCCGCCGCCGATCGCCAGCGGGGCTTGGAGGCGTTCCTTCATCCCGGCGATCAGGACCATCAGGGCCGCGAGCCCGACGAGGGCGGGGCGCAGAAGACCCGGATCGGTCAGCGCCTGGGCCAGAGTGGGCGTCAGCCCGAGAATGAGGCCGAGTCCGTAGCAGGACCACGATGACGCTTCCCGCCGGCGGAAGTAGCCTGCCACGAGCAGAGTCAGGGCGGCGGGGACCGTGTAGGGCTCGACCGTGTGGACGTGTGACTCCCCCAGCCGTACCCAGCTGCTGGCGAGGACCAGCAGCGAGCTGACGGCGCCCGGAACCGCACGCGGCGGCCGCACCGCCGCGACGACACCGGCCGCGACACCTCCGACCAGCAAGGCGATCCAGATCGGATCGAGGCGCAGACCCGCCACTGTTCCGGCCAGAGCCAGCACGTAGACAGCAGGGCCAGTTATCAGGGTACCGATACCTGTCTTCTGGGACGTCAGCCGGTGAACGGCCACCGTCACCACGGCTGCCGCGATGGCGAGCGCCACGCCCCGCGAGCTGAGGTCGGCTTCCGGGGCGAGCCAGCGGTGGATCGTGTCCACCTCGAGACACAGCAGCACCTGGACGAGCGGCAGCCAGGCCAGTGTGAGCCGCCCCTTCCCGAAGCCGATGCCAGGGCCGACGCCTGCGATGAGGAACGCGACCGCCATGGTCGACGCGGCAGGTTCCCCGGCCGCCAGCCCGAGGCTGATCACCGCCGCCACGAGTGCGATCGTCTGGAACACCTCGGTGTACAGGTCGTCGAGCCGCTTGTGCACCACGTACGTGAAGGCGAACAGCCCTGCCGCCGCCGCTGCGAGGACCACGCCGGTCCCGGCGATCGTCGTGCCCTGATAGCGGCCGATCAGCACCGCCTCCAGCACCGCGAGGCCGGCCGCCGCCGCCGCGAGCACCAGCCGGTCCCGCGAGCGCCACCGCGCGGCGGCCATGGCCGTCGTGGCAGCGACCACGGCGACGGCGACCACGGTCAGCGTCGCGGACCGCACCGACCACACCGCCCCATGCACCAGGAAGCAGGCTCCGACGATCGTCATCACCCGGTGGCTCTCCGGCCTGCGGGCCGTCGCCAGCAGGAGCAGCGCCACGCCGAGTGCGAGATCCCAGGCGACCGCGGCGGGGAGCACCCACGCCGCCTCCAGTGGCACGAGCACCAGGTTGGCGAGGACGAGAGCGGCGAGCGCCGGTTCGATGGTCTGGTGCGCCAGCCCCACGCTCTTGGGGATGAGGAACAACGCGGTGACGAGCGCCGCGAGCACGAGCAGTGCCAGCTGGCCGGTTCCGGCCCACCGCTGACCCGCGGCCAGCGTGTGGGTCGAAGCCAGGTGCGAGGCCTGGGACCAGGTGCTGTGCCACACGTCCTGGGCGGTCAGGGCGAACGGGGCCGCGAGCGCCTGCCCGGTGGGCTTGACGGCGGTCAGCAACGCGCCGCCGGCCGTCGCGGCGACGACGGCGTTCGACGCCCGCGCCACGTGTGTCGGTACAGCGAGGAGGACGGCGGCGGCAGCGAGCATCGCGGCGATCTCCACCACCGGGGCGCGCCAGGGCGCGGCCAGGTGCGGGACGATCCCGCAGGCTGCTGCGATACCGGTCGCGGTGGCCACTGCGAGGTGGATCTCGGCATCCTCGTGGCGTGCGGCCCAGACGGCGATGGCCGCGCACGCCGCGAACTCCGCGTAGCCCCAAGCGGAGCGTTCCGGGGAACGGCCGTAGACCGCGGCTGCGCACGCGATGAGCGCGAAGGCCCACCAGGCATAGGTGCTGATGCGCAGGACCTTGGCGTCCACGTGTTCGGCGATCGGGGTTCGGTAGCGGAGGGCCAGCAGGGCGATGGTCTGGAGGCCGTAGACCGCCGCGGCGCTGGCGGGGTGCCCCACGCTCGTTTCGGCCAGGAGCGGGATCACGAGCTGGGCGGCGAGCAGGGCGCAGATGCGGAGCGTCCGGAGGTTGACCGCCGTCGACCAAGCGGCGGTCGAGATGGCGATCACCGCCACGACGGCGCCCGAGTAGGTGGTGGCGGAGATGCCGGTGGCGAAGCCGGTCAGCCGGAGTCCGAAGGCGTCGACGACCAGGAGGGCGATGGCCAGGCCGGCGACGGACTCCGCGGTCGCGGGCAGTCCGCGGTGGGCGGCCGCGGTGGCGGCACCGCCCGCGGAGACGGTGACGAGGGCCATCACCGCCGCGCGGCCGCCGGCGCCGAGCGTGCCCCAGTTGACCGCGACGAAGATGAGCGCGGCGACGGTGAGGAGCAGGACGCCGAGGCCGAGCAGCAGGTTCTGGACCTTGCGCCGGCTCCATTCGACGCGGGGCCGGGGCGCGGGCAGGTAATGCGCGGGAAGGGTCGGCGCGGCGGGCGACGGGACCGCCGGTGCCATGGCGGGGACGCTGGCGCCGCGTAGCGCGCGCAACAGCATGGTGCGCTCGGCGGTCAGGGCCGCGATGCTCTGGTCCACGACCCATAGCCGGGCGGCGGTGAGGCCGGTCAACAAAAGATCGCACGACGGGCACCTGTCCGGCCTGCCGGTGAAGGGCTCGCCGCAGTCAGGGCAACGGGACGCGCTCTCTGGTCCACCACTCATGGCAGCCAGCGTGTCGCATCCCGTCGGACCTCAGAACCCGCCGTCGTACTCAACCTGCCCTCAGGGGGTACTCAGGCTTCTGCTCAGGGTTCACATGGCGTCGGCGTCCTGGGCCTGCCGCATCGTCGGGTACAGGGGCCGGTAGCCGAGCACCCGTCGGGCCTTGGCGTTGTCGGTGATGCCGTACCAGGGGTTGGTCACCGGGCGGTCGTTCATCTCCTGGGTGATTTCCCGGCCCATGTAGCCGTAGATCTCGGCCAGGGTGGTCGCGGAGTCGTCGGCGATGTTGAAGACCTCTCCGTTGATGCCCTCGGCGCGGAGGGCGAGCAGGAGGCCCTGCGCGACGTCGGCGTGGTGGACCATCTGCAGCCGGCGCGAGGGGTGCCAGTCGAGGGTCCGGCTCATGAACTGCTCGATGTGCGGGTCACCGTCGCCGTAGATGAAGGCCAGCCGGACGACACGGAGGTCCAGATCGCTCTGGGCGCGCAGTTTCTGCAGCGCCTCCTCGGCGGCCGACTTCGAGCCCGGGTAGGGCGACGGGAAAGACGACGGCAGCAGAGCCGACTGCTCGGTCTGCGGGCCCGCGTGGCCGTCCCCGTACACCAGGTTGGTGCTGGCGAAGACGAACCGGGTCGCGCCCGCGTCCACCGCGGCGCGGGCGAGGGACACGGCGGCGTCGGTGTTCACCGCGGTCGCCTGCTCGGGCGTCTCGCCGTTGCGGAAGGCGGCGGCCAGGTGGATCACCGCGCCCGCGCCGCGCACGATCTCCTGGAACCCGGCCGCGTCCAGGGCGGTCAGATCGCCGACGACCAGCTCGGCGCCGGCCTGGCGCAACAGCACCGCGGTCGCCGACTCCGGGTCGCGGACCAGGGCGCGGACGGCCTCCCCCTCGGCGAGCAGGCGGGGGACCAGGCGGCTGCCGACGGTCCCGGTGGCGCCGGTCACCAGGATCGGCCGGTCGAAAGTCGTGCTCATCGTCATCACCCCTACGTCGGTTCTTGTGGATACCGATCACGTTGCCGCAGGTGGAAGGCGGTGTGGAGAGACCCGGACATCCTGGGACCGGCGATCCCTGGATAACGGCGGGCCGGTGGGTGATGCTGGTGGGGTGCTCAAGATCGACCGTGCCGAACTCGCCGCCTTCCTGCGGACCCGCCGTGAGCGGCTGCGTCCGGAGGACCTGGGACTGCCCGCGAGCAGCCGCCGGAGGACCGCGGGTCTGCGCCGCGAGGAGGTCGCGATGCTCGCCGGCATGTCGGTCGACTACTACATCCGCCTGGAGCAGGCGCGAGGGCCGCAGCCGTCGGCGCAGTTGCTGGGCGCGCTGTCCCGGGCCCTGCGCCTGACGAAGGACGAGCACGACCACCTGTTCCACCTGTCCGGCCTGATGCCCCAGGACGACCGCCGGGCCCCGACCGACCACGTGCGTCCCGGCGTGCTGCACCTGCTGGACAAGCTCGACGACACCCCGGCGATGGTGGTCAGCGACCGCGCGGACATCCTGGCCTGGAACGCGATGCACGCGGCGCTGATGGGCGATCCGGGCCGGCTGCCCCCGGAGCAGCGGAACATCGCGTGGCAGCACTTCTGCAACCCGGAGGCCGCCGCGTACTTCGAACCCGAGGACTTCGCGCGCAACGGCGAGAACGCGGTGGCCGATCTGCGCGCGCGACAGGCGGCGCACCCGGACGACACGCGGCTGCGGGCGCTGGTCGAGGAACTCAGGACCCGTAGTCCGCGCTTCGCGGAGCTGTGGGAGCGGCACGACGTCCAGCTGCGGCGGTCCGACCACAAGACGGTGCTGCATCCGGTGGTCGGGCGGATCACGCTGGACTGCGAGGTCATGTTCACCCCCGAGCACGACCAGCGCCTGATCATCCACTCGGCGCCGGCCGGCACGCCCGCGCACCAGGCCTTGGCGTTGCTGCGGGTGCTGGGCACCGAGCGGATGGGTGTCGGGCAGAGGTGAGCGGACCCGATCCCGAACAGCCTCCGGCTAGGCCTCCACCGCCACCGGCCGGAACGAATCCGGGTCGGCGGCCCGCCAGTCCAGATCCCACCCGCCGACCGGCTCGCCGAGAAGTTCGCCGGGCTCCAGGTAGTCGTACAGCTCGGCGTAGCTGCTCACCTTCCGCTGGCTGACCCGGCGCCGCACCATCTCGGGACGCAGCTCGTGCGGTCCGGTCAGGCCCATGGCGGCGATGATCTGCTGGGCCTCGGCGACCGTGGCGGCCTGGAACCGCTGGACCCGCACCGCCTTGTCCGGTACGTCCAGCGCCCGGTAGCGCTTCGGGTCCTGGGTCGCCACGCCGACCGGGCAGTGGTTGGTGTGGCACTTCTGGGCCTGGATGCAGCCGACCGCCATCATCATGGCGCGGGCCGCGTTGCAGTAGTCGGCGCCCTGGGCGACGCGCTTGACGATGTCGGTGCCGCGGGCGACCTTGCCGCTGGCGCCGATCCGGATCCGGTCCCGCAGGCCGACGCCGACCAGCGCGTTGTGCACCGTCAGCAGGCCGTGGGTGAGCGGGGTGCCGACGTTGTCCTCGAACTCCAGCGGGGCGGCGCCGGTGCCGCCCTCGGAGCCGTCGACGACGATGAAGTCCGGCGTGACGCCCTCGGCGAGCATCGCCTTGCACACCGCGAGGAACTCGCGCCGCGAGCCGACGCACAGCTTGAAGCCGGTGGGCTTGCCGCCGGCCAGCTCCCGCATCCGGGCGATGAAGAGCACGAGTTCGCGGGGTGTGCGGAACACCTGGTGCGCCGGCGGGCTGATGACCGTCACGCCCTGCGGCACGCCTCGGATCTCGGCGATCTGCGCCGTCACCTTCGCCCCCGGCAGCACGCCGCCCAGGCCCGGCTTGGCCCCCTGGCTCAGCTTCAGCTCGACCATCTTGATCTGCGGGTCGGCGGCCTTGTCCCGGAACTTCTCCGGGTCGAAGCGGCCGTCGGGCGTCCGGGCGCCGAAGTAGCCGCTGCCGATCTCCCAGATCAGGTCGCCGCCGCCCTCACGGTGGTAGGGCGAGATCCCGCCCTCGCCGGTGTCGTGGGCGAAGCCGCCGGCCCGGGCGCCCTTGTTCAGGGCCAGGATCGCGTTCGCGGACAGTGCGCCGAAGCTCATCGCGGAGACGTTGAGCAGGGCCATCGGATAGGGCTGCGTGCAGTCCGGGCCGCCGACCATGACCCGAGGCTGTTCCGGCGTCGGCTGTTCCGGCGCCATGGAGTGCTCCAGGAACTCGTAGCCGGAGGCCTCGACGTCGAGTTCGGTGCCGAACGCCTGGTCGCCGTGGATGCCCTTGGACCGCTCGTAGATGACGGTGCGGGTGTCGCGGTCGTAGGGACGGCCGTCGGTGTTGCGCTCGATGAAGTACTGCTGCATCTCGGGGCGGATGTACTCCATCATGAACCGGACGTGGCCCAGGACCGGGAAGTTGCGCAGGATGGAGCTCCGCCGCTGCACCATGTCGTGGATCCCGAGCAGCACCAGGGCCGCCAGGGGAACGAGAGCTATCAGCCAGAAGAGCGAGAACGACACCGCCCACGCCGCGAGCAGCGTGAGCAGTGCCAGTGCCGGCAGCGTGAGCAGTCCCATGCCGCGCAATTTAGTGCACGACCGTCCCCAGGATCAGGATGACCACGATGGACACCGACGACAGGATGGTCTCCATCGCCGACCAGGACTTGAACGTCTGCTTGACGTCCATGCCGAAGAACTCCTTGACCAGCCAGAAGCCCGCGTCGTTGACGTGCGACAGGAACAGCGAGCCGGAGCCCACGGCCAGGGCGAGCAGGGCGGTGGAGGTGCCGCTGCCGGTGCCGGAGGCCGCGATCGGCGCGATGATGCCGGAGGCGGTGACCGTGGCGACCGTCGCCGAGCCGGTCGCCAGCCGGATGCCGACCGCGATCAGCCAGGCCAGCAGGAGCAGCGACAGGTGCGAGTGGTCGGCGGCCTTGCCGATGGAGTCGGCGATGCCGGTGCCGACCAGCATCTGCTTGAAGCCGCCGCCGGCGCCGATGATCAGCAGGATGCCCGCGATCGGCGGCAGGGCCGCGCCCATGATGTCCGAGGTCTGCTTGCGGCCGAAACGGAGCACCAGCGCGGCGTAGGCGACGCCGATCACCAGCGCCATGATCGGGTCGCCGATGAAGTCCATGACCCGGTGCAGTTCGGACTTGGCGTCGTCGTCGGCGACGTCGACGACCGTCTTGGCGAGCATGATGGCCACCGGCAGCAGGATCACCGACAGGGTGGTCCACACCGACGGCGTCTCGCCGTCCTCGCGTTCGGTCAGCGTGTACTGCCGGGCCAGGCTCTCCGGCGGGTGCGGATGCACCTTCCCGGCGATCCAGGTGCCGTACAGGGGCCCGGCGATGACCGCGGTCGGGATGGCGACGATCACCCCGAGCAGCAGGGTGGTGCCGAGGTCGGCGTGCAGGGCGCTGATCGCGACCAGCGGCCCGGGGTGTGGCGGGATCAGGCCGTGCAGGATCGACAGACCGGCCAGCGCCGGGATCCCGACCCGCAGGATCGAGCCGCCGGTGCGCTTCCAGACCAGGTAGATGATCGGGATCATCAGCACCAGGCCGACTTCGAAGAACATCGGGATGCCGACGACCATCGCGGCCAGCACCATGGCCCAGGGGGCGCGCTTCTCGCCGACCCGGTCGACGATCGCGCCGACCAGCCGGTCGGCCCCGCCGGAGTCGACGAGCAGCTTGCCGAGCATGGCGCCGAGGGCCACGACCACGCCGACGTTGCCGAGCACACCGCCGACACCGGTGGTCAGCGTGCTGATCAGCTTGTCCGCCGGGATGCCGCCGGCCACGCCGACGAACAGCCCGCCGACCAGCAGGGCGAGGAACGGATGGATCTTGACGACGGCGGTGAGCAGCACCACCAGCGCGATGCCGGCCAGGGCCACGACGATCAGCCGGGTGTCGTGGCCGGTCCAGGCGGTGTTCTTGACGGCCGCCGCGGCGGCCTGGGACAGGGATGCGGATATGGGGCCGGCGGACACGCTCACGCGCGTATCTCCTTGATCTCCTCGTCGTGCGCCGCCTCGACGGCTTCCAGATGTTCGGCGCGGACCAGCTTCTCGGCGACGGCCAGCGGCTCCTCGTCGACCGGGACCCGCACCGGGTTCTCGTCGTCGGTGGGCGGCTCCAGGTCCGCGAACTGCGTGTCGAGCAGCTCCGGCGGGAAGAAGTGGCCGTTGCGCGCGGTGAGCCGACGCGCCACGACGTCACGGTCGGCGTCCAGATAGATCAGGCGCACCTGCGGCCGCCCGGCCCGCAACCGGTCGCGATAGACGCGCTTGAGCGCCGAGGACGTGACGACCCCCGGACGCCCCTTCTCCCCGGTGGCGTCGATCCAGGCCCCGATGGCGTCCAGCCACGGCCACCGGTCCTCATCAGTGAGCGGATGCCCGGCGGCCATCTTCTCGATGTTCGCCGCCGGATGGAACGAGTCCGCCTCGGCGTAGTCCCACCCCAGCCGGCCGGCCAGCAGCGAGCCGATGGTGGTCTTGCCGCTCCCGGACACACCGGTGACCAGCAGGATGGGCGGTTTCTCAGATGACATGGCGGTAAGTCTCCTTTGACCGGGCCCGAGGAGGGGCCACGCGCCACCGTAGGGTAAAAAGTATGAAGATTGAAGACTCAGTGATGATTCCGTAATACGGAGCGGACGCGGGATGATGGACCGGCACACCGAGCCACGGGAGGAACACATGCCGGAGTCGCCCCGGTCACCGGAAGCGCTGGAATGGGGCAGAGGCCTGGCCGGCCGCGTCGCCGACGCCCTCGGCCGCGCCATCGCCGCGGGCGACCACGCCCCCGGCACCGTCCTGCGCACCGAGGACCTGGAGGAGCGGTTCACGGTGAGCCGCACCGTGGTCCGCGAAGCGGTGCAGGCACTGCAGGCGAAGCGGCTGCTGCGCAGCAGCCCGCGCGTCGGCCTGACCGTGCGCCCCATGGCGGAGTGGCACCTGTACGACCCGGACGTGATCCGCTGGCGCCTGGCCGGCCCCGCCCGGACCGCGCTGCTGGACGAGCTGACGGAACTGCGCGGCGCCGTGGAACCGACGGCGGCGGCGGCCGCGGCCCGGCGCGGCGACCGGGAACAGCGCACGAAGTTGCTGGAGTGCTCGGCCCGGATGCGGGCGGCCGCGGCCGCGAAGGACCGGAAGGCGTTCCTGGAAGCCGACGTCGACTTCCACCGGCAGGTGCTGAGAATGTGCGGCAACCCCCTGTTCGCGCAACTGGCACCGGTGACCGAGGAGTTGTTGCGGGGACGCGCCGAACTGAAGCTGCTGCCCAGCGCACCGGATCCGGCCGACGCGAACCGGCACGACGCCGTGGCCGTGGCCGTGGCGGCCGGCGACGCGCAGGGCGCCGAAGCGGCGATGCGGGCGGTGGTGGCGGAGTCGCTGGCGGACATCCACATGCGGTTGGACGCACGCGAAATCGAACTTTGACATGAGTGGTTTGATCCTGACCTGAGCGGCGCCCCCGGCAGAGGGACACGTATCGATTCTGGATGCCGCCGACGCCTGCCGCATGACGAGCCGCGTCCCTATCGTGGGCGGCATGCGGTACAAGGGGGTTTGGATATCAGGGGTCTGCGTCCTGGGCGTCGTCGGCGCGTTCGCGTGGCTGTGGCAGAGTGCTCTCTCACGCAGCTCGCTCGGCCAGGTCGATCCGGTCAGTGCCACGATCAGCGGCGCCAGCCTCGTGGTCAGCCTGGTCGGGCTGGTCGCCACGCTGCGGACGGCCCGGGGCGAGCCGGACCCGGCGGCCGGGGCGAAGCGCCTGGCGCTGGAGGTCCGGGAGGCCGAGAGCGCGGCCCGCGCACAGTTGCTCGGCGGCACGCGGAAGATCGACGTGGAATTCGTCCTTCGCCCGGCCCGCAACGACGCGTCCGGCGCCGCGCGCAAAGGCTCACTGGCGGACGTGACCGGCTACTTCCGCGACCTGGATCCGCCTCGCCTGATCGTCACCGGCAACCCGGGTTCGGGGAAGACAGTGGCCGTCATCGAGCTGATCCTGGGCCTGCTCGCCGATGACGCGCCGGGCGCTCCGGTCCCCGTGCGGATGTCGGCGGCGTCGCTGGACGCCGACGGTTCCGTCACCGACTGGCTCATCTCCCACCTGCGTGAGCAGTACCGCCTCTCGAAGTCCGGCGCGCGGGCCCTGGTCCGGGCCCGCATGGTCCTGCCGATCATCGACGGCCTGGACGAGACGACCGCGGACTCACAGCCCGGCTACGCGTCTCCAGCCGCCGAAGTCCTGCGAGCCTGCAACACTTATCTGGACGGCACCGACCGGGGAGCGCTCGTCATCACCTGCCGCAACGACCAGTACACCTCCCTCGTCGACGCCGGAGAACGGCTCGCCGAGGCCGCCCACGTGGAACTGAAAGCGGTCGGCCTGATCGCTGCCAAGAAGTACATCAACGGCCGCGTCCACGACGACACCCGCTGGGAACCGGTTCTGGCCGACCTCCGGCGCAACGGCAACAAAGCCCTCGCCACCGCGCTGTCCACGCCATGGCGCCTGGCCTTGGCGACGACCGTGTACGAACAGCGCGATTCCGAAACCGGCCGCTATAAAAGGGAGCCCGCCGAGCTGGTCGATCCGGCGCTGGGCAGCGAAGAGGCCATCCGCAACCACCTGCTGGACACGTACATCGCGGCGGCGGTCGCCCAGCACGGTGGACGGGCGTCCCGCTACGACGAACGGCGGACCCGGCGCTGGCTCACCACGCTGGCCCGGCACCTCGACGCCACCGGTTCCACGGACATGATGCTGGACGAGTTGTGGCCGCTCGCCGGCCGCCGCCTCCCCCGCCTTCTCGCGGTGATCCCGGCCCTGTTGCTGTTCGCGCTCCTGGGAAGCGCGGAGGGCCGGTTCCTGGTGACCGGCCTGGCGATCGTGCCGGCCGGCGCCGTGTTGATCTGGTGGATCAGCAACGGCAAATGGTGGCCCCAGCCGGTTCGGCTCGACATCGGACGCCTGGCGAAACCGATGCGGGCACTGCGATCTCCCGCGGATCTGGTGATCTTGCTGACAGCAGGAGTGATCGCTGCGGTCATCCTCCCCATCGTGGACAGCGCAGACTTCACCTATCGGGGCGCCGCGGCGGCGACTGGAGTCGCCTTGCCGCTCCTGCTGATCGGATCGGTCAGCGTCGTCCGCCTGTCCGACTCCGGCACGATCCCAGCGCGCCCCGTCGACCGCGTCCAATTCGCGGTGACGCTGTGGATTGTCGCCGCGGCCTTCCTCATGGTGCTCGTCGTCCTCGGGCTATGGCTGAGCCACAGCGTCAACCACTCCTCGGTGTCTCATCTCGTGCTCGCCGAGATGAGCGTTGTCACGGCTGTTCTCTTCGCAACCATCTTCACCACGACCTTCGCCGTGCTCTTGGCGCCGCAAGCTGTGCTCTACGTGGCGATGCTGCTGTGCAGTCGCCGATGGACCAAGCACCCGCTTCCGTGGCGCCTCAACCGCTTCCTGTCCTGGAGCTCCGAAGCCGGCTTGCTTCGCACAGCGGGCACCTCATACCAGTTCCGCCACAAGGAGCTCCAGGACTACCTCGCGCGCTGACCTCAGTGCCGTCGACCGCCCAGCATCCCACCCCTCCACGTGCAGCCGGCGAGCGAGCAGTGGGTTTTCACGGGGTGACGATCGCGAAGTTCGGATCGGTTTCGTCCAGCACGCCGACGATCCGCTGGAGCACCGAGACGTCGCCGGAGATCTTGACGCCTTCCAGACCCTTGCCGGCGAGCAGCGCGAGGAACTGCGGCTTGGTCAGGGTGAAGGAGGCGTCCGCGGCAGCGGAGCCGGAGGCCGGGCTGTACGTCAGCACCCCGTTCTTCAGGGTGAGCCGGTAATGCTCGTCGAGGTCGGTGAAGTGCCAGTCCGACACCGCCTTCAGGTCCCACGCCTTCGGCCCGTTCACCCGGATCGCCATCGTGTCGAACAGTTGTGGCACGCTCAGCGCCGTCGCCATGCCGCTCGTGCCGGACGTCGTCTGCGCCACGCCCCCGCGCAGTTCGCCGGCGCCCATGAGGTAGCAGTTGCGCCACGTCGCGCACTCCGCGCCCAGCGCCAGGCGCTCGAAGACATCCGCCAGCAGGTTCTTCGCTTCCTGGTTCTCCGGGTCGGCGAACACCGCGTGCTTCAGCAGTTGTGCGGCGAACCGCGGGTCCCCGGAGTCGGCGTATTCGCGGGCCTTGGCGACCAGGTTCGGCACGCCGCCGAAGCAGTCGGCGTACCGCTTGGCCGTCTCCACCGGTGGCTGCTCCCACAGGTCCGACGGGTGCCCGGAGTACCAGCCGAGGTAGCGCTGGTAGATCGCCTTCACGTTGTGGCTCACCGAGCCGTAGTAGTCGTGGGTGTGCCATGCCTCCTGCAAGGCCGGCGGCATCTCGATCAGTTCCGCGATCTCAGAACCCACATAGCCCTGGTTCAACAGGCGCAGTGTCTGGTCGTGCAGGTAGCCGTACAGGTCCCGCTGCGTCTCCAGGAAGTCGCGTATCTCCGCCGTGCCCCACGTCGGCCAGTGGTGCGAGGCGAACACCACGTCGGCCCGGTCGGCGAACAGGTCGATGGCCTCGCCGAGGTAGTGCGACCAGATGCGGGCGTCGCGCACCAGGGCTCCGCGCAGCGTCAGGATGTTGTGCAGGTTGTGGGTGGCGTTCTCGGCCATGCACAGCGCCCGGCGGTCCGGCAGCAGGAAGTTCATCTCCGACGGCGCCTCGGTGCCCGGCGTCGACTGGAAGACGAACCGGACTCCGTCGACCGTCTCCTCCTGGCCGGTCGCGGTGATCGACTTCGTGGGCGGCAGCAGGCCCACGGTGCCGACGGACGCGGCGAAGCCGAGCCCCATGCCGACCTTGCCGCGGGGCCCGGCCTCCACGGACGAGCCCGAGTAGTACATGCCGCGCCGCAGCATCGCGGTGCCGACGTAGACGTTCTCGGCCACCGCCTCGGTCATGAAGCCCTCCGGCGCCAGGATCGGCACTGAGGAGCCGGGCTCCACGACGCCCTCGACCCCGCCGAAGTGGTCGACGTGCGAGTGGGTGTAGATCACGCCGGTCACCGGACGGTCGCCTCGCACCTTCCGGTACAGCGCCAGCCCGGCCGCCGCCGTCTCGGCCGAGACCAGCGGGTCGACCACGATCACGCCCCGGTCGCCCTCGATCAGCGTCATGTTCGACAGGTCGAAGCCGCGGATCTGGTGGATGCCCTCGGTGACCTCGTAAAGACCGGCGCGGGCGGTGAGCTGCGACTGCCGCCACAGACTGGGGTTGACCGTGTCCGGGCAGTCGCCCTGCAGAAAAGCGGTCGCTTCGAAGTCCCAGGCCACCTTGCCGTCGGCGGTCCGGATCTGCTGCTGCTCCGGTCCGGCCAGGAACCCCCTGTCGGCGTCGGCGAAGTCGGTGCGGTCGCCGAAGTCGGCGCTCCCCGATGCGGTCACGGCTGCTCCCTGCGCTGGGCGGACATTCATCTCCGCCATGCTGGGAGCGGCCGCGGAACCCCGCCACCGGGGAGCGCCGTTCGGTACCGCTCAGCCGGTGCGCCCAGGTCAGCTACGACGTGGACGAGGAGTCGCCGGCGGCGAGCGGAACGAGGGTGAGGCGGGGGGTGGCGAGCACGTGGTCCATGGACCTCACGCTAGCTTGGTCGTATGGATCCGGTCTCCGTCGCGGACTGCGAAGCCGCTCAGACGTGCTGGTATCGGTGCCGCGCCGCACTGCTCGGAGAAGAGTGGGGCGACGGGCCGTTGGCCTGGATGCGTGAGGACGATCATCTGCACCTGATGTTCCCCACCCGGATCCCACCCGACGCGCTGCGACGCGGGCTGGAGCGGGCGCGGGACTCGGGCGTGCGGTCGGTCGGCGCGTGGCTGGGGTTGGAGACCGACGCCTCGGCGCTGATGGCGGCCGGGTTCGAGCGCGGGTGGGCGCCGTGGTGGATGACGGCCCCGGTGGGCGACGTCGGGGCCGCGGGCGATCCCCGTATCGAGCTCCAGGAGGACACGTCCGACTACCACGGCGAGTACGCCGGCTACCGTGCCTCCCTCGCACTGACCCGCGAGCGACCGCAGCACTCTTGGTACGCCGCCGCCTACGACGACCGCGGCGGTGGCTTCGCGGGCCGGGCCTGGTCGCATCTGACAGGCGAAACGGCAGGCGTCTTCGACATGGAGGTCTGGACGCCGTTTCGTCGGCGGGGCCTCGGAAGCGGGCTGCTGCGCGCGGTGGTCGCGGCGGCGGCGAAGGCGGGAGCACAGCACGCGGTCCTGAACGCGACGCCGGAGGGCAAGCTGCTCTACGAGTCCTGCGGATTCCGGCAGATCGGGGAAGGCATCACGTGGTGGCTCCGCCTGACGGACCACCCCGAGCAACGTTGAAGAAGTCCCGCTAACCTTGCATCGCTCCCACACGAGGAGCGGTATCCACGGGGATTGATTTCATGGGGGTGGACGATGTCGAGAAGCGCACAGCGTTCCAGGGCGACCGGGCGGGCGATGTTCCTCGCCGGGATACTCGCGTTGTCGGCGGCGGCGTGTGCGTCGCAGGGTTCGTCGGCAGCCGGGGGAACCGCGACGACGAGCGGCGCCGCGGGCACCACCACCACGGTGAGCGGATCGGCGTCGGGCTCGGCCCCGTCGTCGAGCACCACCGCCGAGGCTTCGCAGAGCTCTTCGTCGGCGGACACCGGCGCGGCCTCGTCCTCGTCCTCGGCGCCCGCTTCACCCGCGGACGGCGACTCCACCGGCGGGGCGCTGGCCGCCACCAACAAGCTCACGGACACGGTCACCCAGGGCGGCTTCCGCTTCAAGATCCACTCCGTCTCCCTGCCCTACGCCCCGCCCGCGGGGACGTCCTTCCCGTCGATGGACCCGTTGCAGTGGATGATGATGGACTTCGAAGCCACCAACGTCACCGACGGCGAGCTGCCGTTCTCCACGATCGGCGCGTTCGACGTCTTCGACAGCGAGAAGAACCACTACCAGGCCTCGATCGTCGGCTGGGAGGCGCTGCCGAAGGACAAGCGCTTCCCGGAGGACGACTTCAAGCCCGGGCAGACGATGTCCGGCGAGATCATGTTCCTGGTCCCGAAGGACGCCAAGGGCCTGCTTCTCCAGGTGAACGGGAACATGTTCCATCAGAGCGGGCCTAAGCCGGTGCTTCCGATGGGGCGTTAGGGGCACCGGCGGCCGCCGCCGCGCGTGCCGTAGGCGCCGGTTTCCCCGAGCTGGCGGACGATGCCCAGGACGAGGATGACGGCGACCGCCCGTATGGTGGAGTAGTCAGCGACGCACTGTGTCGTCCAGCACGGAATCGAGGTCGCCGATGTCGCACAGCTTCGAACTGGGTACCGACGGTCCGAAGGTGATCCTGGCGGGCATCGACGGCTCCGAGTCCTCGATCCGCGCCGCCGCCTACGCGGCGGGCCTGGCCCGCCGCCAGCACTCAAAGCTGGCGCTGGTCTACATCCGGCCGCTGGCCTCCTCGCTCTCCCCCGCCGCCGCGGCGGAGATGGCCACCGTCCGCGACGAGATCGCCGATGACCTGCGCAAGCAGATCGAGGAGTACGTCCGCAACCTCCCCCAGGGCACCTTCGCCGACTGGGACTTCCACGTCGGCGAGGGCGATCCCTACCGCGGCCTGGTCGACTTCGCCACCCGCCTCAAGGCGGACGCGGTCGTGATCGGCGCCTCGCAGCAGGCCGGACACCGGATCGTCGGCTCGGTCGCGGTACGGCTGGTCAAGGCGGGGAAGTGGCCGGTGACAGTGGTGCCGTAAGCGGTGGTGTCGTGTAGGCGGTGATGCCGTAGGCAGTGGTGCCATAGCAGTAACGCCCCAGGCGGCGCGGCCCCGATGCGGGCGCCGATGTCGGTCGGCTCTGCCAGGGTGATCACATGGCCGGAACCAGCGACAGCACCGAAACCAGCACCCCTCTCAGCACCAATCTCAGCGCCGATCCCAGCACCAGCCCCCGCACCGCACAAGCCGCGACCAGCGCCGACGGCACCGCGGCCCCCGAGCTCATCGCCCTGCCCGCGGGCCACCGCCTCGCCGTCCGCCGCGCCGGCCACGGCGGCGTGCCCCTCCTCCTCGTCCACGGCTTCCCCTGCACCAGCCTGATCTGGTCGCGCGTCATCGGGCCGCTCGCCGACGCGGGCTTCGACGTCGCCGCACCGGACCTGCGCGGCTACGGCGACTCCGACCTCGTCGCCGACGACGTCTACGACCTGGCCGTCTTCAGCATCGACCTGGCCGCGCTGCTCGACGTCCTGGGCTGGGAACGGGCGGTCGTCGTGGCCCATGACCTCGGTGCCTCCACCACCCTCGACTTCGCCAACCGCTTCCCGGAGCGGGTGGAACGCGTCGTGCTCCTGGACGCCACGGCGCCCGACCTGTCCGAGGCGTACGCGGCCGCCGGGATCACGGCGTCCGGCCCGGACCGCCGGATCCTGTTCGACTACCAGGCCAATCAGGGCCTGCACGCCGACGAGCTGCTCGACATGCTGAACACCCCCGAGCGGCGCCGTCGCTACGTCGGCGAGTTCTTCGGCCATCGCCTGTGGTCCCCGTCGGACGCCTTCAGCGACGCCGACCGGGAGGTGCTGACCGCCGCCTACGCCGACCACGACCGGCTCCGCGTCGCCTTCCGCGACTACGAGATCGTCATGGGGCGCCGCCGGACATCCCTGCCGACGATCGAGGACCGCGGCCTCGACCAGCAGGTGATGGTGCTGATCGGCGCCGACGCGGCGACCCTCGGCGATCCCCGCACGGCCGAAGCCCGGTGTGAGGTCGCCTATCCGCGGCTCGTCGGCCCGTTCTGGATCCGGGGCGCGGGCCACTTCCTGGGCTGGGAGAAGCCGAAGGTGGTCGTCGGCGCGGTGCGGAGCTTCTGCGCCGACCTCCTGGCCGGCGACGGCGCCTTCACCGCACCGGCACGGCGGACCAGTTCAGCAGGAACCTGAGCCCCTCGGCCGACGGCGTGTCCGGCGCCGCGGTGTAGGCGACGAGCAGCTGGTCGGGGTGGGGTGCCCACGCACTGGGTCAGCATCGACGCCATCCAGCGGGCGACGGGCCCGAAGGAGGTGTACCAGGTCGAGGGTGCGACGCACGTCGACTCGTACGAGGTGGACGAGCACGTCAGCGACGCGGTGGCGCGCCTGACCCGGTTCTACCGCGAGAACCTGGGCTGATTCACTCGCCGAGCCGGATCCGCAGGCTGACCGTCCCCCGCAGGTCGAGCCACGCCTCGTCGGTGCTGCGCACCAGGCGCAGCACGACCTGGCCGCAGTCCGGGCACCGGGCCACCAGGCCGGGGGCCGGTCCGTAGACGCGCAGCCGCGCGATCGGGCCGACGGCGCCGCAGCCGGTGCAGCGGCCCTCGGCCGTAGTGACGTCCACGGTGAACAGGTCGGACAGCGGCCCGGCGAGGGCGTTGCCGTCCTCGTACTCGCCGTCGTCGTAGGTGATCCCGGGCTCGTCGCCGAACGGTTCGGTCATCGTCAGCCTCCTGTCGGGCCGAAGCGTTCGGTGCGGATCCGGTCGGGGTCCTGGCCGAGGGCGACCAGCAGGTCCGCGGTGTGCTCGACGAAGCCGGTCGGGCCGCAGACGTAGGTGGTGGGGCCCGCGGCGGCCGGCCAGGCGACCGCGGCCAGGTCGGGGCCGGTGAGGCGGCCGGGCCGGCGGGCCCAGCCTTCGGGCGCCTCACGGGTGTAGAGGAACGTGACGTCCAGGCCCGGGTCGGGAGTCCGCAACTCTTCGAGGTACATCCGGTCCTGCGGGGTCCGCACGGAGTACAGCAGCCGGAAGGGCGCCTCAGCCCCGGTCTGCCGCCGCGAGCGGATCATCGCCATGAGCGGCACGATGCCGGAGCCGCCGGCGACCAGCAGCACCGGTTCGGGCTGCGCGGGCTCCCACACGAACCAACCGCCGACCGGGCCGCGCAGTTCGAGGCGGTCGCCGTCCAGGACGCCGTTGGTCAGGTAGGAGGAGACCTCGCCGTCCTCGACCTCCTGCACGGTGAGCTCGACGCGGTCGCCGTCGGGGGCCGAGGCGATGGAGTAGCTGCGCTGGGTGCTGTAGCCGTCCTCGGCGGTCAGGCGGACGTCGACGTGCTGACCGGCCAGGTGCCCCGGCCAGCCGGGCACGTCGAACACCAGCGTGCGGGCCGCCGGGGTCTCCGCACGCTGCCCGACCAGGGTGGCGACCCGCCACCGCAGCCGTTCGCCTAGTCGCCCTGGTATCGCTGCTCGCGCCATGGGTCTCCGTAGTCGTGATAGCCGGCGCTCTCCCAGAAGCCGGGCTCGTCCTGCATCAGCAGCTGGATGCCGCGCACCCACTTCGCGGACTTCCACAGGTAGAGGTGCGGGACCAGCAGCCGGGCCGGGCCGCCGTGCTCGGGCGGCAGGTCGGCGCCGCCGTAGCCGTAGGCGATCCAGGCCTTGCCGTCGAGCAGGTCCGCCAGCGGCAGGTTGGTGGTGTAGCCGCCGTAGGAGTGCACGAGCGCGTATTCGGCCGCGGTCTCGACGTCGCCGAGGAGCGTGTCCATCGACACGCCCTGCCAGGTCGTGTCGAACTTCGACCACTTGGTCACGCAGTGCAGGTCCACCACCGGACGCTCGGACGGCAGCGCCAGGAGCTGCCGCCAGTTCCAGCTGTGCCGGTCGCCGGTCTCGGTGACCACGGTGAACTCCCAGACGTCGCGGCTGACCCGCGGCGTGGGGCCCGCCGACAGCACCGGGAAGTCCGTGACCTCGTACTGGCCCGGCGGCAGCCGGTGTTCCGAGGACTGCCGCCGGCCGTGGAAGCCGCGCGAGACGATCGCCATCCCATTCCGCCCTTTCGTCCCCGGCCTCAGCCGCGGTAGGTCTCCAGCAGTCGCAGCCACACCTCGCCGATGGTCGGGTAGGCCGGGACCGCGTGCCACAGCCGGCTCAGCGGGACCTCGGCGGCCACCGCGACGGCCGCGGAGTGCACGAGCTCGGCGACGCCGGGCCCGACGAACGTCACGCCGGCCAGCACCCCGCGGTCCTCGTCGACGACCGCGCGGGCGCGGCCGCGGTAGCCGTCGGCGTACAGCGCCGCGCCGCTGACGTCGCCGAGGTCGTAGTCGACGGCCCGGACGCGCAGCCCCCGGCGGCCGGCCTCGTCCAGGGTGAGGCCGACGGCGGCGACCTCCGGGTCGGTGAACACCACCTGGGGCACGGCGGCCAGGTCGGCGGTGGCGACGCTGCGGCCCCAGGGCCGCAGGTCCAGCGGGCGGCCGTGGACGCGGTCGGCGATCACGCCGCCGAAGACCCGGCCCTGGTACTTGCCCTGATGGGTGAGCAGGGCCCGGTGGTTGACGTCGCCGGCGGCGTAGAGCCAGCCGCCGTCGACAGCGGTGACCAGGCCGGTGTCGTCGACGGCGAGCCAGTCGCCGGGCTTGAGGCCCACGGTCTCCAGTCCGAGGTCGGCGGTGGCGGGGCGGCGCCCGGTGGCGAACAGGACCTCGTCGGCGGCCAGGGTGCCGCCGGAGGCGAGGGTGAGGACGACGCGGTCGTCCGCGTCGCGGCGGACCTCGGTCACGGACTCGCCGAAGCGCAGGTCGACGCCGGTGGCGGCGAGGCTCTCGGCGACGAGTTCCCCGGCGAAGGGCTCCATGTTCGCCAGGACGCCCCGGTCCCGGACCAGCATCGTGACCGCGCTGCCGAGCCCGCGCCAGGCCGTGGCCATCTCGACCGCGACGACGCCGCCGCCGACCACGGCCAGGTGGCCGGGCACGCTCTTGGCTCCGGTGGCCTCACGGCTGGTCCAGACCCGGGCGCCGGCCAGGCCGGGCAGGTCCGGGAGCGCGGCCTGGGAGCCGGTGCAGACGGCGACGGCGTGGCGGGCGTGCAGGACGCGCTCGCCGCCGTCGGGGGTCCGGACCACGACGCGGCGCGGGCCGTCGAGGCGGCCGTGGCCGCGGACCAGGTCCAGGCCGGCGTTCTCCAGCCAGGCGACCTGGCCGTCGTCCTTCCAGCCGGAGACGAAGGAGTCGCGGCGGGCCAGGACGGCGGCGGTGTCCGGGACGCCGGTCACCGCCTGTTTGGCGCCGCCGACGTGGCGGACGTCGTTCAGGGCGGCGACCGGCCGCAGCAACGCCTTGCTCGGCATGCAGGCCCAGTAGGAGCACTCCCCGCCGACGAGTTCGTGCTCGACGACGGCGACCCTGAGCCCGCCGGCGTGGACGCGCTCGGCGAGGTTCTCCCCGGTCGGTCCCGCACCGAGGACGATGACGTCGTAGACGTCGTGGTCGGCGAAGCCCCCGTCCGGCAGTCCGTCGTCGCCTGTCGAAGGCGCCACGCCTTCACGGAAGACGGGTGCCCCTTCGGACACCATCTTCTCGGCTCGGCGTACGTCGACCTCACTCACGGGCTCCATGTTCTCCTCCATTCGCCGTCTGCGCATGCCGAGCGGCGGACTTACCCGGTATCAGGCGGTTGAAGCGAGGAGGTCGAGCTGCGCGACGCTGAGGCGGAGCGCGCCGGCGGCGACGTTCGCCTCCAGGTGCGCGAGGTCGCCGGTGCCGGGGATCGCCAGGACGTGCGGACCCTGGGCCAGGGACCAGGCGAGGCGGATCTGCTGCGGGGACGCGCCGTGGGCGCGGGCGACGGCGAGGACACCCGGGTCCTCCGGAGCGGTCGCCGGGTCGGGCGCGGAGCCCGACGCGCGGGCGCCGGCGATGGCGAAGAAGGGGACGAAGGCGATGCCCAGGTCGCCGCAGGCCCGCAGCAGGCCGGCGGAGGCCGGGTCGCCGAGTCCGAAGCGGTTCTGCACGGCGACCACGGGGGCGATGGCGCGCGCCTCGTCGAGCTGCGCGACGCTGACTTCGGACACGCCGAGGTCGCGGATCAGGCCCTCGGCGCGCAGGTCGGCCAGCGCACCGAAGTGCTCGGCGATGGACGCCTGCCCCATGGTGCGGAGGTAGACGAGGTCGAGGTGGTCGCGGCCCAGCTGGCGGAGGTTCTCCTCGACGTCGCCGCGGAGCTGGTCCGGCCGGGCGGCGGCCTCCCAGGCGCCGGAGCGGTCGCGGCGGGGGCCGACCTTGGTGGCGACGAGGACCTGGTCGCCGTACGGCGCCAGCGCCGCGCCGACGATCTCGTTGGCGGAGCGGAGCGCTGAGAAGTAGAAGGCTGCGGTGTCGATGTGGTCCACGCCGAGGTCGACGGCGCGGCGGACGACGGCGACGGAGGCGGCGCGGTCGCGGGGCGTGCCGCCGTGGAACGCGGCGGTGCCGGTGAGGCGCATGGCGCCGAAGCCGAGGCGGTGGACGGTGCGCCCGCCGAGCTTCCAGGTGCCGGAGGCGGAAGCCGAGACGGCGCGGGGGCCGGGTGCGGGTGCGGTGACGGCGGCGGCCGTCGGAGCGTCGGAAGGAACGGATGCAGAGTTCTGTGCTGTGGTCACGGCGACTTCTGCCAGACGCACGCCGGCTTGCGCCATGATCGCCGTCCGAGATACTATGTGCGCATAGTAAATTCGAGGGAGGGCACATCATGTGGGAGTACGAGTTCACCGCCGAGGCCGAGGTCGCGCCGCACGCCGTGTGGAAGCTGTGGGCCGACCCGCTGGGCTGGCACACGTGGAACGACGGGGTGGGCGAGGTCGTGCTGAACGGGCCGTTCGCCGTCGGCACCACCTTCACGATGACTCCGCCCGGTCAGGACCGGATCCAGCTGACCATCACCGAGGTGACCGAGGACCGGGCGTTCGTCGACGTCGCCGAGGGACCGGGCATCACCGTCACCACCTATCACCTGATCGAGGACCTCGGCGCCGGCCGCACGAAGGTCACCTACCGCACCGAGATCACCGGTGACGCCGCCGACGAGCTCGGCCCGCGGATCGGCCCCGAGATCTGCGGCGACTTCCCCGACGTCGTGGCCAGGCTGCTCGACCTGGCGGCAACCTCCACCCTCTAGAGTCGGCCCCGTGCCCGAAGCCCCCAGCGTCTCCCTGCCCACCATCGCCCGCGAGTGGCTGCGGATCGGCGTCACCGGCTTCGGCGGGCCGCCCACGCACATCGTCCTGCTGCGCCGGCTGTGCGTGACCGACCGGCACTGGATCGAGGAGCCCGAGTTCGAGGACGCCATCGCGGCGGTGAACCTGCTGCCGGGACCGGCGTCCACGCAGCTGGCGATCTGGTGCGGCTGGCGGCTGCGCCGCACGGCCGGCGCGTTGCTGGCGGGTTTCTGCTTCATCGTGCCCGGGCTGGTGCTCATCATCGGCCTGGCCGCGGTGTTCCTGGCGGCGCATCCGCCGAAGGTCGTGCTGGGCGCGTCCGCCGGGGCCGGGTCGGCGGTGGCGGCGGTCGCGCTGCACGCGGCGTGGGGGCTGGCCCCGGCCAGCTGGAAGCGCATTCAGCGGGCCGGCGCGGACGTCGCGAACACCCCGGCGAAGACACGCTGGCTGACCTACGCCACCCTCGGCGCGCTGTCGGCCGCGCTCATCGGCCCCTGGCTGGTGCTGGTCCTGCTGGCCTGCGGCCTGATCGAAGTGGCGGTACGGCTCCGCCCCGCGGCCGGCGTCCGCGCCCTCCTCCCGTTTCTGGCTCCGGCGACGAGCGCCACCGGGGGCCTGCTGGCGCTGGCCTTCACCGCCTTCAAAGTCGGCGCGCTCTCCTACGGCGGCGGCTTCGTCATCATCCCGCTGATGCAGCACGACGCGGTGCGCACCCACCACTGGATGTCCTCCAGCCAGTTCCTCGACGCCGTCGCGCTCGGCCAGATCACGCCGGGGCCGGTGGTGCAGACGGTCGCCGTCGTCGGGTACGCGGCCGCGGGGGTGGGCGGTGCGCTGCTGGCGGCGGGAGTGGCGTTCGCGCCGTCGTTCGTGTTCGTGATCGCCGGCGGTTCGCACTTCGACCGGATGCGCGGCGACAAGGGGGTGCAGGCGTTCCTGACCGGCGCCGGGCCCGCCGTCATCGGTGCGATCGCCGGTTCGGCCATCCCGCTGGCCGCCGCGCTGGACCACCCGTGGCAGTTCGTCCTCCTGGCCTCGGCCGCGGTCTGGCTCCTCGTGCTGCGCCGCGGCGTGGTGTCGGCGCTGCTGCTGGCCGCGGCGTGCGGGGCGGCGGGCGTCGCGCTCGGCCTACCGGTCTGAGATCAGGCCGGTCCCCCGCACCACGGCGGCCATGTCCGCGAACTCCGGCACCACGTACAACAGGAACGGATCGCTGCTCACGAACAACCCGAACAGGGTCGCGACGGCGTCCTGCCGGCCCAGCCGGCACGCGTGGAAGTAGGCCTCGACGATGTACGGCACCGACTCCTGGTACCGCACCTTCGTGCCGGCGCCGTACGCGCACCAGTCCGTGGCGATGTCCACCAGGTAGCCGCGCACCTCGGCGTTCGGCTCGGCGTCGGGGATCCGGACCGGCTTCATGCCGTCGAAGGCCTGCATCAGGGCACTGACCCGCTCGTTGCGCCGCTCCCGCAGCCGCACGATCCGCGGGTCCACCTCGGCGGCCGGCACCCCCTCGCGCTCGAACCACGGCAGGCTCACGTTGCCGTACATCCGCCGCAGCGCGACGTGCGTGTACTCGTGCATCAGCGTCGCCGCCAGCCGCACCGCCGCCACCTCGTCGTCCACCCGGCGGGCACTCGCGTCGGCCGCGTAGACCGCCGCCGGCCCCTCCAGCGTGACGCCGGAGGCCGCCGGGAAAGGGCAGGCGGGGCACCCGGTCCCGAGGTGGCACTCCGCGGTGCGCTGGCACCGCAGCACCTTGCCCTTGAACAGCATCGTCACGAACTTGTGCTCGGGGTCCGGCCAGGGCCGTCCGGAGAGCAGGTCGGTCCCGCCGTGGGTCTGGCTGGCGGCGATCATCAGGATGTCGGCCAGCGGCGGGAACCGGGACGCGGTCTCCTCCAGCAGCCGCAGCGCCCGGCGGTACAGGCCGAAGGTGGCGGCCTCCTCCCGGTCGAGCACCCGCCCGCAGTTCAACAACACGTCACGAACTCTCACCGCCGCGCCGGGCGGCACGGCCGGCAACGGGGCGCGCGTCTTCGCCGCCGCCGCGTCGACCGTCGTCCCGCCCAGGTAGCCCATGGAATCCCCTCCGCCGGTTTTCCCGTCCGTTCCACGCTAGAGGACTTATCAACGTTCGAGAACGCACCCCGGTGCGGGGTAACCCCGCCACCGGGCGCCCGGCCGGTGCGCCCCTTACGCCCGCCGCGCGGCCGCCACCTGCCGTTTCCGGATTGTTATCGACTACAACAAACTCGACCCCCCGGACCCCCTTCCGGACCGGCTCGCGCTCGAATATGTTCCCGTCAACAACAAACGGCCGGCCGGCCTCGTTCGTCAAGCACAGCCCAGCACTGCCCAGCACCACTCCCCCGGGAACCCCGGAAGCCAACCCGGAATGCCCGGACTCCCACCCACCAGTCCTCCGTCCCAAGAAGGGGTATCGGATGAAGAAGCAGATGCTGCGTGTCCTCGTCGCGACCGCGGCCACCGGACTCGCGCTCAGCGCGTGCAGCAGCGGCAAGTCCGTCTCCAGCAGCTCTTCCGGCTCCTCGAGCACCGGTTCCGCGGCCAGCTCCTCCGGCGGCGCGAGCGGCAAGAAGCCGTTCATCGGCGTGATCCTGCCGGACAGCAAGTCCTCGGTCCGCTGGGAGAGCCAGGACCGGCCCTCCCTGGAGGCCGCGTTCAAGGCCAAGGGCCTGAAGTACGACATCCAGAACGCCCAGGGCGACAAGAACCAGTTCCAGACCATCGGCGACCAGATGCTCAACGAGGGCGTCACGGTGCTGGTGATCGTCGACCTGGACTCCGGCAGCGGCTCGGCCGTGCTGGCCAAGGCCAAGGCCCAGGGCGTGGCGACCATCGACTACGACCGCCTGACCCTCGGCGGCGGCGCCGACTACTACGTCAGCTACGACAACGTCGCCGTCGGCAAGCTGCAGGGGCAGGGCCTCCTGCAGTGCCTCAGCGGCCAGACCAAGCCGACGGTGGCCGAGCTCAACGGCGCCCCCACCGACAACAACGCGACGCTGTTCGCGCAGGGCTACAACAGCGTGCTGGACCCGAAGTACGCCGACGGCACCCTGACCAAGGGCCCGAACCAGTCCGTGACCGGCTGGGACAACCCCACCGCCGGCACCGACTTCGAGCAGATGCTCACCTCGACGCCGAACATCGGCGGCGTGCTGGTCGCCAACGACGGCATGGCCCAGTCGGTGATCGCGATCCTGAAGAAGAACCACCTCAACGGCAAGGTCCCGGTCACCGGCCAGGACGCCACCGTCGCCGGGCTGCAGTCGATCCTGGCCGGCGACCAGTGCATGTCGGTGTTCAAGGACACCAAGAAGGAGGCCGCCGCGGCCGCCGAGCTGGCCATCGCCCTGGCCAACGGCACCCCGGCCAGCAGCGCCACGGCCACCGTGCACGACCCGCAGCTGAACAAGGACGTGAAGTCGGTGCTGCTGACCCCGGAGGCGATCACGAAGGCGAACATCAACGACGTGTTCACCGCCGGCGGGGCCGACAAGGCCCAGGTCTGCACCTCCGAGTTCGCCTCGGCCTGCTCGGCCGCCGGCATCGGCTGAGCACGCCGGCCGGGTCCCGCCGCCCACCGCAGCGGGCGGCGGGACCCGGCCGCGCGAGCACCAGGCTTCATCTCAAGAAGGAGTGTCAGCACCCGTGTCCGCGGTGTCATCGGAACCCACCCTGTCCCTGAAAGGGATCCACAAGAGCTTCGGCCCCGTCCACGTCTTGCGCGACGTCGACTTCGAGGCGCACGCCGGCCAGGTGACCGCGCTGGTCGGCGACAACGGCGCCGGCAAGTCCACGCTGGTCAAGTGCATCGGCGGCATCCACCCCGTCGACAGCGGCGAGATCCGCTACAACGGCGAGTCCGTCACCATCGGCAGCCCGCGCGAGGCCGCCTCGCTCGGCATCGAGATCGTCTACCAGGACCTGGCGCTGTGCGACAACCTGGACATCGTCGGCAACATGTTCCTGGGCCGGGAGTCCAAGCGCGGCGTCGTGCTGGACGACGAGCAGATGGAGCAGATGGCCCAGCGGACGCTCACCAGCCTGTCGGTGCGCACCGTGCGCTCGGTCCGCCAGCCGGTGGCCAGCCTGTCCGGCGGCCAGCGGCAGACCGTGGCCATCGCCAAGGCCGTGCTGTGGAACAGCAAGGTCGTCATCCTCGACGAGCCGACCGCCGCGCTCGGCGTGGCCCAGACCGCCCAGGTGCTGGAACTCGTGCGCCGCCTGGCCGACACCGGCCTGGCCGTCATCCTCATCTCCCACAACATGAACGACGTCTTCGCCGTCTCCGACCGCATCGCAGCCCTCTACCTCGGCACCACGGCCGCCCAGGTGAAGACCTCCGAGGTCACCCACTCCCAAGTGGTCGAGCTGATCACGACCGGCGGCAGCGACAGCCTGGGCCGAAAGGACTCCTAGCGATGGGAACCCTCACCACCGCCTCCGCGTCCGACGACCGGACGGCCGCCGGACCACCGGCCTCCCCGTTGACCTCCTACCTGCGCGACTACTGGGCGCGCGTACGCTCCGGCGAGATCGGCTCGCTGCCGGCCGTGGCCGGACTGCTGGCGCTGTCCACGGTCTTCGAGATCCTGCGGCCCAAGCTGTTCCTGACCAAGGCCAACATCGCCAACCTGTTCACCCAGGGCGCCGGCGTCACGATCATCGCCATGGGGCTGGTGTTCGTGCTCATCATCGGCGAGATCGACCTGTCCGCCGGGTTCACCGCCGGACTGTGCGCCACCGTGATGACGCTGCTGATGACCAAGGAGCCGGGGCTGCCGCTGCCGCACGGCAACAGCTGGTACGTCGGCGTGCCGGCGGCACTGGTCACCGGCATGCTGGCCGGGGCGCTGATCGGCTGGATCGTCTCCAAGGTCGCGGTCCCGTCCTTCGTCGTGACCCTGGCCGCGTACCTGGCCTTCCAGGGCGTGATCCTGATGCTGCTCGGCGAGGGCAACATCGTCCGGATCAGCGACCCGAACATCCTGCGGCTGGAGAACACCAGCCTGGACCCGGCCGTCGGCTGGATCCTGTACGTGCTCGTGGTCCTGGCCTACGCCGCGGTGCGGATCCTGAAGGTCCGCCGCCGCGCCCACTCCGGCCTGGCCTCCGAGCCGCCGACGCTGACCGCCATCCGGATCGGCTCGCTGGCCGTGCTGCTCGGCGTGCTGGTCTTCGTGCTCAACATGGAGCGCAGCCTGAACCCGGCGCGCTCGCTGAAGGGCGTCCCGGTGATCGTGCCGGTGATCGGCGCGCTGCTGCTGCTGTGGACGTTCGTGCTGAACCGCACCGCCTACGGCCGGCACCTGTACGCCGTCGGCGGCAACCGCGAGGCGGCGAGGCGGGCCGGCATCGACGTCACCAAGGTCCGGATATCCGCGTTCGTCATCTGTTCCCTGATGGCCGCGGTCGGCGGCATCATCCTGGCCTCCCGGGCCAACTCCGTGGACGCCAACACCGGCGGCAGCGACATCCTGCTGAAGTCGGTCGGCGCGGCGGTGATCGGCGGCGCGAGCCTTTTCGGCGGACGCGGCCGGGCCCTGGACGCGGTCCTGGGCGGCGCCGTGATCGCCGTGATCGACAACGGCATGGGCTCGCTGGGCTGGGCCTCCGGCACGAAGTTGGTCTTCACCGGTATCGTGCTGCTGCTGGCGGCCGGTGTGGACGCACTCTCGCGCAAACGGGCCGCGGCCGGATCGTGACCCGGCCGGTGTCAGCTGCCGCCCACGGTCCGGAAGGGGAGTCCGCTCTTGGTGCGTGCTGCGCAGACGACTGAAGACCTGCGCCGCTCCAACCTGTCGGCGGTGCTGCGGCAGGTCCACTTCTCCGGGCCGATCTCCCGCACCGACCTGACCGCCCGCCTGGGACTGAACCGGTCGACCATCGGAGCCCTGACCTCCGAACTGGCCGACGCCGGCCTGGTGACCGAACAGGCCCAGGCCGGCGGGGGCCGCACCGGCCGGCCGTCCCTGCTGGTGCGGCCGGAGTCGGGCCGGGTCCACGCCCTGGCGGTGGCGGTCGGCGTGGACCGGATCACCGCGGCCCGCGTGGGCCTGGGCGGCGTGGTGCTGGACCGCCGGGACACCGGCACCTCCCGCGAGGAGTTCTCCCTGGACTCGGTGGTGGGCACGGTGCGGACCTTCGCGGAGTCGCTGCGCCAGGCCGCCCCGTCGGACGCCGTGAACATCGGCACCGGCGTGGCGTTCTGCGGCATAGTCCGCGGCGACGACGGCGAGGTCTGCTTCGGCCCGAACATCGGCTGGGACGCCGAGCCCCTGGGCCGGGCCCTGGCCGACTCCCTGGCCGAGGTCTACGGCCGCCACCGCCCGGTCAGCGTCGGCAACGACGCCGACCTGGGCGCCCTGGCCGAACACGCGCGCGGCGCCGCCACCGGCTGCGACGACGTGATCTACCTGCACGGCGACGTCGGCATCGGCGCCGGCATCATCGCCGGCGGCACCCTGCTGTCCGGCACCGACGGCTTCGCCGGCGAGATCGGCCACATGGCGGTCCGCCTGGAGGGCGGCAAACTCTGCGGCTGCGGCGCCCGCGGCTGCTGGGAGACCGAGATCGGCGAGTACGCGCTGCTGAAGGCGGCCGGCCGCGAAGGCGTCGGCCGCGAGGCGGTGGAGGCCGTGGTCCTGGCCGCCCGCCTCGGCGACACCGACGCCCAGCAGGCCCTGCTGCGCGTCGGCGACTGGCTCGGGTTCGGGGTCGCGAACCTGGTGAACATCTTCAACCCCCAGATGATCATCATGGGCGGCATGCTCCGCGGCGTGTATCTGGGCGCGGCGACGCACGTACGGGGCCGGCTGCGCACGTCGACGCTGGCGACCCACCGCGAGTCGGTACGGCTGCGGACCCCGGTGCTGGAGGACGACGCACCGCTGATCGGGGCGGCGGAACTGGCCTTCGCGCGTCTGCTGGCGGATCCGCTGGAGGCGGGGCGGTAAGCAGAGCCCTGCCCTGCTCAGAACAACGGGGTCGCGCCGCGCACCGAGGCGACCTTGCCCCCGTCGACGGAGACGATGGGCTCGGGATACCCGCGCTCGGTCAACGCCTCCGCCCCGAGCCGCCACGGCTGGTGCACCTCGGCCGCGTCGGCCAGGTCCGCGAGTTCGGGCACGTAACGGCGCACGTACTCCCCCTCCGGGTCGTAGCGCGCGGCTTGACGCAACGGATTCAGCACGCGGTTGGGGCGGGTGTCCATGCCGGTTCCCGCGACCCACTGCCAGTTCAGGGTGTTGTTGGCGACGTCCGCGTCGAGAAGGTGCCGGGCGAAGTGCGCCGCACCGGCCCGCCAGTCCAGGCCCATCGACTTGGTCAGGAAGCTGGCGGTGATCAGGCGCGCGCGGTTGTGCATCCAGCCCTCGGCGACCAGCTGGCGCATGCCGGCGTCGACGATCGGGATGCCGGTCCGGCCTTCCCTCCACGCCGCCAGCGCGTCCGGATCGTCGATCCACTCCCCGCGCGGGCGCAGATCCGTGTGCGCGGCATCCGGACGGGCGGCCAGGACCTGGTGGTGGAAGTCGCGCCAGCACAGTTGCCTGATGAAGGCCCGGGCACCGTCCCCCGCGTGGTCCCGCGTCGCCCGGGCGACGAGTTCGGTGGCCGAGAGGCAGCCGAAGTGGAGGTAGGGCGACAGACGGGAGGTGGCGTCGGCGGCGAGGTCGTCGTGGACCTCCTCGTAGTCGTCGACCGTCCGGCTCAGCCAGCGCCGGGCCCGCTCGCGCCCGGCGGTCTCGCCCCCGGGCAGGCTGTTCTCACCGGTCCCGGCCTCCGGCAACGGCAGACTGCCGACATCCGGCACCGTCAACCGCGGTACGGACGCCGGCGCCCGCAGCGGAGCCTCGGCCCAGCGCCGCCAGTACGGAGTGAACACCGAGAAGTGGTCACGATCAGCCGGGCGGATCTCGCCGGGAACCTGAACCGTGTGAACCTGCTCGTGGCGGTGCAGCGCCACGCCGATCGCTTCGAGCTCTGAGGCGAGACGCTGTTCACGGTCCCGCGCGTAGGCCGTGACGTCGGCGGCCACGTGCACCCGCGTCGCCTCGGTCTCGGTGACGACGCGACAGACTTCCTCGACCACGTCGCCGGCCCGCAGCACGAGGCGTCCGCCCTTCCGCCGCAGTCCCTCGTCCAGATCGGCGAGCGCCTGGCTCAAGAACCTCATCCGTGTCTCGGGGATCCGCGAGGCGATGGCGTCGTCCAGGACGAACAGGGGCACCACAGGGTCCTGAGCCGCCGCCGCGAGAACAGGATTGTCATGAACCCGCAGGTCCCGGGTGAACAGTGCTACGGCGGTCACCGCTCCATTACACCAGCCCCGGCCGTCTGGATCCGGGAGGCACTCACCCCGCGAAATTATGACGAATCATCAGTGCTCGACGAAACCGGTGAGTATACTCCCGCCGTCGGCTCGCACAGCTCCGCCGGCCAACGACTCACTGCACACCACCTAAAAGGGATGGGATCCATGCAGAACTCGACGTCCACTTCCGGACGCAGGCTGGCCGCCGCCATGTTCCTCGGGGTCACCTCCGCCGCGATGGTGGCCGGTACCGCGCACGCGGACGGCGGCGTCAAGGGCGCGACCGTCGACAAGACCCTGCTCGACAGCGAGACCGATCACCCTGTGGTCATGACGCACGCCGACGGCACAAAGACGACCGATCACACCGTGCTCATACCGTTGAAGGTGAAGGGCGCCGGCGACGACCTGCTGACCTACTGCATCCAGCAGACGGTCGGGCTCGACCGCGACCAGCTTTACGACGAGCACGACTGGGCGTCGCAGGCCGGCAAGAACGGCATCGACACGGCGCATCTCCAGGGGATCAAGTGGATCCTCAACCACTCCGTCCCCCAGCTCAGCACCGCCGCCCTGGGCACCGCCGCGACCGCGGCCGGCGACAAGGTCAGCGGCCTGACCGACGACGAGGCGGTCGCGGGCACCCAGGCGGCGATCTGGGCCATGGCCGATCCCACCGGGAAGACCGCGATCGACAAGAGCGCGCAGTACACGAAGGACGGAGACGACAACGTCTACCTGATCTTCACCTACCTGACGGCGCAGGCTGGCCTCAACACGGGCGGCACCGACCAGCCGCAGGCGTCGCTGAACGTCGGCCCGGCCGTGCCGCTCCCGAAGGATCAGTCGTACCACGCCGGCGACAAGGTCGCCTTCAAGGTGACGAGCAGCGACACCTCTCACGCGTTCATCTCGCTGGCCCTGGACGACCCGGCCAAGACCGGGGCCAAGCTGCTGGACGCCGACGGCAAGCCGATCGACCCGAAGGCGATGTTCAAGAGCGGTACCACCGTCTACGTCCAGCTGGCCGCCTCCCCCACCCAGGGCAAGGTCACGCTGACGGCTTCGGGCACCGTGACGGGCATCGAAGCCGGCCGCATCTTCCTGAACGAGGACCCGAAGACGCCGTCCCAGAACCTCATCCTGGCGCAGTCGAAGAACGCACAAGTCTCGGGATCGAGCGAGCTGTCGTGGGTTCCGAAGGTCGTGACCCCGCCCACCACCCCGAGCACCACCCCGTCGACCACGCCGAGCACGCACCCGTCGACGACGCCCTCGACCACGCCCTCGTCGACCACCTCGTCGACCACTCCGTCGACCACGCCCACCACCAGCACCACCACGCCGGGCGGGAACCTGGCGCACACCGGTGCGGGCAACACGATGGCCATCGGCGGCGGAGCGCTGGCCCTGGTCGCGGCCGGTGGCGGCATGGTCGTCTACACGCGGCGCAAGAAGGCGACGCAGGGCACGCACGCCTGACGCGGTAGCGAGCGCGAAAACCTCGAAGCCCCGCGGCGACCGGCATCCCGGATCGCTGCGGGGCTTTCGCGTTGGCGTGCCAGCGGCACAGCAGCCCAGCGGCTCAGGCGCTCAGCGCCTCGTCAGCGCGCGAGCGCCGCGACGATGTCCGCCGCCACCTTCTCCGGCGGCGTCGACGTGGCGTCTCCCTGACCGGCGGGCGTGTTCGCGGAGACGTCGATCAGGTAGGGGCCGTCGATGACGATGACCTCGTGCAGGCCGGGCATGGTGAAGACGGTGGCGGGCAGGCCCGCGACGGTCGGCGTCTGGAGCGCTGAGCCGGGGAACCGGCTCGACTGGCAGCGCTGGATGTAGGACGTGCGGTCGGTGAGGTAGGCCGAGACGGTCGCGTTGTCCTGGAACTGGTCGATGGTGGCCGAGAACGCGCTCTGGACGGCGTACTCGCGGTGGGCGTAGGCGGTGCCGAGGACCGAGTAGTCGGGGAGCGTGGCGTTGTCGGCGCAGCTCGCGCTGCGGAACAGGCCGCCCGGGTCGGTGGGCTGGGACACCAGTCGGGGTCCGGAGTCATCGGCGTGGTCGGTGGCGCTGGTGCCATGCGGGAATGAGGACACGCCGGCGAGGATCGCCGCCAGCTGGTTGCCGGTCAGCCGGCCCTTCGGGGTGCCGGTGGGCGGCACGCCGCCGCCGGAGGATCCGTCGCTCGTGGGGGCGCCGCCGGGTTCCGAGCCACCGGACGTGTCCTGGGTGCCGACGCGGGTCTCGAAGCTCTTCGTGTCGTTCTGGCAGCCGGCCTGGACGCCGCTGGTCTCGATGCCGGCGACGCTGTTGTGCCCGCACTGCCAGCCGCCGTCGACGGTCGCGAAGCCGCCCGAGCCCTCCTTGGCCGCCGCACCGTAGTCGGCGTAGATCTTCTTGGCCTCGGCGCAGGACAGGGGCCCGCCGGTGATGAACAGCCGGACGGCCGCGCCGTTGCTGTCAGTGCCGATCTGGCCGCAGTCCGGGCCGTCGGGTGACGCCGCCGACGTCGAAGCGCTCGACGGGTTCGCGGAATTCGGCGAGGAGGCCGCGGAACCGGCCGCCCCCGAGGCGCCCGAGGCGCCCGAGCCGCTCGAAGAACCCGAAGAGCCTGGGGGCTGGACCCCAGCGCTCTTCGCCTTCCCCGAACCGCCGCACGCGCCGAGCGTCAGGACCAGAGCCGTCGCGACGACGGCGACACCGTTGCGGGAAACCGACACGGCCGCAGTATGCAGGGCGGCCGCCACCTCCGGTAGAGGCGAATAACCCTCGAATCAAGCCTCTGATGCAGTTGTCCGCTTCACCCCGGACCCTGAATCGCTGAAACGGGATCGTGGATCGATGGCCAGCCCTTGACACCCTCCCGGGCCGGGTGCATATTTCACTTCGCTGAAACGCTTTACCTCTGTGTAGCACGTCTCTTTGTCACCTTCTCCCAGAAGGAGCTTGATCGATGCAGCTCAGATCCCGAACTCGGTGGACCGCCGCGCTCGCCGGCACCCTGACCCTGGCGTTCTCCGCCGTGGCGGGTGTCGCACAGGCCGCGCCCCGGGGCTCCGCCGCCACCGCGGCCGCGAAGCCCGCCGCGGCCAAGAGCGGCCCGGTCTCGGTCGCATACGTCGAGGTCAACAGCAACAGCATGGTGAACGTCGGCAAGTACAAGCTGGCCGACAGCGGCGCCAACGTCTTCGACATCGGCGTCATCTTCGCCGCCAACATCAACTACGACGGCACCAACGCCTACCTGTACTTCAACCCGCAGGTGCAGAGCGTGCTGGACAACGCGGCGACGCAGATCCGGCCGCTGCAGGCGAAGGGGATCAAGGTCGAGCTGTCGATCCTGGGCAACCACCAGGGCGCCGGCTTCGCCAACTTCCCGTCCAAGGCCGCCGCCTCGGCGTTCGCCAAGCAGCTGTCCGACGCCGTCACCAAGTACGGGCTCGACGGCATCGACTTCGACGACGAGTACGCCGACTACGGCGTCAACGGCACCGGGCAGCCCAACAACAGCTCGTTCGTGTACCTGATCCAGGCCCTGCGCGGCTACATGCCGAACAAGCTCATCACGCTCTACGACATAGGCCCGTCCTCGACACGGCTCTCCTACAAGGGCGTCAACGTCACCTCCATGTTCAACTACGCGTGGAACCCCTGGTACGGCTCGTTCGACGTGCCCGACATCGCGCTGCCCAAGAGCCGCCTGTCCCCCGCGGCCGTCGACTTCGGCTCGACCGACTCGGGCACCGCGGCCGATCTCGCGCAGCAGACCGTCGACGGCGGCTATGGCGTGTATCTCACGTACAACCTGACCAGCACCGACATCCACGACTACATCTCCAGCTTCACCAACGTGCTCTACGGAGCGAACGCGGTCTACACCGGCTGAGAAGGCACAGCGAGAGCGGCGGGGCCGGCGCGGACGACGCGCCGGCCCCGCCGCTCTCGCAACGCACCGATCTGGAGACATTCGGCCTCGACGAATCGTCTCGCCTGGCTGGCGGAGCAGGGTCTGTAGCTGTCAGCTCGCCATCCGGTCCCCGTCCGAGCGGCTCAGGGCGTCGCGCAGTGCGGCGCGCGTCGTGATGCCCAGCTTCGGGAAGATGCGGTACAGGTGCGAGCTGACCGTGCGCGGTGACAAATGCATCCGCTCCCCGATCTCCTTGTTGGTCAGCCCGCTCGCGGCCAGGTCGGCGATCCGCCGCTCCTGCCACGTCAGCGAGGCCAGGTTCAGGATCGAGGCGCGCGGCGCGCTGCCGGCGGCCCGCAGCTCCAGGTGCGCGCGCTGGGCCCAGGCGGCGGCGCCGAGGCGGTCGAACGCCTCGGCCGCCTGCACCAGCAGATGCCGCGCCGCGACGCGGCCCTTGACGTGCCGCACGCGGATCCCGTGGGCCAGGCGGATCCGGGCGAGGTCGAACGGGAACCGTGCGGCGTCCGGGTGGGCTTCGGCGAGGGCGAACATCTCCTCCGCCTCCTGCTCGCCGTCCGCGGTCATGGCCAGTGCGCCGTACGTGAGCAGCGCCAGGCGCGGCGAGATCCCGGGCAGGCCGGCGTCGCGGGCCGCCAGCGCGTGCTGCCGGGCCTGCTCGGCACGCCCGGTGTGCCGGGCGGCCTCGACGAGGTCGAGCAGCATGCGCGGGGCCTGATACATGTACGGCTGGAACGTGCCCGGCGCGGTGACGCCGACGGCGTACAGGTACGCGGCCTCGTAGTCGCCGGTGTTCAACGCGGCCAGGGCGCCGCCGGCGTCGGCGAGCTGGGTCAGGAACCCCAGACCGCGCGGCCGGGCCCAGGAGTCGACCTCGGCCTGGAGGTCCCGCGCCCGCGCGACCTGACCGCGCAGCGCCGCGAGGTACGCCAGGTATCCGCGGCCCTGCATGGCGAACAGCTCCAGGCCGTGCTCGACCGCCACCTCCAGCGCCCGCCGCCCGCACCGCTCGGCCTCGTCCCACTCCCCGACCGCGATCTGGTCGAGCATGATCAGGTGCAGCATCACGATGCCGCTGGCGGCCGCGCCGGTCTCCAGCTCGCGGTCGACGACGCGCTGCAGGTGCGGACGGTACTGGCTCAGGACGTCGAGATGGTAGGCGGCCACGCCGAGCCGGGTGACGTCCCACGGCTCCAGATCCCCCAGCCGGCCCGTGGCCTGCTCCACCTGCCCGACGCCGGCGGCGCCGTGCCGGACGACGTCGCTCCATGTGCCGCTGAACAGCCGTGACTCCGCGGTCACGACCTCGCCCAGCGAGTCCAGGAGCGCGTGGGTGCGCTCCCACATGGCGGCGTCCCCGGCGTACTGGCTCATCGCCAGCAGCAGGTCGACGAGCCGGGTCAGGACCTCGCCGGACTCGGGCGCCCCGGCGTCGCGCAGGCTCTCGATCGTCGTCGTGACCTGACGCCACGTCGACCGCACGTCGCCGTTCTGGTACAGCGCCTGGTACGCGGAGGCGATCACCGCCGCCGGGGATTCGGCCACGCCCGCTCCGGCGTCGGCGACCACCAGGCGGTGGGCCTGCCCGAGCTGCGCGGCGTGGCCGGCGATGAACGCCGCGTCGGCGAGCCGCCGCGACCGGTCGGCGTGGCTCTCGCTCAGTTCGGCGGCGCGGGTCAGCCACGCGACGGCGGCCAGGGCGCCGCCGCGGCGGGTCACCGACTCGGCGGCCGCTTCGAGGATGTCGGCGACGTCGTCGTCGGGGTCGACGGTGGCGGCCGCGAGGTGGGTGGCGCGCCGCTCCAGATGGTCCCGGTGCACCTGGGCCAGCACCCGGTGGGCGGCCCGGCGCTGGTTCGGGGTGGCCATCTGGACGATGGTGGACCGCACCAGCGGGTGCCGGAACGTGAACTCGCCGGTGCCCGGCTCGATATCGAGCAGCCCGGCGGCCACGGCTTCGTCGGCGTCGCGCATGCGGTAGAGCCCGGAGGGGGCCTGGCCGGGGCGGCCACCGGTTCCGTCGAGCGCGCCCATGAGCAGCTCGGCCCGCACGCTGGGGCTCAGGGCCGCGATCCGCGTCCCGTACAGGTGTTGCAGGCGTCGCGGCACCGCTACGGCGTGCTGGCCGAACAGGTCGTCCGGCATCTCGTCGCCGGAGCCTCCGGTGAAGTGCGCGGGCAGCTCCCGCAACGCGAGCGGGTTGCCCTGCGCCTGGTCGAGCACCAGGCGGCGGACCTGCGTGCTGAGCGCGGGATGGTGCTGGTCGAGCAGCCGCGCGGCGTCCTCCTCACCGAGTGCCGACACCGTCAGCTCCGGCAGGCCGGTGGATTCGAAGCGCGAGGCGACGTCGGAGCGGACCGCCGCCAGCAGCGTGACCGGGCTGCCGGCCAGCCGCCGGCCCACGAAGCCGCAGACGTCGGTGCTGGCGTCGTCCAGCCACTGGCCGTCGTCCAGGACGAGCAGCAGCGGCTGGGACGCCGCGGCCTGGGACAGCAGCGCGAGCACCGCGATGCCCAGGGCCATCACCGAGGGCGGTTTGCCGCCCCCGGTGAAGTCCGGGTAGCCGAAGACGGCGTCGAACACCGTCCGGCTGCCGTCGTCCAGCCCCGAGGCCTCGGCCAGCAGCGGGTGCACCAGCTGGTGCAGCCCGGCGTAGGGCAGCCCGGCCTCGGCCTCGATCCCGGTCGCGCGGACCACCCGGCGGCCGTCCCGGAGCGCGAGCTCGGCCGCGTGGTCGAGCAGGGCGCTCTTGCCGACGCCGGTCTCGCCGCGCAGCACCAGCGCCCGGCCGGAGCCCGCGGTGACGAGCTCGGCGAGCCGTTCCTGCTCGTCGGCCCGGCCGATCATCGTCGTCGTCGTGGCAGACACGTTCCACCTCTCTTACTGCTGGAAAGCCCGCGGTCCGGCTATTGGAAGGCCCGGAGCTCGGCGACCGACCACCAGGCTCCGCTCGCGCCGGTGCCCTGGGTCAGCGTGATCCGGACGTACCTGTCCTGTACGAAGGGGAAGTTCACGGCCGTCCACGCCCCGGTGCCGACGCCGTCGGCGACGGTGGTCCAGGTCGTCCCGTCCGCCGACACCTGCACGGTGAACCCGCGCGGGTAGTCGTTCGCTGAGGTTCCGGCGTCCAGCACCACGTGGTTGAACCACTGCTGGCCGCCCATGTCGATCTGCACCCACTGCCCGGCGGCCTGGGCCGCTCCGCTGGTCCAGCGGCTGGACAGCGAGCCGTCCAGGACGTTCGCGGTGGCCGCGCCCGATCCGGTGGAGGAGGCGGTGACAGCCCAGCCGGTGCGGGCGTTCTCCTGCTCGCCGTAGACGTTCAGCTCGGCGATCGACCACCAGTTGGCGGCGGTGCCGGTCTGAGTGACGCGCAGGTAGCGTGCCGTCTGCGGCGCGAACGTGGCGATCACCTGCTGCCCGGATCCGGTGCCGGTGGCGGCGGTGGCCCAGGTGGTGCCGTCGTTCGAGGTCTGGATCGCGTAACCGCGCGGGTAGTCGCCGCCGAAGGCCGCGCTGTCGAGCAGGACCGTGTCAAAGGTCTGCGTCTTGCCCATGTCGACCTGGTAGTACTGGCCCGGGGTCTGGGCCGCGCCGCTGTTCCAGCGCGTGGTGGCCGAGCCGTCCAGCGGGCCGGCGAGGGTGGTGCCGGGGCCGGTGCCGGAGGCCGAGGCGGTCCAGCCGGTGCGGGAAAGCGGCGGTTCGGCGTAGGCGTGGAACTCGGCCATCGTCCACCAGGTGCTGGAGGCGCTGGTCTGGGTGAGCTTGATGTAGCGCGCGTAGACCGGCGGGAAGGCGAGGTACTGCTTCGCGCCCCATCCGGTTCCGCTGCGGACGGTGGTCCAGTTCGTACCGTCGGCGGAGGTCTGCACCGTCAGGCCGCGTGCGTAGTCGAACAGGTCGGTGGAGCGGGTCTCGACGGAGACGCCGCTGACGACCTGCGCGGTCCCCATGTCGACCTGGAACCACTGTCCGGGCGCCTGGTCGGTGCCGGAGGCCCAGCGGGTGGCGGTGTTCCAGTCCAGCGCGTCGGCCGGCGGCGCGGTCGCCGACGAGGACGACGCGGTCGCGGTCCAGCCGGTCTGGCTCAGCGGTGTGGCCTGCGCGTACGGTGCGCCGGTGGCGACCTTCGCGACGTCGTTCTGGAACGGTGTGTTCGGCTGGAAGGCCGAGGTGGCGAAGGCGCCGAGCTTGGCGCTGACGGTCGCGGCACTGTCGTTGTCGATGATCGGGGCGGGGCTGGCGTTGGAGTTGTACAGGCCCCAGTACCCGCCACCGAGGTCGGCCTGGCCCTGGGTCACCTTGTAGGTCCAGTTGCTCCAGGACACGTTCAGGGCATTGAGACCCGTCAGCCAGCGGCGCCAGACGTCGTCGTACTGGTAGAGCTGGAACTCGCCGGCCAGGATCGGAGTGGCCCAGTTCGGGTCGGCCTGCTTGGCGGCGAGGGCCGCGAGCTGGTTGGTGACCAGGGTGTTCTGGGCATCAGCGGACAGCGGGTCGGCCATGTCGTAGGGGTGGACTTCGTACATCACGTTGGTCCAGCCGTACGTCGACGGCTTGGTCGTGCCGCTCCAGCTGAAGAACGCCTCCATCATGACCACGTGGTCCGGGTCGGCGGCGCGGACCGTCTGGTAGAGCCGGTTCTCGTAGGCGGTCTTCTTGGCGTTGTCGGCTGCGCTCTCGTTGAGGGCCAGCAGCGGCTCGTTCATGAGGTCGTAGGCGGCGACGGTGGGGTTGCCGGCGTAGCGGGTGGCCATCTGCTGCCAGATGGTGGTGACCCAGTCCTGGTAGGTGGTGTTGTTCCAGAACTCGTTGGGGCTGGCGGCCAGGCGGCCGCAACTGGCCCAGGGGCAGTCGCCGCCGGGCAGGGTGTGCAGGTCGAGGATGACGTAGATGCCGCGCTGCCCGGCCTGCTGGATGAGCCAGTCGATGCGGTCCCAGGCGGTGGTCTTCCAGGTACCGTCCGGGTTCAGCAGGGTCTGCCAGCCGATCGGCAGGCGGACCATGTTCAGGCCCAGGGCCTTGATGTTGTCGAGGTCGGAGGACTGGATCCAGGTGTCGCGGTAGGTGTCGACCACGCTCTGCGCCGTGGTGGCGCCGAAGCGCTGGGTATAGGTGAGGTTCATGTCGTAGTCGTCGCCGATGAGCGCGACGTCGACCTTGCCGATGGTCAGGGCGGCGGTCTGGGTGCCGGCCTCGGTGAGCTTGAAGTAGCGCGCCCGGACGGCCGGGAAGTTGATCGGGGTGGACAGCGGGTAGCCGGTGCCCGCGGCGACCTGGGTCCAGGTGGTGCCGTCGTCGGAGACCTGGACCGTGTACGAGCCCGGATAGTCGGTGGCGGACGTGGAGGTGAACTGGACCTGGTTGAAGGTCTGCTCGGAGCCCATGTCCGCCTGGATCCACTGCCCGGCGGAGCTGGTCACGGTCCAGGCGCTCTTGGTGAAGTAGGGCGTGGAGTAGACGTCGACGCCGGCGACGGACCACGGCACGCTCTTGGTCCCGGTCTGCACGAGCTTCAGGTAGCGGAAGGTCAGTGAGGCCGGCAGCGTCGAGGTCGTGATCTGGCCGGAGCCGATGCCGTCGGTGTACTTGGTCCAGGTGGTGTCGTCCGGGGAGCCCCAGACCTCGTATTCGGCCGGGAACTGGCCGGGGTTCGCGGCTCCGGCGTCGAACAGGACCTTCCACACGGAGGTCTGGGCCCCGAGGTCCACCACGCAGGTCTGGCCGGAGACCTGGTTGCCGGCGGTCACGCAGTTCGGCGTGAACGGCAGCACCGGATCGTTGAAGACGTTGATCTCCGACACGGTCCACGGTGCGGCGGCGGTGCCGGTCTGGGTGACCCGCAGGTACCGGGCCACGCGGGGCGGGAAGGCGATCGACTGCCGCTGCGCGGTGGCCGCGCCGGTGGTCACAGTGCTCCACGTGGTGCCGTCGTCGGACACTGTGACCTGGTAGGAGGCGGGGTACTGGCCGGCGTTGGCTGCGGCGTCGACGTAAACGCGGTCCAGCTGGGTCGGGGCGCCCATGTCGACCTGGAGCCATTCACCGCCGGTCTGGGCGGCGCCGGTGCTCCAGCCGGTGGTCGCGTCGCCGTCCAGCGCGTTCGGCGCGGCCGTGCTCGCCGCGGACGCGGTGGCGGTCCAGCCGGTGCGGTCCAGGGCGAACTCCCCGAGCGGGGACATCCAGTCCTCCTGGGTGAGCCAGCCGCCGAGGTTGGTGCCGCGGAGGGTGACGACGCCGCCGGTGCCGGAGGCGTTGCGCAGCACGGTGCCGTTGGTCTTGAGGAAGTCGCCGGAGGCAAGCGCCGCGTGGGCGGGAGCGGGAGCGGCGGCGGGGGCGACCGTGGCCGCGGCGAGTGCGGCGACGGTCAGGGCTATTCGGTGCCGAAACGTGGCGTGGGTCCGCATGTGTCAGGCCGTCCTGAGGTCGAGGTGGTCGATGACGGTGGCGTCCGCGGTGGCGCGCAGGCGGACGCGGTGACGGCCGGCGGGCAGGTCCGCGGAGCTGACGTAGCTCCAGCCGGCGGGGGCGGCGGCATCGGCGATGGCGGCGTTATCGGTGTTGGCTGCGTTATCGGTGTTGGCTGCGTTATCGGTGTTGGCGGCGTCATCGGTGTTGGCGGCGTCATCGGTGTTGGCGGTGTCGTCGGGCGCAGGCACGGCGGCGACGCCGTCGAGCAGGATTTCCGGCGCCGAATCGCCGGCCTGGCGGAGCACGCTCACGTGGACCGCCGCGGGCTGGGTGAGCTCGAACCGGTACTCCACCCAGTCGCCGGCGTCGAGCCGGAGGTGGAGCTGGTCGGAGGCCTCGCGGGCCTCGCCCCAGATGTGATGGAAGTTCGGCTTTCCGTCCTCGGTCTTGTCGGCGAGGATCGTGACCCGCTCGTCGGCCCGGAAGCCGGCCAGCGGCCGGGCGGAGGCGGTCTGGTAGGAGACGCCTTCGCCTTCGTAGCCGAAGCCCCACGCCGGGATGTGCAGCGGCGGGGTCTTCAACAGGGCGCTGATGAGCTCCGGCCGCCAGCGGCAGCGGGAGACGGCGAAGCGCGGGATCAGGTCGGACAGCGTGGCCCAGGCCGCCTCGGCCGAGGGCCGCGGGCCGGTGCCGGCGGCATAGGCGACGATGTCCCACCAGCCCTCGGGCGGTTCGACCGAGCACGGCGAGGAAAGGGTGTCGATCTTCTTCCAGGGCCAGAAGTTCCAGCCGATGCCGTGGTCCTCGTAGAGGGTGAAGGCGGTGTGGATCCAGTCCGGGTTGTTCTCGCCGCCCTCGCCCATGTAGAGCGGCAGGCCGAGACGCTCGCCGGCGTCGAGGTAGGGCTGGATCCAGGCGCGGTCCGGCGGCTGCCAGTAGCCGTGGAACTGGAGCAGCGAGTTCTCGTCCCAGACCTCGAAACCGGTGAAGTTGGTGGCCCAGTGCGAACCCTCATACATGATCAGGTGATTCGGGTCGACGTCGCGGATCGCGGCGGTGAGGTCTCGGTAGAGGGCGATCAGCCGGTCGGCGTACGAGTACTGGTATTCCTCGGGCAGCGGCTCGTTGAGCAGGTCGTAGGCGGCGACGACGGTCTCGTCCCGGTACCGCTCGGCGATGTACCGCCACAGGGCGATGGTCAGCACACGGTTGCGCGGGTCCTCGAACAGCGCCGGGGTGCCGAGGGAGTCGTCGATGTTCTTGCCGGTCTGCCCGCCGGGCGCGCCGTGCAGGTCGAGCACGACCCACAGCCCGTGGCGGCGGCACCAGTCGATGAGCCGGTCGACGAGCGCGAAGCCCTCCTCGATCGGGGTGCCGTCCTCGGTCCACACCACGCGGGCGTTGATCGGCAGCCGGACGTGGTCGGCCCCGAGCGCGGCCATTCGCGCGATGTCGTCGCCGGTGATGAAGGAATCCCGGAACGCGGTCCAGAAGGCGGCGGCGCGCTCGGCGCCGACGAGCTCGGCGAACAGCCCCTCGATGCCGCGGGGAGCCATGGGTCCCGGCTCCACGAACTTCCACATGTAGCCCTCGGGCAGCAGCCAGTTGCCCAGCCCGAAGCCGCGCAGCAGCAGCCGGCGTCCGCGGCCGTCGTGGACCTCGCGGCCGCTGCGGTGGACGAACCCTGTGAAATCCCGTGACATGCGCCTGTCTCCCCCTGATCTCATTTCAAGCCCGACATGGTGAAGCCCCGGACGATCTGGCGCTGGAACACCACGAACACGACGAGGACCGGCAGGACCATGAACGTGGCCCCGGCCAACTGCAGCGAGGGGTCCACGCTCTGCTGTTTGTTGAGCAGCGACAGGCCCACCGCGACGGTGTACTTGCTCTGGTCGTCGGCCACGATCAGCGGCCACAGGAAGCTGTTCCAGCCGGCGATGAACGTCAGCACCGCCTGGACCGCGAGGATCGGCCGCGACATCGGCAGCACGATCGAGCCGAACGTCCGCCAGGGCCCGGCGCCGTCGATGCGCGCGGCCTCCAGCAGCTCGTCCGGGATGGTGCCCATGAACTGGCGGAACAGGAAGATGCCGAACGCGCCGACGAGGGTGGGCAGGGCGATGCCGAGCAGCGTGTTGGTCAGGCCGAGGAAGTTCAGCGTCAGATAGGTCGGGATCATGGTGATCTGGACCGGCACCATCATGGTGGCCAGCACCATCGCGAACATGACGCCGCGGCCGCGGAAGCGCATCTTGGCGAAGGCGTAGCCGGCCATGGCCATCAGCACCAGGCCGACGCCGTCGATCGCCACCACGATCAGGGTGTTGATCAGGTAGGTGCCGAACCGCTGGTCCTCGAACAGCCGCTGGTAGGCGTTGACGGTCGGATGGTGCGGCACCAGCGCCGGCGGGTCGCTCCGGGACTCCGACAGCGGTTTGAAGGAGGACGACACCATCCAGATCAACGGGAACGCGACGAGCAGGGCGCCCAGGCTCAGGACGATCCCGCTCGCCCACGGACGCCGTTTCAGGGCCTGCACGCTCCGCACCGCGCTCACCGTCGCTCCCCCGCCCGGCGGGCCAGCCACAGCTGGAAGGCGGTGACGGCGAAGATCAGCACGAACAGCACCAGCGAGGCCGCCGAGGCGAAGCCGAACCGGTTGAGCTCGAAGCCTTCCTTGTAGATGTAGAGGGAGGCCGAGGTGGTGGCGCCGACCGGGCCGCCGCCGGTGAGGACGAACGGCTCGTCGAAGAACTGCATCCAGTTGATCAGCGTGGTCACCGTCACGAAGAACAGCGCGAAGCGCAGCAGCGGGATGGTGATGGAGAACGCCTGCCGCACGCGGCCGGCGCCGTCGAGCGCGGCGGCCTCGTAGTACTCGCGCGGGATGTCCTGCTGGGCGGCCAGCAGGATGATGACGTTCAGCCCCAGCGCGCGCCAGATCGCGACCAGCGCCACCGACACCTTGGCCCACGTGGGGTCGGCCAGCCACGGGACCGCCGGCAGGCCGACCGCGTCCAACAGGTGGTTGAGCAGCCCGAACTGGGAGTTGTAGAGGTTGGCGAACACCAGCGACACCGCGACGATGCCGGTGACGGCGGGCACGAAGTAGAACGCGCGCAACGCCCGGAACAGCAGCGACCGGCTGCGGTTGAGCCCGATCGCGACGGCCAGCGAGGTCACCACGATCACCGGCACGCCCATCACGATGAACAGCGCCGTGTTACCGAGCGCCGGCCAGAAGTCGGAGTCCGATGCCAGCAAGCTGGTGAAGTTCTCCAGCCCGACGAAGTGGACCTTGCCGAGGTCCCCGAGCCCGCCGACGTCCAGATCGGTGAGACTGACCACGGCGGCCAGCCCGATCGGCAGGACGCCGAAGGCGAACAGCAACAGGAAGGCGGGGCTCACGAACAGGTAGGGCGCGGCGCGGTCAGCACGGGCCGTCCAGGCGGCGCGGCGGTCGGCGGACGCTCGGCTCGACTGGCCCGACTGGCCAGAGCGGCCCGAGCGGCCCGAGCGGCCCGAGCGGCCCGATTGGCCCGACTGGCTCGACTGGCTCGACCGACCGGGCTCGCCGGACTGGCCGGACTCGCTAAGGACGCCGGACTCGCCGACCTCGCCGTCCGTGCGGATCCGGCCGATCCGCGCCACCAGGCTGCTCCGTCCGAGCCGCCCCATGCTGGGCACCGCGGCGCCGGAGCCCTGCTCCGGCACCACCGCGCGGGTCACGGTCGTCTCACTTCGGCTGCCCCTGCGCCGCCTGGTCGATCTTGCCCAGGGCCGAGGAGATGTCGGCACCCTGCAGGGCCGCCTTGTTCAGCGCGTCGAGCAGATCCTGGTCGGCCTTGTCCCAGGCCGGGTTCAGCGGCAGCAGCTTGGCGTCGTCGAGCTGCTTGACGTAGACCGCGACGTTCGGGTCGGCGGTCAGCGCCGGGTCGGTCATAGCCGTCTTCACCGACGGCAGGTCGCCGTCGATCTGGAACCACTTCACCTGGGCGGCCGGCGTGGCCAGGAAGTCCAGGAGCTTCAGGGCCGACTCGGTCTTGGCCGAGTTCTTCCAGATCCCCAAGCCGGAGCCCGCGAACAGCGAGGTCCCCGCCGCCGGACCGGCCGGCAGCGGCGCCACCGCCCACTTGCCCTTCAGGTCCGGGGCCTGGGTCTCGACGCTCTTGGCCAGGTAGGGCCCGCTGATCAGCATCGGGGCGGCCCCGGAGATGAAGCCGGCGACCTGGTCGAAGTCGGCGGCGGTGGGGACGGCCTTGTCCTTGTAGAAGGACAGGTAGTAGTCCAGGGCGGTGCGCATCTGCGGGGTGTCCAGCTTGATCGCGCCGGACGCGTCGGTGACGTCGCCGCCGGCCTGCCAGGCGAACTCCGCGGGCAGCGCGAGGTCCCACTGGGGGATGTAGTACCCGTACTTGCCCGAGCCGCGCTTGGCCAGCGTGACCGCGTCGTCGTGGAGCTCGGACCAGGTGGTCGGGGGCTTGCTGATGCCGGCGGCGGTGAGCAGGTCGGTGCGGTAGAACAGCACGCGGGTGTCACTGGTCCACGGGACCGTGTAGAGCTTGCCCGCCGGGTTCAGGGTCTTCAGCGAGGCGCCTTCGAGGTAAGCGCCGTCCTGCAGCGCGGGGTGCGCCGCGGCGTAGGAGCTGAGATCGGCCAGCGCGCCGGCCTGCTGGAAGGTGGGGACCAGGGAGTAGCCGACCTGGACCACGTCCGGACCGTTGCCCGAGGCGACGGCGGTGGTGAGCTTGGTGTGGATCTCCGACCACGGGATCGCCTGCACGTCGACCTTGATGCCGGTCTGCTTGCTCCAGTCGGCCGTCAACGTCTTGAAACCGTTTCCGGCGTCGCCCATGACCCACATCTTCAGGGTGCCCGAGCCGGACGACGCCGCCCCGCCGGACCCGCCCGACCCGCAGGCGCCGACGGCCGCGGCCACGACCAGTGCGGTCGCCGTGGCGGCGACTCTTCGCAAGGCCACACTACGTATTCGCATCTGGGCGGTTCTCCTCAGTCCTTGGTGTTTCGTTGACGCGCGACGCGGGTGGCGGCGTGGCCGCGCTCCGCCGGCTGCGGTGCCCGCAGCTCTCCGTCGATCAGGCGCTCCAGCGGGAGCAGGGCCGAACCGGTCGCGATGGCGTCCTCGCCCAGCTGGCAGGGCACGACCGCCACCTGCTGGCCGGGACGGGCCAGGGAGTAGGCGCGGACGGCCCGTTCCAGCTCCGCGCCGCGCACCGCCATCAGCCGCTGGCCGAGCCAGCCGCCGACCACGATCCGCTCCGGGTTCAGCATGTTGACGAGGTTGGCCAGGCCCAGGCCCAGCACCTCGATCGAGTCGTCGAGGATCCGGACCGCGCGCGGGTCGTCGTCCGCCACCGCGGCCAGGAACCGGTCCACGCCGTGGGTGCCGGTGAAGGCCAGCTCGTCCTCGTCCGGCAGCCAGCGACGGACGATGGCGTCCCCGCCGACGTGCGCCTCCAGACAGCCACGCGAGCCGCACTGGCAACTGGGCCCGCCTATCGAGATCTTCGTGTGGCCCCACTCCCCGGCGCTGCCGGACAGCCCCTGCAGCACCCGCCCGCCGTTCACGAAGCCGGCGCCGATCCCCCGGCCGACCAGCACCACCGCCGCCTCGGCGCTGCCCCGGGCCGCGCCCAGCCAGTGCTCGGCGATGGTCAGGGTCTTGGCCACGTTGTCCGCGAACACCGGCACGTCGCCGAGATCGAAGACGGTGTCGATGGACAGGTGCCGCCAGCGCAGGGTCTGCGCGAACAGCGTGGAGGAGCCGTCGGCGGAGTGCTCGACGATCCCCGGCAGGCCCAGGCCGATGCCCACCAGCGAGGCCATCCGCTCCGGATGCGCGGCCCGGAACCGGTCCAGCGCCTCGCGGATCGCCGCGGCCACCACCTCGCCGGTGACGGTGCGCCGGTCCAGCTCGACCCGGACCTCGTCGTGCCGGCGCAGGCTCAGGTCGAACAGCTTGACCGCGACCCACTCCTCACCGAAGTCGGCGCCGACCACATGCGCGCCGTCCGGCACCACACCCAGCCGGGCGATCGGCCGACCGCCGACCGAGGGCACGAAGCCGAGCTCCCGCACCAGCCCCTCCCCGATCAGGTCGTTGACGACATTGGTGACGGTGGCGGCGGACATCCCGCAGGCGGCCGCGAGATCGGCCCGGGTGGTCTCGCCGTCGAGCACCATCCGCCGGAACACCGCCGCGCGGTTGCGCTGCCGCAGATCCCTCGACGTCGCGCTGTGCGTCATCCCCGCCCCTGTCGTTTCACCACTAAAGTTAAGCCTTGAAATTATGGGACGCGCGGACCCGTGTTTTCAACCCTCCGGGTGAAACAGCAGGTGAAGAAGCCCTCGAACTCGGCGGGCAGGCCGCCGTCATACCGCAACGGTAATGAGACCGCCCCTTGAACCGACCTAGGTCGTTCGACTGTGGGCTGGTTGCAGCACCTGTTCGGCGGCGCGACGAAGGGCGTTTCGTTCTATTTGGTGCCTGTCTATAGGCATCTGGGCGGCCCGCGAGCGGCTACCACTTAAATTAAGGCAAGGTAAATCAGGGCTGCTAGAAACACCGAGGGCTCCCTCTCCACGCTGCGGATACTCCGGATCACAGTCACCTGACTGGACCCCGCCCCGCCGCCTTGCCGGGCGCAGCGTCGGGTCGCGTCACTGCGGTTGGGTCTGCCGGTCTGGCTTCGCGTTCGCGCCCAAGGGCGGGGCGCGATGCCTCCGGCGGCCCTCCGGGGGCGCCTGCGCGGCGGGCGGCCTCGGCTCTGGGGGATCCCA
>NZ_BAAAQM010000040.1:0-96324 GCF_039531675.1 Catenulispora subtropica
GCCGCGACGGTCTTGACCGCCGCGGCGGCGGGTCCGGGCACCGGCGCGACCGAACCGCGTGAGGGGGCGGGTCCGGCGGCCGACACGGCGGCGATGGTCCCGGCGGCGACGAAGGCCGCGAACGCCAGCACGGGCGGGGCCCACGCCCAGCGCCGTCCGGCCAGATACAGCAGCGGTAGCGCCACGGCGACCGGTCCGGCGGCCACGGCGAGGACGACGGTGCCGCCGACGACGACGGCCCACGGGCCCCACGGCTCGGCCGCGCTCGATGGCTCGAGCCCGTCCCAGCGCCGGATGCCGCCGGCGAGCATGGCGAACCCGGCCAGCAGGGCGGCTACGGCGATGCCGAGAAGCAGCGTCAGCCGGTAGCCGGTGGCCGGTGTGTAGGTCAGGGTGACCAGGCCTCCGGCGCCGGCCGGGATCAGATAGCCCTGCTGCCAGCCGTCGAGCCGTACCGGCGTGAGCCGGTGGCCGTCCAGGCTCGCGGTCCAGCCCTTCGCCTGGTTCTCATGGACTTCGAGGTACGCGGCGTCGCCGGGACCGACGTCGAGGGTCCGCCGCTCCGCGTCCCAGGAGGCGATGTCTACGCTGCGCGGCTGGGCGCCCGTGGCCGGCGTCGAGGTGGCCGGCTCGGCCCCGGCGGCGGTCGTGGAGAGCGTCAGGTCACTGACCGCCAGCGATCCCCCGAACCCGGGTGCGGCGATCCGGTGCGTGCCCGCGCCCAGCTTCAGGGAGGCGTTGTCAGTGCACAGACGCACAGTCACGGGAGTCCGGTAAAGCAGGTCACCCAGTGTGCCGGACGCGGACGTGGGGTAGTCCCGGCCGTCGATCGTGATGGCCGGCCCCTGACCGCACGGCAGCTGGAAGGGCATGGACACGTCCGTCGGCGCCAAGCGCAGATCCGACAGCGCGGGGATGTAGATCTCTGACAGGCCGAGGGGCAGGTTCCGGTCGGCGCCGGCCACGGGGTCATAGAGCTGCACGTTCGCGATGGACGGGAAGGTGATGTCGATCCGGTCGGTCCGCAGGGCCGGGAACGTCACCGTGCCGTCCGGGCCGACCTGCGCGTCCCGGGTCCCCGCAGGGCTTTCGATATGCACGCTCAGCGGCGGCGCGGCATATCCCGCCGGGCTGATCAGCGTCATCTTGTCCAGAGTGCGCTCGTCCGGCCACGCCAGGTGGACCGCGGGGTGGTCGTCTCCGGCCAGCCATCCGGTCAGGTAGGAGCCGTCGGCGAGGTTCTCGGGCCGGAACGCCGGCAGGTCGCCGAGCGCCGGGCTGGTGGTGATGCGCAGGCCTGGGCTGCTGGCGAGCCCGAGCCTCGTGGTCCCGTCCAGGAACGCGTCCAGCGCCGGCCCGGCCGCCGAGACCGCGGCCAGCGACGTGCTGAACGTCGCCGGCGCGTCGAGGGTGAACTGCCGGTACAGCCCGGTCTCCGGATCGCCGGCGGAGTACAGCGTCTGGCCGATCGTCTGCCGGTGGAACGACAAAGTGAGGTCCCGTCCGGCCGTGGTGGTGTCGTGCGGCGCCTGGATGTACCGCGTGACGTGCACGCCGGGGACAGTGAGGTCGGTGATGCCCGCGCCGAAGCCGCCGGGGACGCCGCCGCGCGCGGCGTCGATCGTCACGCGCAGCCTCGTGGTCCGGCCCGGCGGGACGGCCAGCGGCTGGCTGTCGGGGGTCGCGGTCACGTCGTCGGTGACAGACCCCTGATCCGTGGTGACCCGCAGCCGGGTGGCGATCGGGCGCAGGACGCTGTCGTCGAGGAGCCGCACCCCGATCGGGGCCGACAGGTCGATCGGATGGTCGAAGGTGATCTGGAGCCACTGGCCGTCCGGCGTGCTCGGATCGCCTTCGGCCCAGGCGGTCCCCGGATCCGCGTCGAAGGCGTTGACCGGGTCGTACTGCGGGGATTGGAGCAGCCACGAACCGAACGTCGACGCCTGCACGGACGCCGCCCCGTCGAGCACGGCGGTGCTCTGATGGTCGATTCCGGAGAACGGCAGGATCTGCCGTGGCGGTTTGCCGGCGCTGCCGTCCTGACGGCCCGGCGGACTGGTCTCGGTGGCGGTGTAGGTGTAGGAGATGTTGTCGCGGGCCAGGCCGAACGTCGTGTCGGCCCGCCTCAGGCCGTCGGTGACCAGCAGCGGGGCCTGTGCACCGAGCGGGTCGGCCCCGGTCACGTCGCCGGTGAACCGGACCGCGCGGCCGTCGATCAGGCCGCTGTCCGCGGTCTGGAGCAACGATTCCGGTCCGCCGCTGGCCTGGACGGTGGCCGCCACCGGGAGCAGGCGCGCCGGCTGCGCCGGCCGGGCGGCCGGATCGGCGGCCTGGTAGATCTCGACCGCGTAGAACCGCTCGACGGTGGCGGCGACGCCCAGCGGCGTCCCCGGCTGGATCGGCGCGGCCGGCAGCACCGGGCCGAAGTGCGCCACTTGCACGAAGCCCGACAAGTCGAGCGTGCGGTGGATCAGGACCGGCGAGATGTAGTCGAACTGCTTCTGGTCGAGGTCGGAGCGGACCACGACGTACCGGATGCCGGCCCGGGCCAGGTAGGCGGGCAGCCCGGCGATCCTCTCGGCCGAGGCGAAGGAAGCCTCCAGCCCGTCGAGCATCCGCTGCCCGCCGGGGCTGCCGATCGGCGCGATATAGCGGTGCACCCAGGGCGAACGGCCCAGCGGCTCCAGCGGCTCGTCGATCGGCGAGCCCCAGCTGTAGAAGCCGTGCGAGGCCGCGGGTTCCAGGAGCGCGTCGGTGCGGGGGCTGTTCGCGGCGAGGAAGTCAGCGGTCTGTTTCCAGTAGTCCGGCACCGCCTTGAACGAACCGGATTCCAGGACCCGGCCGGACAGATACGGCAGTGCCGTCCCGCACAGCGCGGCCGCCGCGACAAGGGCGGCCACCAGCGACATCCAGGGGCGTACGCGGGGCGTTTCGACAGCGGCGAGCACATGAGCCGCGCCAAGGGTGAGCACCAGGCCGATCAGCGGCTCGAACTTGTAGACGTTGCGGAAGGGCGCGGCGGGGCCGTCGAGCAGACGCTGGAAGGCCCCGTGGAAGGGGCCGCCGAACGATCCCGCGTAACCGGCCAGCGCGACCAGCGCCGCGACCGCGAGGCAGGACCGCAGCCACCGGGCCTCCGGCAGATCGCCCCGCGCCACGCCCGCCAGCCCGGCCGCGGAGACCACCGCGGCGCCCAGGATCGCCGCCCACGAGGCCACCATCACCCAGCCGGCGATCAGGAACGGCGATCCGAAGTGCAGATAGGCGGTCCAGTTGCCCGCGCCGCGCAAAGCCGCCGTGGCCGACATGGTCCGGGTCGAGGTGCGTGCGGTCTCGATGTAGGGCAGGAAGTTGAATCCGTAGCGGCCCATGTAGAGCAGCGGGGCGAGCCACCACAGCACCGCGGCTCCGACGCAGGGGATCCACCAGATGATGAGGACCCTGCGACGTCGTCCCGGGGTGCGCGTCACGAGGAACAGGAACGGGGCGATCAACGCCAGCAGCGTGATCACACCGTTCACGCCGCCCATGCCCAGCACCGCCAGAGCCGAGCGCGCCGCGGCGGCGACCGGGTTTCCGCCTTGTGAGCCCTTGACCAGCGGAAGGACGGCCCACGGCACCAAAGCCACCGGGAGTACCGCCGCCGAGGTGGAACCGATCAGGATCGTGAACGTCGGCCACAGCGCATAGCAGACTCCTGCCACAAGCCGACCGCGCGGTGCGCCGATGCCGAGGGCCTCGGCGAGCCGCACCAGGCCCCAGAAGGCGGCGGCCAGGATGAGCGACATCCACAGCCGCTCGGTGATCCAGACCGGAAGGCGGATGAGCCGGGCCAGGCCGTAGAACGGCGCCATCGGGAAGGCGTAGCCGACGTACTGGTCGTCGAGCCGGCCCATCGACTCCAGCGGGTTCCACAGATGCCACAGCCGCCCGAGGAAGCCGGCCGGGTCGATGTCCACACCGAGCTTGGTGTCGAACACCATCCGGCCCGGCGCTTCGGCGAGCAGGGCGACGAGGGCGGACAACCAGGCGGCGAGCAGCCAGCGGCGGCCGGCCGGGCGGTCGCCCGGGTCCGGGGTGGCCGCACTGCCCGGCCGGGACAGGACCGTGCCGCTCGCGACGCTCATGCTCGTTCCTCTCGTAAGGACCGCGCCTGGAGACGCTATTGTCGTGTTGACACTTCGTCAATACGCTCGCTCGTATGAGTGCTGCGAAAGTTTCAGGGGCCCGGAGCACCCTGATCCGGCTGGCCCTCGCCGCTGTGGCCGGCTCCGCCGCGGCCTGGGGCGCCGCCGTGCTGATCGTCGCGGCCGGCGACCCGCGGCCGCAGGACCACCACGACCCGTTGTTCAGCTACCAAGCCCCCCGGTGAACCGTCTCGAGGACCGCGGCGGCGATGGCGTCCGGGCGGTCGATGGGCATCAAGTGGGCCGAGTCCGCGATCTCGCGGTGCTCGGCGGTCAGAAGCGCCGCCAGGTCGCGCTGGTGACGCCGCCAGGCGTGCACCGCTGTGGGATCGCTGCGCGGACCGGTCGCCGACAGAACATACGTCGGCACATCCGGCATCGGATGGGTCCGGCGCAGGCGGCCGAGTTCGGCGGACATGTCATAGCAGGTGACGCGTTCGATCATCGCCGCGGTGACCGTGGCGCCGTGGCAGAAGGCACCGTGGGCGTGCGCGGCATCGGCGGTCTCGACGCCGCGCCGGGACTGGGTCCGCACGCCGAGTTCCCTGAGCGTCGGGCCGAGGAACTGGCTCGCGCCGACGCGCTGTGCGATCGCGCCGCACGTCCGCGCGGCGCGCAGCTTCAGCTCGCGGTGCCGCCCGAACTCCTCGACCGGCTCACAGGCGGACTCCGTGAGCACGAGCCCTGCGGTGAGCTCGGGATACAGCCGGGCGAACGCCTCGCCGAACAACCCGCCGAGCGAGTGTCCGACCAGGATGTACGGTCCCGGCAGGCCGAGCCCGCGCAGCAGCGACCGCATCCGGTACGCCTCGCGCGCGGCGGTCGGCGCCCTCGGGTCGGGCGCGCTCCACCCGAGCCCCGGCCGGTCGAAGCGCACGACATGGCAGCGGCCGGCGAGCAGCGGCGTCACCGTGTCCCAGCTCAGCCACGCGCCGCCGAGTCCGGAGCACATCACGACGATCGGGCCGTCGACCGGGCCGGAGCGCACCACGTGCAGCACGACGCCGTCGATCCTGATGAACTCGCCCGGCGGCCGCGGCGGCCGGACCGGCTCCGCCGACACCTTCAACAGAAACGCGAGCATGGCCAGCAGTGTGACGGCATTATTGACGAATCGTCAACAGCGTCGTACGTTTCCCACCACTGTTCAGCGCAGTAGGACCGCCACCGACCGCACCGACCGCCCACCGGGAGTTCCCGTGCGCCGCCGATCCTTCGCCATCACAGCCGCCACGGCGATCGCAGCATTCTCCTTCACCCTCGTGCCGCTGCTGCGAATCTGGGTGCTGCCGCGGGTGGAACTGGCGCCGCTGGACATCGACTCCACCGATGTCAGCGTCGGAACCGGCACGTATCTGGACCCCGCGACCGGCAAGGAGGCCGGTCCGGCGCAGATCACGATCACCCGGCACGTCCTCGGCGACGTCGCCGACGGCGAGCACACCGGCTACGCGGTCTGGGACGTGGCCACCCGCACCGACACCCCGGCCACGATCTCCGCACCCGATCCCCGGCAGGCCTTCAGCTTCAGCGTGGACCGCTGGGTCTTCGACCGGCACACCGACGCCCCGAAGCCCTGCTGCGCCGATACTGTGCCGATCCCTGACCTCCCGGCTGCCGGGACCGCCTACCTGAAGTTCCCCTTCGAACTCGGCAAACATGACTACGAGGTCTGGGACGCCACCGCCAAGCAGTACTACGTCGCCCACTTCGACGGCACACAGACCGTCGACGGGCGCCTGCTGTACCGGTTCGCCGGCACGGTGCCCGCGGTCCGGATCGGCTCGATCTCCGTACCCGGCGGCGTCGTCGGCCTGACCACCTCGGACGTCGTGGCCGCCGACGAGTACTACGCGAATCCCCGCGAGATCACCCTCGTCGACCCCATGACCGGTGCGCCCATCGAGGGCAGCAGCCATCTGCGCGTCACCCTGCGCGCGCCGGGCGGGACCGCCGACGCGGCCGTCGCCCTCGACGTCGACGTCTCCTCCACCGCCGCCACGATCGCGGCCACCTCCGACCGCGCGGACCGGGACGACGCCAGGCTCGCCCTGGTCACCACGACCCTTCCGCTCGCCGCGTCCGGACTGGGCACCGCGGCCGTACTGACCGGCGTCGGGATGGCCGTGCGCGGCCGCTCCCGCCGACCGGACCCGCTTCCCGAACCCGTCGAAGGACTCGTCACGCCATGACGATCACCACCCGGGCGCCGGTCGCCCCCGCCCCGCCGCCCCCGGCCGTCGACCGCGTCACCCGCGCCGTCGCGACCCGCATCGCCGCCGCCGCGACCGGCCCCCTCACCCGGGTCCTGGTCGTCGGCGCGGGCGGACGCGCGGCCGTCGAAGCCCTGCGCGCCGGCGGCCGGGACAGCCGGGTCCTCGAACTGGCCCTGCGCCACGACGGCGGCCCGCAGCACGCGCCCGACGTGCTGGCGGACGGCTGCTGGCTGCCGCTGCCGGACCGCGTCGTCGACCTCTGCGTCTCCCGAACCCGGCTGGCGGCCGGCCCGGACCCGCTCGGCTATCTCGCGGAACTGATCCGAGTGACGCGGCCCGGCGGCCTGGTGGCCGTGATCGGCGATCCCGACGAGGCCAAGAGTCTGGGACGGCACCTGAAGACCCGCGACGACGTCGTCCGGATCCCCGGCCGCGGCCACGGCGCCCACCTGCTGCGCAGGCTGACATGAGGATCGCCTTCACTCCCGTCGACGAACTGGGCCGGGTCTTCGAACGGCGCGCCGAACCGAACACCATCCACTTCGAGGTCCAGGTCCCCGGCTCGATCGACGCCGACCGGCTGCGCCGCGCCGTGCGGGAGGTGCTGGCCGCCCACCCGCTGCTGCGCGCACGGCGTCATCCGGCCGGGCCGGCGCGCCGCTCCTACTGGGAGATCGCCGAGCACGCCGACCTCGATCCGCTGGCCGTGTGCGGCGGGAGCATCGACGCCGAGCGGGAGCGGTTGTTCGCCGAGCCGGTCGACCTCCGAAACAGCCCTCTGATGCGGCTGCGGCTGATCAAGACACCGGAGCGGGACGCCGTGCTGCTTGGCGCGCACCACGCACTGTTCGACGGCGTCTCGTGTCTGAGGCTGATGCGCTCCATCGTCGCCGCCTACTCCGGGGAACCCGATCCCGTGCCGCCGATCGACCCGCTGACCGTCCGCACCGCCACTGCCCCGCACGAGCAGCAGGCCGGTAAGCCCTCGCACACCCCGGTGGCCCCGCACCGGACGGCGAGGATCGCCGGCGACACACACTCCCCCGGCCCCGGCTACGGCTTCGCCCTGCGCGTTCTCGACCCTGAGCCGACCGCGGCCCTGAGCGCCGCGCGATGGCACGGGGCGTCGGTGAACGACGTGCTGCTCGCCGCGCTCTTCGAGACGGTCGCGGCTTGGAACCGGCGCCACGCGTCCGCCCACGACCGGATGACGATCACGATGCCGCTCAACGCCCGGCCGGCTCAGCATCGCCTGGAGTTCCTCGGCAACCTGTCGCGGATCGTGTCGATCGGCGTGACGGACGCCGACCGAACCGACTCGCGGCGCCTGCTCGATGCCATCACTCGACAGACCGATGAGGCGAAGCGGCACGCGAACCCGCGTCCAGCCGGGCTGGTCGGCGCGGTACTCGGCGCGGGCCGGCTGCCGTACACCCTCCGGCGCGCGCTACTGGCGGCGGGCCGGGTCGCCGCCGGTGCCGTCACCGACACGACCTGTCTGTCGAACATCGGGCGCATCCCCGGCTCCTTCTGTTTCCAGGGCGCCGGCGAGATCGATCGGCTGTGGGCCTCGCCGCCGGCGCCGATGCCACGCGGCCTTTCGGTCGGCGCGACCACGTACGGCGGTCGGCTCCACCTGACAGTCCGCCACCGTCACGCTCTCCTCGACACGTCCGCGGCCGACGAGTTCGCGACGCTGCTCGTCAGCAAGGTCCACAGTCTCGCCGCCGAGATCGCCGCCGTCACCGAAGCCACCGGAACGACCGGAGCCGTCGCATGACCATGACCACCCTGCGCGCCCTGTATGAGGACCCTGCGACCACCATCGCCTCAGGCCGGGATCGCACCGTTCGGCAGATCAGCATGCTGACCGAGATCGTCCGCGCCACCGGCCGCCCGATGCGGATCCTCGACGTCGGCTGCGGCGACGGAGCAGCCACCGCACAGGCCGCACGGGCCTGCCCCGGTCACGAGGTGATCGGGATGGACTGGTCCGCCGAGGCCGTGAAGCGGGCCCGCTCCCTCGGGCTCACCGTCATCCAGGGCTCGGTGGACGCCCCCGGCCTGCCGCTCGCCGACGCGTCGGTCGACGTGGTCGTGTTCAGCGAGATCATCGAGCATCTGATCGACACCGACGCCGCCCTCACCGAGCTCCTGAGGGTCCTGCGACCGGGCGGCACCCTCCTGCTGTCCACCCCCAACCTGGCCGCGTGGTTCAACAGGAGCCTGCTCCTCCTCGGCATCCAGCCACTGTTCAGCGAGGTGAGCCTGCGCGCCATCCACGGCCGCCCCGGCAGCGAAGTGGTCGGCCACCTCCACCTGTTCACCCGCCGCGCCCTGACCAGCCTCCTCACCACCAACGGCTTCCACGTGAACCGCATCGACGGCGCCACCTACCACGACGTGCCGCGCGGCTTGAAGACGCTCGACCGCATGTTCCGGCGCCGGGCGTCCACAGCCGCGATCCTGCTCATCGCCGCGACCAAGCCGCACCGCCCGGCCGACCCGCTCAAGTCCGGCCACCGCTAGACGACGGATAGGTGCCCCATGCCCCTGGACCCCGACCTGCTAGCCCTCCTCTCCTGCCCGATCGACAAAGGCCCACTGCTCTACGTGGAATCAGATACAGCCCTCTACAACCCGCGTCTGCGCCGCCGTTACCGCATCGTGAACGACGTTCCGGTCCTCCTGCCCGACCAGGCGCTCCCGGTCGACGACGCCGAACACGCTCGCTTGATGCGAGGTAGCAGCCTCAGGTGACCAGTCCAGGTGACCGCACTACAGTCCCGACGTGCCGTCAAAGCCGTCCCCGGGCATGAGCCCAGTGCGATTCAGCCCTCTTCGGCAACGAGCACGTCCAACATCGTGGCCACCTCATCCATCCACACCAGCACGCGATGTTCGGCCCAGGTAGCTGCGCAAGTTGTCGCGGCTGGTGGAGGCACCGAAGGCAAGCGTCGGCAACAGCGGGTAGCGAATCTGCGGACCAAAGCCTGTCGCGTAACCCCAGGGCGACGCATCGCCTGACCAGGAGGATCGCGATCGACACCGAACGGACCGCACTCCCGAGGACACGATATGCTGATCACATTGAGCACATGTGCCGCCGCAACAGACTCCTGACGCTCGCGTGGACGGCAACGACGCGAAAGGCCAGGCTATGGCCCGGGGGGACAGGCAGCCGCGCGGCCTGCGGGAACCGTCCAGCTGCACTGCGACAGGCTCTACTGGGTCAGAAGACGAATCCGACCAGCACATCGTCCTTCGGTTCGCGGAGGAGAACTTCCCAGATTGCTTCGCGCTTTATGGGAACCTCCTGTCCTGGGACACCGCATGGAAAACGGTCCTGGAACCCGGCTCGGAGTACTGGACATGGTTTGCCGGGGGCCAGCTCAATGTCTCTTTCAACTGTGTGGACCGCCATCTGGCACACGACCGGAACAAGGCCGCGTTCATTTGGGTGCCGGAGCCCGAGAGCGACGGCCCACGCGCGATGACGTACCAGGTGCTATTCCGGAAGGTCAATGAGTTCGCCGCGCTCTTGCGCGACACGTTCGGGGTGACCGCCGGCGACCGCGTCGCGATCCACCTGCCGACGGTTCCGGAACTACCGGTCAGCATGCTCGCCTGCGCGCGGCTCGGTGCGATCCATTGTGTCATCGATCCTGAAACGGATCCCGAGGGGTGCGCGACGCAGATCACCGATTCAGGCAGTCGCGTGGTGGTCACCATGGACGGCAAGTACCGGGCGGGCGAGCTGTGCGATCACAAGGCAGTCACCGACGATGCTCTCCGCATTGCGCGCACGCGTGGTCACGCGGTAGAGAGTGTGCTGGTCTGGCGGCGCTGGCCGCGGGAGTACAGCTCACGTGCAGACATGGTCGAAGGTCGCGACTTCTTTTGCAATGACGCAGTGACAGACCATCGTGGCAAGACCGTCGAGCCCGTCCCGATGCCTGCAGAAGCGCCGTTGTTCCTGCTGTATGCCGACACGGTCGCTGGACCGAGCGGGTATCAGTACAGCACGGCGGGCTACCTCGCGTATGCGGCAGGGATCTGCAAGTACTACTACGACATACACATACCCGACACGCACTGGTGCGCAGCCGACCCAGGTGGCCTGACCGGTCATACGGCATTGATATACGGGCCATTGGCTCTCGGCGCGACCAGCGTGCTCTATGAGGGGTCTCTCACCTATCCCGACGCCGGTCGACCCTGGCGGATCGCCGAACGGCATGGAATAACAGCCTTCCATGCGGATGCCGACGCGGTCGAGCTTCTCCGACGACTCGGACCCGCGGAGCCGGCAAGGTACAGACACGATTTCAAGCACATCGGAGTCTTCGGCACGCAACTGGCGCCAGATACCCGGCGTTGGTTCGACGAGACCGTCGGCCGGCGCCGTGCCGCACTGACCGAAACGTGGTGGGAGCACGAGGCAGGCGGCCTCCTCGGCGGTGTGGCGCCCGCGTTGCATCCGGTCTCTCCCGAGGACCATTGGCCTCTGGCTCTCGGCCTGTACGGCGCCGTCTACGACGACCAGGGACGGATGATGGAACCGGGCTCCGGCCTGGTCGGCGACATCTATATCCGTAGGCCGTGGCCGGGCATGCCGCAGACCATCTGGGGCCGACCAGAACGGTTCCGGCAGATGCACCTCGGCGGTGAGCGCCACGAGCGGTTCTTCACGGGACGCCGCGGCACGCAGGATTCGGGCGGCTGCTATCGCATCGTCCCAGAGTGAAGGCTACGACCTTGGGATACACACCTGATGAGAACCGTTACCGACGGAGTCACTATCGACGTTGCGGCGCTTCCGGCCTGAAGCTTCCGGCGCTGTCGCTCGGACTCTGGTACAGCTTCGGCGACGACTTCGCACTGGACAACCAGCGCAGCATCATCTGCCGCGCGTTCGACCTCGGCATCAACCATTTCGACCTCGCCGACAAGTACGGCAGGCCGGACGGCTCGGCCGAGGAGAGTTTCGGTCGCATTCTGCGGACAGAACTCGCCGCGCACCGTGACGAACTCCTGATCTCCACCAAGGCGGGGTACCCGATGTGGCCTGGCCCCTACGGCGGTGGAGCATCACGAAAGCATCTCCTCGCCGGCCTCGATCAGAGTCTGCGCCGACTGGGCGTGGACCACGTCGACGTCTTCTACTCTCATCGCCCGGATCCGGACACCCCGATCGAAGAGACGATGCTCGCGTTGTCCACCGCGGCGCGTCAGGGGAAGATCCGCTACCCAGCGATCTCGTCCTACTCGCCGGAGGGCACCCGCCATGCGGCGCAGATCCTGCACGAGCTGGGTACGCCTCTGCTGCTGCACCAGCCCGAGTACTCCATGCTCAATCGCGGGATCGAGCGCGATCTCCTTGACACAGTCGCCGAGCTGAACATCGGCTGTGCGACGTTCTCTCCGCTCGCCCAAGGCGTCCTGACTGGCAAATACGGCGACGGAGTACCCGATGGGTCTCGTGCCGGGCAAGGCAGGTCGCTGTCGCTGCAGAAAGTCGGCGATGAGACGCTGGCCCGCGTTCGTGCTCTGCGCCACGTCGCGTCGCGTCGTGGGCAGAGCCTGGCACAGCTGGCGTTGTCGTGGGCCCTTCGTGACGACCGAATAACAAGCGTGATCATGGGCGTCAGCAGCGTGCAGCAGCTCGACGAGAACTTCGCAGCGCAGAAACGGGCTGAGTTCACCGATTTGGAGCTGAAGGAGATCGACGACTGTCTGAGCGCTCCGTCATGAGCGAGGCTTGCGCAGAGTCTGGATGACAAGCCGGTTCTCGATCGTCCGAACGTCGTGCTGGCGCAGGAAGTCGGCGGCCTCGGCACCGTAGACGAAACCGAACACCCGGGCGGCCTCGTCCCCGTCGGGGAACTTCCAGTCGGCACGGATGGGAGTCGAGACGAATCCGAATTCGTCGCTCATCCAGCGGATGAAACGCAGTTTGCCCCGGCTCCACTCGGCTCCGTCCGCTCCGAGAACGATCTCGCTGAGCTCACCACCGTAGTTGTCAGGCGCGGGGGTGAGCGAGAACAGCCATCCACCCGGTCGCAGCACCCGCAGCAATTCGGTGACTGCGAGAGCGCGCTCGGCGAACCTGCTCTCCGACACGTCGGCGGAAGCGTGTCCAGGCGTGCTGAAGTCACGCGCGGCGATCGCCGAGATCGAATGCGCGGCGAGGACGACATCGACAGTCGCATCGCCCAGAGGGACCTTCTGCGCTTCGGCCTGACCGGTAACGATGTTGGTGGCGCCGAGTTCGCGAGCACGGCGTTCCGCGACCTCGATGAGAGGCAGGCAGGGATCGAGGCAGTGGACGAGTGCGGCTTCGGGGGCGAGGCAACGCGCGTACTTTCCGGAGCCGCCACCGATGTCGAGAACGACCTTTCCGGCGAGATCGACGTGGCCGCTTACATGAGCCATCGTATCTGTGGGGTCCTGAGCCTCGGCGAATTCGTCATATCGCTCAGGAAACTCATTATAGAGGCGATTCCAGTCACGCTCGATCGTCGTCACGTTCTCGATCGGCATCATGCCCTCCAATGTCATGGTTGTCGACGGTCATCCGGCTGGCTGTTCCGCCGCCGGATGCCGCTCGAGATGGTCGAAGGCTTCGGCCGCCGACGCGGCCCAGGAGAGGACGTTCATCGACGCGGTGCGGGAGAACCCCAGGTCGACCAGGCGGACGACGAAGTCACGCAAGGGTGCGAAAACTCCCTCGGCGTCCACAACCGCGATCGGCTTGTAGTGAGTGCCCAGCGTGCGCCCGCTCCACACTTCCAGTAATTCCGTGAGAGTACCCAGACCACCGGGCAGGACCAAGAACGCATCCGCGCGGCGGCCTATCTCCCGCTTCCACTCCCAGATGTCGTCTGTCACGAGTGCGTCATCCGGCAAGTCGTCGAGGCAGCTCCGCTCCATGATGACGCGGGGAACGATCACGTCCACGTGCGCACCACAGTGTCGTGCCGCCTCGGCGACGGCGCCCATGCAGGAAACCAGCCCACCGCCGACAATGACGGAGTACCCGCGTAGGGCGGCCTCCCGACCGACACTTGCGGCCTGCCGGAGATGGCGATCCCCGATGCCGACGTTCGAGCCACAGAACACACCGACAGTGGGCATCCTCCGGCGCCCCCTCTCTCCTGAGCGAATCTTGTGTCACCTGCGGGCGATTCCGCGCCAGACTCGTTTGAACGCCTGGCCCGTATCCGGGTCCAGGATCTCGACAAGCGCCAGCTCCACGTCTGCCCAATCCGACAGCAGCTCGCGCAGGTAAGCTTGCGAGAAGAAGCGGACGGTCTGTCCGGATTGCTCCAGCACGTAATTCTCCTCGAGCTCGCGCGCCACCGGCCGCCGGGCTTCGCGCAGTTGACGGTCTTCGACGGCATTCACATGGAACAGGAACAACCCGCCTGGTCGGGTCACTCGGCGCACTTCGGCGAAAATGGCACGAGTCACCTCGTCGCCGAACATGTGCAGCGCGACGTTGGACATCACCGCATCGAACTCGTCGCCGACAAAAGGAAGACCGCCAGAGATGTCCATGGCCATGAAGTCGACCATCGAGCCGTATCGTTCCCTCGCCCACCCGATCGCCTCGGTGGAGAGGTCGACTGCCGTCACAGCGATGTCGTGCTGTGCGATCCGCATCGCGTCGTTGCCGCTACCACAACCGAGCTCAAGCAGGCGGCGAACATCGTGGTCGCTCAAGGGGGCGATGAACGGCGCGACCCACTCCTCGCCCCAGTCCAGATCATCGCCCGCTTGTCGCAGCTCTCGAAAATACGAGTTCCAATAATCAACCCCTGCATGTGTCATGCCGATACCCTACCGTGACGGCGAAGACGCCCTCCGGCCGAGGACATCCACGCGTGGGTGAAGTCCACAGATAAGTGTCCTGCGCCGGAAATCCGCTGCGGAAATCGACTCCAGGAACGACCTTGGCGGCGCCGGTGCCTCGACCGCCGCGCGGCCAAGCTGAACAGCCACGACCAACCAGGTCGAGGCAGTTCATCCGACTTGCCAGGCCCGCCCCTGAAGCCGATTTCCATCACCTTCACACCACAAGCTCGCCTCAGCCGTCGGGCACCGGATTTCCGGCGCAGGACGCTAGAGCAGGTATCCACGATTTGCCGCAAGCAGCTTTGGCATCGCGTCATTCACGAATCCCTCGATGAACTCACGTCGCCTCAGCGACTCTGTTTCGGACAGGACGGGACCGTTGCGCCTGTCCAGCAAGGCCATGCTGGCATCCCGCAGAGGTGGCAAACTGGCGCTGCCCACATCGCCGAGCAGCCTGAATTGCATGACCACAAACGGGCGGTCTTTCTCTGATGGGCTGGAGCACAACGCGATGGAGTAGTCGAGTCCCGCCAGTGTCAAATGCCGCGCGGCCGCCACCGCGTCCGAACGGAAGAGCAGCATGTCCGCTTCGGATACGTCACGCAGGCGCGATACGAGTTCGTGCACGAGCCGACGAGTATCGCTTCCCAGCCATGCGATCCGGCCGAGGCTTTCCCAGATGGCCGCCGGATCGAGCAGCTTCTCGCGCTTCCACTCGCTAGGGACGTGAGGCCGGCCTGTCACGGCCGTGTAGATGGCCTTGTACGCGTCCTCCGCCGACGTGTGCAGCCGCCGAAGCAGCCTGTCGAAGCGGGCCTCGCCAAGCGAATGCCATCCGTCGAGGCGCACCTTGAGTCCGGGCGGCAGCCGCCTGTCGATGTCGAAGCCGACATCGACAGGCATGACCTTGTAGCCGTCGGCCTCCGCTCCCAGGCGATCGCGCATGATGCGCGGTCCCAAGTAGGCCAGAGGATCGAGCATTCTGCGGCGCGTGTAGACATCTGCTATCGACCCGAGGGGCACCGGCTCGATGCCGGCCAGATCACTACCCGGCCAGCAGTTCATGTGGAGATGAAACCGCTTGTCATAGAACTGTCCGTTCTCGCGGTCCACCGTGTCCCTCGAATAGTTGAAGACCTGGTGGACCTCGGCTTCGGCGAGCTGGAAGCGGTGACTGATCTCGGGTCTTGCGATGTACTCGCGGAACGATGAAGCCAAAGCCCAGACGACGCCCGAAGTCTGGTCGTCCAGATCGGCGCAGGAACCGCGGACCTCGTCGTTGGCCACCAGGAGCATGATGTCGAACCGGCTGTGCGGAAAGGCCTTGTCGATGATCGCGACCGTCTCGTCCGTGCCGCGCACTCGGATCCGCGCCACTACCCGGTTCGTGTAGTAGCTCGCCACCGTCCTGCGGTTGAGTTCGCGCACGGGTGGGTCCGGGACGCGCGGCACGGGAAAGCGCGGAACCACCGGCAGCGCCTCGACTCCGAGCGGATGAACCGACGAGAATGTGTCCGGCAAGGCATCTACCTCCTATGGGTTATGACCTGGACGTCCCTGGCCGATTCCTGTGAGCTGAGAAGCGTCGTCAAACCCGAGATCATGGTCGAGAACTGGATGCCGGTGACGTGACCGGCCTGGGCCTGCAGATCTAGATGAACACCGCCGCCGGCGGCGGACTGGCGCACATCGAGCACAACGGGGAACTTGGGCACCGGCGCCGGATCGACGAGCGGCGGGAAGACCTCACTGCCCAGCCGCAGCACGGGCAGTCGTCCCACTGCCAGCATCGCATCCGGCGGCTGCCGGTCGGTGGTGGCAGTGGCACGGAGATGACGGACAACCGAGCGCAACGAGGGCGCTGACGGGCCCAGCCACCGGCCCAGCCAGCGCATTGCATCCCGGGCTGTCGCCAGGACATCGCCTGGATCGCCGACATGGAGTCGCAAGAGTGCCGTGTCGATGCCGTACCCGCTGACACGGAAGTCCTCGGGTCCCAGCCTCCGGGATCGTGGTAAACCGATGATAGGAGCCTGGCCGGGCCAGCACTGGTCGAGGATGATCGCGAGCACTGCGGCGTACATCGCCACGTCGGTCACGCCCTCCCGCCTCCACCAGGCCGTCTGTCGGTGGTGATCGGCGGCGGGAATGTCCAGCAGCGCCCGATGGTGTGATCCGACGTCGTCGACGTCAGGCCCCCACATCGTCGGCAGACCGCCCTCGGCCAGTTCCGTCGCGAAGGAGCGCGCCGCTGCCGCGGATTCGGCCGTACGATCGGCGACCGTCAGGTCAACGGCCAGGTCGCAGAAGGTGCGGCCGCCATAGCCCGCCGCCGTGTCCGGGGTGGCACCGGCGAACGCCGACTCGACGTCGGCCAGGAAGAGCTCGACCGAAACGTCGTCAACCACCAAATGGTGCCAGGCGAGCACGAGGAACAGTCCCTCAGCTGCGCAATCGACGATGCGCATCTCACACAGCGGTGCCCCTGGCGCGGCGAGCCGCAGCTTGACTTCGTCGATCGAGGTCCGCAGAGTCCGGCCGGTCATGGGCAGGATGGGCACCGGATGTGCGGCAAGGATGATGTCCGGGCCGGCCTCACCCATCTCAAGACGCGCACCGAAGACCGGGTGCGCAGCTGCAGCGGCGTGGAGTGAGGCGACAAGCCGCTCGCGGTTCACATCAGAGGGTAGAGCGAAGCACACCACCTCCAGGTACATGCCGCGATCGCCCGTGATCTGCTCGTGCGCCCAGATACCCATCTGACCGGGGTGCAGCGTGGAGCGCATCGCACCTGGCTTGGTGTAGTGCGCAGGCACGTCAGCCATTCGCAAGCCGACGAGATCGTCGACCCCCGCCGCGCTCAACACGTCGGCGGCGGTGATGCTGAGGCGGGTCTCAGCCCGAATCAAACTTGCCAGCTTCATCGCGTCCAGAGACGTCCCGCCCGCGGCGACGAAGCCGAGTCCGTCATGGCCGGGGCCGAGAACGTCGCACCAATGCCGAGTGATGATCTGCGCAATGCCCTCTCCCGGCCGTGGCAGCTGTCCCGTCCGGCGGGACGCAAGATGGGCAAGCGCGGTACGCCGCAGCCCCTCTTCGTCGATCTTCCCGGCATCGGTCTGAGGCATGTCCGTCAGCGTGATGATCCGGGCAGGGATCGCATACGGCGGGAGGCGGTCGGCCAATGCCTCCCGCACTGAGGCCTCGTCGAACTGAGCCGCCGGAACCACGAACGCCACAAGCACCGTTCCGGTGGGGTCGGCAACCGCCATGACGTGCGCGCCGGTGAGCCCCGCGACCCGATGCAGAGTCGTCTCCACCTCGGCGGGCTCGAGCCGATAGCCGCGGATCTTGATCTGCCGATCTCGCCGACCGACGAACATCAGGTTCCCGTCCGGGTCGCGGACCACGACGTCCCCTGTGCGGTATGCCGGGCGCCCCGCCCACTCTGTGAATCCGCCCAGTTCACCGTTCAGGTATCCACGCGCCACCCCACGGCCGACGACAACGAGTTCGCCCGCCACGCCGTCGGCTACCGGCAAGTCGTCCTCGTCGACGACGAGAAGCTCGCTGCCGGCGATCGCGGTACCGATAGGCGTGCGCTCTCCGGGATCAGGCGACCAGGCCGCCGTGACCAGAAACAGACTGCAGCATACGGTGGCCTCCGTCGGTCCATAACCGTTGATCACTGCGAGCTGTGGCCGCGCCTTCACCAGGGACGCCAACAGGCGACCATCGATGGGCTCCACGCCGACCAGAGCCCGTCGCAGTCCCTCAGGAAAGACGAGGCCGTCGACCGCCCGGTCAGCAAGCGTGCCGACGAACGCCGCAGGAACGAATGCGCTCGTGACTCCCACCTGGGCGAGGTGGTCGAGGAATGCATCAGCGTCCAGCCGGGCGCGATCTGGCACCACCGCGACACAGCTGCCACCGGCGATTGCGCTCCAAACCTCCCAAACGGAGACGTCGAACCGCGGGCTCGTCCACCAACTCGACACAAGTGGGCGTGGACGGCCCGCACGCTCGTCGACGGCGTCAAGGAGGTTGAGGATCGCCGTGTGTGTCACCTCGACGGCCTTCGGCATCCCAGTACTGCCCGACGTGAAGGCCGCATACGCGACATCATCGGCCCCTGAAGCCCTCGCGCGATCGATGCCGGACAGACATGACGGTGAGAGATGGTCGGTCTCGCCGGGAACGTCGACGTACACCGCGAGCCCTTCCGTGACGCCTTCCGCATCAGCCGCGACGACGACGGCGGCCGGCCGACACAGTTCCACCAACAACCGTCGGCGTCCAGGAGGATCGGCAGGGTCGATATGGACGTAGGCCGCGCCGCACGCCATGGCCGCCAGGTAGTACGTCACAGCATCGGCACATCGCGACAGGATGACGGCAACCCGGTCACCGGAGCCGACGCCACTGTTTGCCAAGCGTTCGGCGCGGACCGCCGCCGCCGCGCTCACCTGGGCATAGGTGAGTGTGCGACCGCCCTCACGGACGGCCGGGGCGTGCGGCTGGCACGCAACCTGAATGAGGAACCTGTTAAGAAGTGTGTTCGAAACATGACAGGGCTCGTCCATCGATCCTCCCCGTTCCTGCGCGTGTCCCCGCGCACGGATGCTCGTGACTTCGGGGGCGAGAATTTCAAGATCGATCTCCGGGAGTATACATCGCTGCGTCGTACGACCGGCCCGCAGCCGACCCGACCACCACGGTGATGACAGCGCACTGACAGTAACGGCACTGCCCCGCAATAGGACTTGATCGCCTGCCGTGCGCTGCCTAGACTCAGATGGCTGTTTCAGCGGTGTGCGTCAACACAGTTGGCTGCGACCGCAGGAGCCGGGGGGAGTGGAGCAGGCGCGATCGACAGGCCCGGCCATATGCAGCGACGTTGACCACGACGGCAGGCATACGGGAACCGGACGGATCGCCATGGCATCTCTGCTGGACAACCATCCCGCACACTTCCGCACCGGTATGTCCATGAGAGCCGTTGCTCTGGAGTTCCTCGGCCTCGACGACGGCCGGAGTTTCGATGCGCTCCTCGCTTCGATCCCGGGGCATCGAGTCCGCCGCCTAGACCTGCTCGACCGACGGATCGGCAGTCCTCACGCCAGTCTCCGAGACCGGGCTCGGGCGCTCATGCCGCACATGGACGGTGATGGGCGGGTACTCATCATGGCGTACTGCAGCGGAGCCGGCCTTGCCCTCACCCTTGCCGACGAGCTGGGCGCGGACCTGCTGGCCGGAGTCATGCTCATCGACCCACAGGCCGTCACACTCGACGACGTCACCTCGGCATCGGCCAATCTGGCGATCAAGCTGGGCGCGGCCGACGCGCCGGAAGTCTCCGTGGGCGACTTCGAACCCTGGCTCGACTCGCTGATCGCGCAGTACTGCGATTTCCACGACCTTCGTGACGACGAGCGCGATCTGGTGGCCACGGAGCTGCGCAGCCTGTACGTATCCTGGCTCGGGTTCCTGTCGTCCTCCGTAGCGCCTCAGACCATTGCGCTCGCTGCGCCGGTACACGTTGTACATACTCGCGATGACGTCGACCTCAGTTCTCTGTTGGATCCCGGAACACCGGTCATCCGCCATTTCCAGCCCCCCGACCCACGCGGCCCGATGGGCGGTGACGTCGTCCGAAAGGTGCTTCGAGAAGCCGTGGATGCGGCAGACCTCCACACCGGCGATTCGGGCGCGGCATGACCGTTCCAGCCCCCATCAGCCGTCCAGCGGCGCGCGACCTCGCTGAGCAGATCACCGCCGCGTACTTGACGGATCGATGGGTCGAGCAGACCCCCGACGCCGTGGCAGTGGTCGCGGACGGGGCGACGATGACCTACCGAGAGCTGGACGCACGTGCCAACCGGCTTGCCCGGTTCCTGCGCGACCACTCCGGCGTACGCCGCGGCGATGCGGTGGGCATCGCCGTATCCACCGGTCTGGGGGTGCCGGTGGCGATACTGGCTGTGCTTCGCGCCGGTGGGTTCTACGTGCCGTTGGACCCCGTCTATCCCCGTGACCGGTTGAACTTCATGCTCGCTGACAGCCGCTGTCGGGCTGTGCTGGCGCAAGACACCGGTCTTGACTGGATCGACCCGAGTTCGGCACGGGTGATCCCCATCGACGCTCCCACTGTCGCCACGTGTTCCGCCGAACGACTGCCGGAAGTCGCTGAGGCCGACGACCTCGCCTACGTCATCTACACCTCCGGGTCCACGGGAATCCCCAAAGCGGTGGCAATTACGCACCGCAACCTCGTCTACTCGACGGCCGCCCGCGTCGAATATTACGGCTCTGGACCGCGTACCCTCGCCATGACCAGCTCGATCGCGTTCGACTCCTCGGTGGCCGGGATTTTCTGGACCCTCGCCGAAGGCGGCGCGCTCTTCCTCCCTCCGCGCAGGCCCACATCGATCCCCCACTGGTTGGATGTCGGCGTAACCGGGCTTGCGGTCACCGATCTGATCGCTGTCCCCTCCGCCTATCGGATTCTGCTGGACGGCGCACCGGAGGCGGCACTAGGCGAGCTCCGTCGGGTGATCGTGGCTGGTGAGCCGTGCCCGCCGCGACTCGTCGCCGATCACTATCGCGTGACCGCGCAATCAGACCTCTACAACGAGTACGGACCCACCGAAGCCACCGTCTGGGCGACAGTCCACCTCTGTACGCCTGCGGCGCCGGATCCCACTCCGATCGGCCGCCCCATTCCAGGCACGACGGTTCATGTGCTCGACAGCGAGCTGCGCCCTGTCCCTGAGGGCGCCATCGGAGAGCTTTTCATCAGTGGCCCCGGGCTGGCCCAGGGCTATCTGCACCGTACGGAACTCACCGCCGAACGCTTCTTGGACGCCCTCGGCGAATCTGCCGCAAGCGTTCGCACCCGGCTCTACCGCACCGGTGACCTCGTCCGAGAGCGAGGTGGTGAGCTGGAGTTCGTCGGTCGTGCCGATCACCAGGTGAAGATCTCGGGATACCGGGTCGAACTCGACGAGATCGCCGCGGTCGTCGCCCGAGAGCTCGCTGTGGACGAGACCGTCGCCGTCCTGGTGCATGACAGCGAGGTCGTCTGTTTCGTTCGTGGAGCCGGCCCTGTGCCGGCTGACATCCGTCAGGCCCTTTCTGAACAGCTGCCCGGCTACATGGTTCCATCGCGCCTGGAGTTCCTCCCCGACCTTCCTCACCTGCCCAACGGCAAGACCGACCGCGCGGCACTGAGCCGACTGGCCTCCACCCTCCCGGCGCCGCCAAGCGCGATCGACATCCCTTCGACGCTGAGGGACATCTGGACGGACATCCTCGGCGCCGCACCTGACGCCGGCTCGGACTTCTTCGGATGCGGAGGCGATTCGATCGACGCGATCCGCTTCTGCGCCCGGGCGCAGGCGTCAGGCATCGCGCTCAGCCCCCGCGACGTCTTCCGCCACCGGACGCTGAGGGCGCTGTCTGCAGCGGCCGTCGCGGAATCATCTGTAGAGGAGGCCGGTCTGTGAACGAAACGGGGGAACCAACAAGTGATCAGCTCGAGGCCGGTCTGAGGCGACTCTGGCAAAGGGTTCTCGGCGTGCCCCGAGTGGGAGCCGATGACAACTTCTTCAGCCTCGGCGACTCGCTCGTCGCTGTGCGCATGATCGCGGCTGCGCGCCGAGAGCTGAACCTGCCTGTCAGCTTGGAGCTTCTGCTGGAGAATCCCACGGTTCGTGGGCTCGTGCACTCTCTGCGTGTTCAGAAGTCGATAGCCTCCACCGGCTGTCTGATCCCTCTGCGCGCATCCGGCCGTTTGAACGCCGTCTACTGCTTCCATGCGGTTGCCGGCACTCTGACGCGCTACTCGGTGCTCGCCGAGCACCTCAGCGACCGCTTCGATGTATACGGACTGCAGGCCCGAGGGCTCAGAGAGGGCGAGTCTCCGCAGAAGACCATCGAGAGTATGGGTGCCGCTTACCTGGAAGCCATCCAGGCGAGCGGCGGCATCGAGAAGGCGGTACTCGTCGGCTATTCGCTGGGCGGACTACTCGCCTATGAGGTCGCACGGCAGTCGGGACATCAGGGTCCTCTCTTCCTGATCGATGCCGACGCCGGCGTCGAACTCCAGACAGATTTCGGCTACCCGGTCCGCAGCCTGGTCCGAAACGCGCTCCGGCTCGACCTCGACATCGACATGCTGCTGAGGATGACGACCGACGACCGAGCGCAGGCGATCTGGAGCGCCGCGGTGGACTCCGGAGCTCTGCCACAGGAGACCGGTCCGGACCAGGTCCACCGAATGCTGCGCATGTACGACGTGATGCTCGACGCGGCTCGGAACTACGTCGTGGCCCCGTCATCCGTCGACGTCGTCGTCCTCCGCGCCGCGGCCGAGGAGGGACTGGCCGCTGATCTCGGATGGACCGGCCTGGCTCGGACCGTGACCGTTCACGACGTTCCGGCCGATCATTACCACATCACGGGTGAGCCGCACGCCGCCACCATCGCCGACGTCATCAAGACCACTGTTGACCGGCATGGCCGAACCGGCGTCCTCACGTGAGCTCCTGACGCGGCGCAGACCATCTCGACCGGCGCGGATAGCGCCAAACAGGAGTGTCATTTCAGCATCCGTGGAAAGGCTGGTGGATCGGTGACCGTCCCGGCACAGGACCGTCCCAGGCTTCTGCGACGGACTCTTCCGCCCCCAGGGGCGGCGCGGCTGCTCGCGCTCGCCACGCTGGCCAACGCCATCGGATTCGGCGCCTTCACGACCAGTACCGCGCTGTTCCTCGTACGTTCGGCGGGGCTGACCGCGGAACAGGTGGGAACGGGCCTCGCTGTTGCGGGAGCGACCGGGCTGATCAGCTCGATCGGCATAGGCCGGCTCGCCGACCGATCCGGAGCCCGCAAGCTGTCGATCATCCTGTCCCTGTCGCAGGCGGGGCTGCTCGCCTCCTACGCTTTGATCCACTCGTTCGTCGCATTCCTACCGCTCGTGGCGCTCCTCGGCGTCACCGAACGCGGCGGCGTCGTCGCCCGGAACACGCTCATCGCCCACCTGATGGGACGGGAGGGACGGGTACGGATCAAGGCGTACAACCGGTCGGTGTTCAATGCCGGTGCCGCATTCGGCACGCTGCTGGCAGCGGGCCCGCTCCAGATGGACAACCGTGTCGGCTATCTGATGCTGTTGTTCGCCGTCGTCAGTGCCGCACTCGTCACGGCGCTGGTCACGGCGCGGCTACCTCGTGACCACCCGGTCGACGCCCCAGTCGACGCCGGACGATGGGCGGCGCTGCGAGACCGTAGGTTCATCACAGTCGGAGCGCTGTGTGGACTACTCCTGATCAACCACAGCATGCTGACCATCGGTCTGCCGCTATGGATCACCGTCCACACGGGGGCACCGCGCTCCCTGGTGGCGCTCTTGTTCTTCCTCAACACGGTGATGGCCATCGCCCTGCAGGTCCCCGCAAGCCGCGGTATCAACACCGTACGTGCGGCGAGCCGCGCCATGCTGCGGGCGAGCCTGATCCTCATACCGGCGTGCGTGCTGATCGGGTGGGCAGGCGGCCGCGGTGCGGTCGCCGCGAGCTTGGCCCTCGGCCTCGGAGTCGTACTGCTGACCTGCTGCGAGCTGTGGTCCTCGGCGGCAATGTGGACGTTCGGTTTCGAGCTGGCACCCGCGCATGCCCAGGGCCAGTATCAAGGCGTCTTCGCCATGTGCACCGCCTTGGAGACACTCATCGGACCCGTCGTGGTGACCGATCTGATCCTCCCGCACGGATTCGCCGGATGGGTCGTCGCCGGACTCGCTTTCCCGATCATCGCCGCTGTGATCCCCGTGGTCAGTGCCGGCGCCGCCGTTACCCTCGCCGATCGACCTTCTCCTCAGGAGTGACTGATGTCCGCTGGAATAGACCGTCGTAAAGCCCTGCTAATGCTGGCCGGCTCGGCAGCCGGTCCCCTGCTGTCCGGTTGCAGCAGTGCCAAATCCAGTCCAGCCGGTTCCACAGCGCTGCCAGTGGTGCGCTGGGGATTCTTCCGCAACTTCCAGCCGGTCTATGTCGGAGTCGAAAAGGGATTCTTTCGCGAGGCCGGGGTGGACGTGCAGCTCACCGGCTCCTTCAACAGCGGTCCCGCCGTCGTGCAAGCGGCGGGGACGGGACAACTCGACGCTGGGCACTCAGCCATCACCGGAATAGCTGAAGCCGCAGCGGCCGGAGTGAAGGTGGCAGGTGTGGCCGACTCGCAAACCGAGTTCGGCGACGCTCCCCTGCAGCAATGGTTCGTCCGCAACGACAGCCCTATCAAGACGGCCGCGGATCTGCGAGGTAAGAAGATCGGCACGAACGCGCTGTCGGGCTCATTCTACTACACCGCTCTGATCGCTCTGGGCAAAGCAGGTCTGACGAAGGACGACGTACAGTTCGTGTTACTGCCGCACGAACGACAGGGCCAGGCCCTTTTGTCCCGACAGATCGACGTGGCGGGAATCATCGACCCTTATTCAGTGCAACTCGCCAAGGACAGCTCCGCGCGCCTCCTGTTCACTGGCGCGACGGTGCTCGGTGAGAGGCAGTTCTCGCTGGTGTTCTTCACCCGTGACTTCATTCAGAAGAGCCCGAAGGCAGTACGCGGCTTTCTCACCGGCTACCGCAAGACCATTCAGTTCATGCATGACAACCCGGCAGAGGCGACCACGATCATGGCCTCCCGGCTGGGTCTCCAACCCAGCGACATGGTATCGCACCGCTACACCACTGACGCTCTTGTACGCCCGGCCGACGTCCAGTTCTGGGTGGACACGATGCGCGAGTACGGAGAACTCAAAACAGCACCCCATCTGTCCGCTGCAGACATTCTCGACCTCACGTTCAATGCCTGACGCCACGCGTACGCCGGCGCCCGGCCGTCAGTGGCTGCTGGGTGTCCTGGGAGTGGCCATGGCCGGCGGTTGCTGGGAAGCAGCCGCAAGGCTCGGCCTCGTCGATTCAACATACTTGCCGCCACCGAGTGCAGTGTTTCGGGCGCTCCCCGGTCTGTTGATCCACGGCCCTCTGGCCGGCGACTTGCTGGCGAGTCTCATCGCCATCACGTACGGTGTCGTCCTAGCTCACCTGGTATCACTGCCGCTCGCGGCGGCCACATTCAGGTTCAAATGGCTACGAGAGTTCATCTCCCCACTAGTGGAACTCGTCCGCGGCATCGCCCCGCTGGCCCTGCTGCCTGCGTTCCTGCTGCTTTTCGGGATCGGGCGGGCCAGCGCCGTAGCGATCATCGTCTGGTGCGCGTGGGTGCCGATCTTCCTCAACCTCCTGGAGGGCCTGGACGCGGTGGACCCGACTCTTGTCCGTTCGGCCCGCGCGACCGGTGCCGGCCGACTCAAGGTCGCAACCAGCGTGCTCGTGCCGGCGAGTATGGGCCATTACTTGACGGGGCTACGGCTGGCGATCGGTTCGGCATGGCTCGCTGTGGTCGCCGCCGAGATGCTCGGATCCAACTCAGGGCTGGGGTTCCGCATCCTGGAATGGTCACAGGTCTTCCGGATCACCGACATGTACGCTGCGATCGTCGTCATCGGAGCGGCCGGCCTCATCATGAACTCCATCGTCGCCGCGACGCAGCGCCGGCTTCTGCGGTGGCGGTCGGCGTGAGCGGATCAGCCCTCTTGCGAGCAGAGCGACTCCAGAAGACCTATCCGGGTTCCGGGCTCGTACTTCGCTCCTTCGATCTCACCGTGCACCGGCAAGAGGTACTCGCGATTGTCGGACCCAGCGGCGTCGGCAAGACGACACTGTTACAGATCCTCGCCGGCTTGATTCCCGCGGACAGCGGCGAGATCTGGTTCGACGGCAGCCGGCTGGTACGACCGTCCCAGCGCATCTCCGTGGTGTTCCAGGAGTACGGCCTCTTTCCTTGGCGGTCGACGCGCCGCAACGTCGACTTTCCCTTGGAGGTGGCCCGAGTACCGCGACGTGAGCGGCGTGAGCGCACTCAACAGGCCCTGGATGCGGTCGGTCTGACGGACGCCGCAGACCGATATCCGCACCAGCTCTCCGGTGGCATGCGCCAGCGAGCAGCGATCGCACGCGCACTCGTGGTCCGTCCCGACCTCCTGCTGCTCGACGAACCCATGTCCGCCCTCGATGTCATGACCAAACGCAAGGTGCGGCAGCAACTCGCTGATCTCGTACGCCGGACCCAGCTGACCACTGTGATCGTCACCCATGACCTCGGCGACGCCGCACATCTGGCCGATCGCGTCGTGGTCCTTGCAGGTCACCCCGCAGAGCCCCTGGCGGAACACATACTGGACCGGCACCTCGCCGAACATGAGCAGCTCGACCGACTGGTCGCCTTCGTCGAACGACATGCGGATACCGGGTCATGGAGCCATCAACTTCTCGTGGATGCCGATGGCCGTCGTGAATGAAGCCGGCCTCGCCACTCGCTGCCGGCCGACGCTTCCAGCCCGGCGACACACCGGCCACCCGGCCGACCGGCGGGACATTCACCGTGGGGCCTCCAAGCACAGCTGCCCCAAAAACGCTGCGCGCTACGACCCGGACACTCCGTTCCAGGACGCCGTCGCCCCCTCGGAGAGCATCGTGCCGCGCGCCTCCCTTGGCAGCAGGTCACGGAGAAGGTCCTGACCTGCTGTCAAAGTACCTGCTCTGGCGTGAACTCACGGCTCTTCAGCGGTCTGCAACTGACAGATTGCCCGCCGTCAGACCTTGGCCTTACCCAGTTCCACGACTTCCGCCAGGTCAGCTCGAGCCGTCTTCCGCGCCCGGCCTCCGGGCATCCACCAGTTGGCCCGGCCGCACAGTTCCATCACAGCCGGGACGAGCAGCATCCGGACGACGGTGGCGTCGATGAGCACGGCGACGGCCATGCCCAGGCCGACCTGTTTGATCGAGACGTCGGGGCCGAGCAGGGAGGTGGTGAAGACGGAGATCATGATGGCGGCCGCGGCGGTGATGATCTTCGCGGTTCGTGCCAGCCCCCGGGTGACGGCGGCGCGGGTGTCGCCGGTGCGCTCGTACTCTTCGCGGACTCGTGAAATCAAGAAGACCTCGTAGTCCATCGACAGGCCGAACAGGACTGGGAACATCGTCAGCGGGACCCAGGTCGTGATCGGCATCGCGGTGGTGAACCCGAGGGCGGAGCCGAGCCAGCCCCACTGCACGATCGCGACCAGGACGCCGTACGCGGCGCCGATCGACAGCAGGTTCATCACGGCGGCCTGCAGTGCGATGGTGACCGATCGGACCAGCGCGACCAGCAGTACCAGTGACAGCGCGATGACGACCGTGATCATCAGGGGCAGGCGGGAGGCGGTCTGCTGGGAGTAGTCGACGGCGGCGGCGTTCGGGCCGCCGATGAAGACGTCGCCACCGACGTTCGTCTTGGGCAGCACGTCGTCGCGAAGGTGGTGGACCAGGTCGGTGGTGGCCTCGTCCTGGAATCCGGTCTCGGGGAAGGCGGTGAAGGTGGCGGCCTGTCCATCGCCGCTGGTCTGGGGCGGCGTGACGGAGGCGATGCCGTCGGTGTCGGCCACCGCTTGCACGACGGGGCCCAGCCCCTGCCGGGAACCGGCCTCGGTGGCGAAGATCAGGGGCGCGCCGTAGCCGGGGCCGAACCCCTCGGAAAGGATCTTGTAGGACGTGTAGCTGCTCCGATCGTGGGGCTGCACGCTGGCATCGGGCAAGCTGAGGCGCATCGACAGCGCGGGGGCGGCCAGCAGCAGCAGGCCGGCGCCGGCGAGGACCGCGGCGAGCAACGGCCTGCGCTGCACGGCACCGGCCCAGCGCTCGGCGGGGGTGCGGCGTGCGGGCGCCGGGCCGTCGGCGGACCCGTGCCGACGCGACACGCGGCGCGGGAGCCGCACCGAGTTGATCGTGTAGCCGGTGAAGCCCAGGAGGGCGGGCAACAGGGTCACGGCCGCGATCATGGTCACCACCACGGTCACCGAGGCACCGATGGCGACCCCGGTCATCAGCCTCTGCCCCATGGTGATCAGACCGAGCATCGCGATGACCACGGTCGTGCCGGCGAACAGCACCGCGCGGCCCGCGGTGGCGACGGCCTCGACCGTGGCGCTCTCGGGATCGCCGCCGGCCTGGAGGCCGTCCTTGTAGCGGGTGACGATGAACAGCGCGTAGTCGATACCGACCCCGAGCCCGATCAGCGCGGCGAAGATCACCGTGAAGTCCGGTGCGGGCACGAGGTGCCCCGACAGCTTCGTCAGGGCGATGCCGCCGAGGATCGCCAGCAGTGCGGTCGCCAGCGGCAGGCCCATCGCCACCAGCGAACCGAAGGCGATGAACAAGATCACCGCGGCCGCCAGAACGCCCACGCTGTCCCCCGGCCCCTGCTTGGGCGTCTCCGCCTTCTCCGCCTGCTGCCCGCCGAGGCCGAGCGACACGCCGTCTCCAGAGGCCTGTTCGACGGTGTCCACCAGCACCTTGACGTCAGCCTTCTTCACGTCCTCGACGGTCAGCGGAACGATCGTGCGGGCGATCCGGCGGTCCTTGGTCACCAGGCTCGCGTCCTGATACGGCGAGGTCACCGGCCCGGTGACCGGTGAGGCGTCCAGAGCGGCGAGGACCTTCTCGATCCTGCTCCGGGCGGCTGGGGCGTCGATGCCCTCGTCCGCCTTGATCGCGAGGGTGAGGGTGTCCCCTTGCCGTTCAGGGAAGTGCTTCTCGATGACCGCCTGCGCCTTGGCGGACCCGGAACCGCCGCCGGACATGGCGTTGTCGGGGGTGGCGCTGAAACCGAAGCCGGCGACCGCGACGGCGACGACGCCGACGATCCAGGCCGGCAGGACCAAGCGGCGCCGCCGGTGACAGAACCGGGCCAGTCGCGCCAAAGCCCCGTCCGTGCGGGGAACCTCGGTTGTCATCGTCTTCTCCTCAAGTCATTCGTCACGACTTGATCGTGGGGTCGACTGCGGACCACCCGCGTCCCACAGGGGGCGCGCTTCCCAGCTCATCCGGGCGGAGTACGTCAGCCTCACGCGGTAGACCGGTGCACCGAGGGTGGTACGTCGGAGCACCTCCGGCAGCGGATGCGTATGACCGGCGGAGAACGACAGAATGTCCCGCGATGCAGACGCCAAAGATGGTCAGCACCGTGCGCCAGGCCGCACCGGGTCGTATCGACGCCGTTCTCGGCCTCGGCGTGGCCTTGGGGGTGCTGCTGTCGGCCGGAGTGAAACCGCGGTGGATCGACGACCCCCGCCCGCTGGACGCCGTGGCGGTCGGGCTGGTCGCCGTGGCGGCCGGTGCCGTGATGCTGCGCCGCCGGTACCCGGTGTCGGCGCTGACCGTCCTCAACGCGACCGCCCTGGCCTGGGCCGCCGGCCACTATCCCAGCCCTTTGATCCCGCTGATCCCGCTGATCGGCTGTTACACCCTCGCGGCCCTGCACGGGTGGCGCTGGGGGCTGGCCGGCGCGGGGATGACCGCGGTCACCGCGCTGGCGGCGATCCACGTGGCCTTCGACGGCGCCGTGCCGGCCGGGATCAGCGGCAACGCCGTGTGGATGACCTTCACCGCCGGCGCGGCCGGCACCGCGGTCGGGTACAACCGGGCGCTGCTGGTCGCCACCCGCGCTCAGCTCGCCCGCGAGACCCAGGCCCGCGAGGAGCAGTCCCGCCGGCGCGTCGTCGAGGAGCGCCTGCGCATCGCCCGCGAACTGCACGACGTCATCGGCCACACCATGGCCGGCATCAGCGTGCAGGCCGGAGTCGGCATCCACCTCATCAGCACCCGGCCCGCTCAGGCGGTGGAGGCGTTGAGCACGATCAAGAAGATCAGCGACCAGGGACTGACCGACGTCAAGACCATCCTGGGCATCCTGCGCGCCGACGACGACGAGCCCGACCAGCCCCGGGCCCCGCGCAGCGGCCTCGACCAGCTCGACACGCTGTTGGCCCCGGTCCGGGCGGCCGGCGTCCAGCCCACGCTGACCGTCCCCCACGACGCCCGGCCGTTGCCCGCGGCCGTCGATCTCGCCGCCTACCGGATCATCCAGGAGGCGCTGACCAACGTCGTGCGCCATGCCCGCGCCCGCACCGTCCAGCTCGACCTCTGCTACGAACCCGCGCAGTTGGTCATCCAGATCCGCGACGACGGGAAGGGCGCCGACCCGGCACGCCGCGACGACGGCGGCGGGGACGGCAGCAGCGGCCGGGACGGCCATGGCATGACCGGCATGCGGGAGCGGGCCCTGGCACTGTCGGGCCGGTTCACCGCCGGCCCGCACCCCGACGGCGGGTTCCAGGTACGGTGCGTGATCCCCACTGGAGAACAGACGTGACAGAACCGATCCGGGTCCTCATCGCCGACGACGAGACCCTGGTCCGCGCCGGGTTCCGGGCCCTCATCGACGCCGAACCGGGGATGCTCGTGGTGGGTGAGGCCGCGGACGGCGCCGCCGCGGTCGACCTGGCCCGGGACACCCGCCCCGACGTCGTCCTCATGGACATCCGCATGCCGGGGGTCGACGGGCTGGACGCCACCCGGCGGATCGCCGAGGATCCCGGGCTCGCCGGCGTGCACGTGCTGATCCTCACGACGTTCGACCACGACGAATACGTCATCGAGGCACTGGACGCGGGCGCCGGCGGCTTCCTCATCAAGAACACCGACCCCGGCCAGCTGCTACAGGGCATCCGGGTGGTCGCGGGCGGCGAGTCGCTGCTGTCGCCGGGCCTGACCCGCCGGCTGATCGCCCGGCTCGTCGCCCGCACTCCCGCCCGCCGGATCAACTCCGAAGCGCTGGCCCAGCTCACCGAGCGGGAACGAGAGGTCGCCGGGCTCGCGGCGCACGGCCTGAGCAACGACGAGATCGCCGCCGCCCTGGTCATCAGCCGGGCCACGGCCAAAACCCACATCAGCCGGGCCATGGTCAAACTCGGAGCCCGAGACCGGGCACAGCTGGTCGCGGTGGCCTATCAACACCGCCTGGTCGAACCGCCCGACCCGATGCCGCCGAAGGGCCCGTTCCGCTGACGACGGTTCGGCTCGCCCTCTCACCGCACATCGGACGTCGCCACGACGCCCACGTCATCCCCTCGTGAGCCTCTGGACGCGATCCGGCGGGCCCGGCTTCGAACTGCGGGGGCGGGCAAAGGGCGATAGACAATGAGAGGAGACCCTCAGGTTCGGTCGTCGACGTGGATGGAGATCTGCCGTGTCCGCGCCCGCAGAGCAGCCGTATCGGCGGGGAGGTGACGGATCCGCCGAAGAGGCGTTCACGCAGTGCCCGATGCCGGTGGCCATCTTCGACCGGACGCTTCAGATAGTGCTGGCGAGCAGCGGTATGGCCAAGGAATCCGGTCTCGCCGAGGACGAGATCCGCGGCCGCCATGGTGTGGGCATGCTGCTCGGCCCCGCCGGCGCGGAGGTGGAACAGGGCATTCGGCGGGTGTTCGACTCCGGCGAGGCGGAGACGTCGGATGTATGGGTGGACGGCGGCAGGGGTGAGGGGCAGCGGGTGTGGTCCGTCACGCTGTCCCCCTTGCGGGACTCCGCCGAGGCGGTCCACCGGGTGCAGCTCACCGCGGTGGAGGTCACCGAGCTGCACCGGGCCCGGGACCGTCTCGCGGCGCTGAGCGAGGTCAGCGTACGAGTCGGCACCACCTTGGACGTGTCCACCACGACGCAGGAGATGGCCGACATGATGGTCGGCCGCCTGGCCGACTTCGTGACCGTCGACCTGCTGGACTCGCTGTTCCGGGGTGTGGAGCCGAAGCCGTCCGCCGAAGGGGTGGCTTTGCGCCGCGCCGCGCATTCATCCGTCCTGCCCGGGGTTCCGGAGTCGCTGATCCGCGTGGGAGACGTCGACCAGTACCCGGAGTACTCACCGCCCGCCAAGTGCCTGGCCACCGGACAGTCCTCGCTGCACAACGTCCCGGACGCGGCGATCACGAGGTGGCAGGCCATGGATCCCCGGCGGGCGGAGGTGCTCCACGCCCACAGCATCCACTCGGTCATGGTCGTGCCGCTGCGCGCCCGCGGCATCATCCTCGGCGTCTCCCTGCTCGTGCGGCACCGGAACCCGGATCCTTTCGGCGCCGACGACCTTCTGCTCGCCGAGGAGATCGCGGCACGCGCCGCGGTGGCCGTGGACAACGCCCGCCGCTTCACCCGCGAACGCACCACGGCGCTGGCCCTGCAGCGGAGCCTGCTGCCGCAGCGGCTGCCGGGCCAGGAGTCGGTCGAGGTCGTCTCCCGCTATCTGCCCGCGGACTCCCGGGCCGGCATCGGCGGCGACTGGTTCGACGTGATCCCGTTGTCCGGCGCGCGGGTCGCGCTGGTCGTCGGCGACGTGGTGGGCCATGGTCTGCAGGCGTCGGCCACGATGGGCCGGCTGCGGACCGCGGTACGCGCCCTGTCCGACGTCGACATCCCCCCCGACGAGCTCCTGGCGCTCCTCGACGACCTGGTCGTCCACCTCGCGGCCACGGACGATGCGGTGGCCGGCCCGGACCTGGAAACCGTCTCCGACTACGTCGCCACCTGTCTGTACGTCGTCTACGACCCGATCGCGCGCTGCTGCACCGTCGCCAGCGCGGGCCACCTCCCCCCGTTCGTGGTCACGCCCGGCGGCACCGTCGAGCTCGTCGACGTCGACCCCGGCCCGCCGCTGGGCGTCGGCGGCCTGCCCTTCGAAGCCGTGACCCGAAGTCGGGGGCCAAGCGGTCTTAGGAAGACAAAAGGATCATCCAACTCCTTGGCTCACAGAACGACATGGCTACGATCCGACTTCCGCCGAAGTCTCGAACGGCCCCCCGCCACGCTGGAGGACACCTGCCAGGCGGTCCTGCACGCCCTCCTGCCCGCCGCCCCCTCGGACGACGTCGCCCTGCTCATCGCCCGCACCCGCGTCCTCGACGCGCACCATGTCGCGACGTGGGACGTGCCTTGCGACCCCGCCATCGTGGCCGCGACGCGCGCCTGGGCCGGCCGTCAACTGGCCGACTGGGGAATGCAGGAGGTCGCCTTCACCGTCGAGCTGGTCGTCAGCGAGCTGGTCACCAACGCCATCCGCCACGGTGCGCCACCCGTCCAGCTGCGCCTGATCCGCGGTACGGCGCTCTTGTGCGAGGTCTCGGACGGCAGCAACACCTCGCCGCACCTCCGGCGGGCCCAGATCTTCGACGAAGGCGGGCGCGGCCTGCTGCTCGTGGCACAACTCGCGCAACGTTGGGGCACCCGCCACCGTGCCGTCGGCAAGACCATCTGGGCGGAATTCGGCCTGCCCGAAAGACCGGCGTGACCTGCGGGTGCCGAACCAGGGCCGACCGCCTCGGCCGCTGGTGAGCCCGGCTCGCCGGACGGATTCCCGACGAGCCCCCTCCGCCGCAGGCCCCCCGACCACGGGCGAGAAGCCTTGACGGAGGGGAAACATGCCGCTAACTTCCCCTCGACACTATGAGCGGTTAAGTTGAAGCCTCACCTGCTTCAGCGCACGGCCGACGCAGATATGAGCACCATTTACTTAACTGTTCATCACCTCCGACGCAGGAGAGTTCGATGAGAGTACGTTCCAGATCCGTGACCGGATCGCTGGCCGCGCTGGCAGCCGCCCTGCTCGTCGCGACCGCCTGGTTCGCCGCGGTGGCGCCGCGGGCGAAGGCGGCCGGCCCCGGCTTCGTCCAGCGGTGCGGGATCCATTTCTGCGTGAACGGGCAGACGGTGTACTTCGCCGGTGCGAACTCCTACGACTTGTTCACATACGGCAGCGGTTCGGGTGACACCGAGACGCAGTACATGGACAAGGCCGGGATCGACGCGCAGATGGCGAACATGGCCGCCGACGGGGTGACCGTGGTGCGCACATGGATGTTCTCGCACGAGTCCTGGCACGGCTTCGAGCCGTCGAAGGGCCAGATGAACGAGCAGGAGTGGTCGGAGTTCGACTACATCCTGTACTCGGCGGCCCAGCACGGGCTGCGCGTCATACCGACGATCGAGAACTACTGGTCGGCGTATGGCGGCATCGGGCAGCTGCTCAACTGGGAGGGTCTGTCCAGCGGCGATCCCGCGAACGGCCAGTTCTTCGACGCGAGCAAATGCGCCGGCTGCCTGGCCGACTACGAGTACGAGGTCGACTACGCGCTCAACCGCGTGAACCACTACACCGGCGTGGCGTACAAGAACGATCCCACGATCTTCTCGTGGGAATTGATGAACGAGCCCCGGCACCAGAACCAGACCCCGAACGACGACACCACCGGAACCGTGTTCCGGCAGTGGGAGGACGCGGTCGGCGCGCACATCAAGAGCATCGACGGCAACCACATGGTCGACAACGGGATCGAGGGCCAGGGCACGTCCTACGGCTACGGCTCCGACAACGGCGTGCCGTACGTCTACGAGTGCCAGTCGCCGTACATCGACTTCTGCTCGGCGCACGTCTATCCCACCGAGTCCTGGGCGAACCTGTCGGTCTCGGCGACCCAGAGCCTGATCGCGAAGTACATCACCGACGCTCACAATTCCGCCGGCAAGCCGATGTTCCTCGGCGAGTTCAACACCAGCAGCAGCACCAGAAGCACGTACTGGCCGGCGATCTACAGCACCATCGAGACCGACGGCGGCGACGCCGACGCCTTCTGGTGGTACGAGAACAGCAGCAAGGACGGGACGTACGGCGTGCTGCACGGTGACCCCGTGCTGGCCACCTTCACCGCGCACTCGAACGCGGACAAGGCGAAGAGCGGGAGCGGCGGACCCACGACGACGCCGTCCACGACGCCTTCGACCACGCCTTCCACGACGCCTTCCACCACGCCTTCCACCACGCCCTCGACGACCCCGTCGACCACGCCGAGCACCACCCCGTCGACCACGCCCTCGACACCGCCGTCCGGCTCCTGCCGCGTCGCCTACCAGCTCAGCGACTGGGGCACGACCTTCAACGGCAGCGTCACGATGTACAACACCGGCGCCACGGCGATCAACGGCTGGACCCTGAAGTTCGCCTTCCCCGGCCCGCAGACCATCACCAACGCCTGGAACGCGGTGACCACACAGAACGGCCAGCAGGTCACGGCGGTCAACCCCGCCTCCTACGACATCACCATCCCGGCCGGCGGCAGTCTGAACTTCGGCTTCAGCGCCACCTCGACCCCCGGCACGAACGGTGTCCCGGCGACGTTCACGCTCAACGGGATGGTCTGTTCGCAGTAATCCCCTTCCGCGCCGGTGCCGCGCTGACGCAGAGCGCGGCACCGGCTTCCACCACAATGCCAGCCTGGAACACCAAAAGCTCGCCCCGGACCGGATACCGGCCGGGGCGAGCCTGCTATGTAATAAGAGATCAGGAGGAAAGCAGCTGGTTCGCGCTCCTCAGCACCAAGGGGGACGCGAAGGCCTCCGGGTCCACCTCCGCAGCCGTCGCGATCGTGAAGACGGCCGTCCGGCCTGGTAGCAGGGTGAGAAGCATGTCGTCCACGACCGCGTCCGGCGCGACGCGGTCAGCGAGAACGGCGAGGTCGCGGACGACAACCGCTCCCGCCGTGACGGTGACCTGATACCCGCCGGCGACCGCCTCGGCCTTCACCGCGAGATCGGCCGCCGGCAGCCGAGACTCGACGTCCTCCGCGTAGAACCAGAACGCCTCTTCTCCCCCACCCTCCGCGACCAGCAACTCATCACGGACCTCGCCGGCCACGGCGACGTCGTGGGGTATCGGCAGCTCGACGGTCGAACGAGCCGCGACATTCATACTCAGCGCCGCCGAGTCCAGCACCGACCCGTCGAAACCCCGGCGTGTCACCATGACCCCGCCCGTCCACGCCTCGTCACTGTCATTCACCGCCACCAACGCCAACCCTCCGGCGCGTGGCTGGAACGTCAGCAGGCGATCGGCGAAGCTGCGCCGCATGGCGTACCACAGGGGTTTGCGACGTCCGTCGCCGTCGATCGCGGCCCAGGACGTCACCGGCCACATGTCGTTGAGCTGCCACAGCACTGTGCCGCTGCACAGGGCGCCGAGGGAGCGGAAGTGGTCGATCCCGAGGGAGATGGCACGAGCCTGGTTCAGGGAGGTCGCCCAGTGCCAGTCCTCGAACGTCCGCGGCCGCGGCAGGTGCGGGGCCAGGCCGCGCTCCAGCTTGCCGTTGCCGTCCTCGGCCTTCTGGTGAACCAGCATCGCCGGGGAGTCGGGACGGCGCGGTTCGTCGTGGATGGCCCGCGTCAGGGTCGCCCACGTAGGCGGGCCCTGGAAGCCGAACTCGGAGACGAAGCGCGGACGATAGTCGCGGTAGGTCGTGTAGTCCTCGCGGTTCCACACCTCCCAGATGTGCATGGTCCCGTGCGCGGGGTCGTTGGGGTGCACACCCGGGGTGAAGGAGTACGGGCTGCCCGCGCTGTAGGGCCGGGTCGGGTCCAACTCGGCGACGATCGCCGGCAGGATCTCGGTGTAGTAGCCCCAGCCCCAGGTCCGGTCGCCGATCAGCGGTTTCCAGTCCCAGTCCTCGTAGCCCCAGATGTTCTCGTTGCAGCCGTTCCACAGGATCAGGCTCGGATGCGGCGTCAGTCGGGTGACGGCCTCCCGCGCCTCGGCGATCACCTCACCGCGCAGCGGCTCCTCCTCGGCATAGCCGCCGCACGCGAACAGGAAGTCCTGCCAGACCAGCAGTCCCAGTCGGTCGCAGAGGTCGTAGAAGTCCTCGCTCTCATAGATGCCGCCGCCCCAGATCCGGACCAGGTTGACGTTGGCGTCTCGGGCCTGCGTCAAGCGCTCGGCCAGGCGGGCGCGCGTGATCCGCGACGGGAACGCGTCGTCCGGGATCCAGTTCACACCGCGCGCGAAGACCGGCCGGCCGTTGACCGACAGCGTGAACGGCGTGCCGTCGGCATCGGGCTCGACGTCCAGCGCGACGGTGCGGAACCCGACGCGCCCGGCCCACGTATCAAGACTCTGCGCGGCATCGGACAAGGTCACCTCCACGTCGTACAGCGGCTGCTCTCCATAGCCGACCGGCCACCACAGGCGGACGTCCGGTACCCGCAGCTTCACCACCGCCGACGTCTCCCCCGCCGGAATCGTTACCGGAAGTGAGACCCCGGCGGCCTCGGCCAGGACGGTCAGCTCGGAGTCCGAGCCCGATGCGCGCTGGACGTCGACGTGGACGGTCAGCGTCCCCACGTTCCCGTCGACGGCAACCAGCGGCCGGACCGCGGCGATCCGTGCCCCGTTCCACGCCTCCAGCTCCAGCGGCCGCCAGATCCCCGACGTCGCCACATCCGGTCCCCAGTCCCAGCCATAGCTGCACGCCATCTTCCGGATCGCGTTGAACGGGTGGGTGTTGACCTGTGGCAGCTCACCGAGTTCGGCGCTGAACCGCTCGGCGGCCGGCACCGGCGCGGCGAAGGTGACGGCCAGTTCGTTCCGGCCCGGCCGCACGACGCCGGCCACGGGGATCCGGTACGACCGGTGCATGTTGCGCGTAGCCGCGACCACACGCCCGTTGACCTCGATCTCCGCGACAGTGTCCAGTCCGTGCGCGACCAGGTCGAGTTCACCGGCGACCTCGCCGTCGACGTGGAACTCCGCCTCATAGCGCCAGTCGGTGCGCCCGATCCAGTGCAGGAGGGCCTCGTTCGCGTCGAGGTACGGGTCCGGAATCAGGTCCGCGGCCAGCAGATCCAGGTGGACGCACCCGGGCACGGTCGCCGGCACGCGTCGCGCGGCGAGGTGCGGTGGCGCGTCACCGCCGACGGCGCGAACGGTCCACCCGGCGGGCGTGGTGACGTGCATGAGAGCTCGAACCTTCCATTGATCTGTATCTGTCGGCTGATTCGCGGGCGTCACTTGGTGGCGCCGGAGGTGAAGCCGTTGTAGATGAAGCGCTGGAGGAACAAGAAGATCAGGAGCGTCGGGACGATGACCAGAACCGCGCCGGCCGAGATGTCCTCCCAGTGCGCCCCGAACGGGCCCTTGAACCGGAACAGCGACGTCGAGATCGTGCCCATGTTCTCCGAGGGCATGTAGAGGAACGGCGTGTAGAAGTCGTTGTAGACGGCGACGCCCTTGACGATCACGACCGTGGCGATCGCGGGCCGCAGCAGCGGCAGGATCACCGTCCAGTAGATCCGCAGCGACGAGGCTCCGTCGAGCCGGGCCGCCTCGTCCAGCGAGGTCGGGATGCCGCGGATGAACTGCAGGAAGATGTAGATCGCGATGATGTCGGTGCCCATGAACAAGGCGACCGGCGCCCACCGCGTGTCGAACAGCCCCAGGTTGTTGACCACCTGGAACGTCGCGACCTGGGTGGTGACGCTGGGCACCAGGGTGGCGACCAGGAACATCACCACCACGGCCTTCTTGAGCCGGAACTGGAAACGGTCGATGGCGTAGGCGGCCATCGAGCCGATCAGGACCGTCCCGGCCACGGAGAACACCAAGATGAAGGCGGTGTTGAACAGCGCCTGCAGCATGTGCCCGTCGGAGAAGGCGGTTCCGAAGTTCTTGAGATTGAGCGGGTTGTGCGGCAACGACAACGGGCTGCCGGTGGCGACTTCCTTGTCCGTCTTCAACGACGTGAACAGAATCGCGACCAGCGGCAGCAGCATCAGCACGCTGGCAGCGATCAGCGAGGCGTACTTGCCCGTGCTCAGCGCCAGGCCCAGGCGGCTGCGACGACGGCGCGGGCCGCGCGCGCCGACAGTGGTGCCGTGCCGGGACACGGCGGGACGGACACGATGCGTGGACAGGCTCATACCAGGTCGACCTTGTCGCTCGGGAGGAGGGCACGCTGGATCCAGGTGATGATCAGGATGAGCACCAGCAGGACCACCGCTGAGGCCGACGCGAGTCCGACCTTGTTGAAGTTGAAGGCGAGTTTGATGGTCTGGATCACGAAGGTCTTCGTGTCACCGGCGCCGCCGGTCATGATGAACGGGATCTCGAACACCGCCAGCGAACCGGAGATCGCCAGAATCAGGCTCAGCCCGAGGATCGGGCGGATCCCGGGCACGATCAGATGCCGGAACTGGTGCCAGCGGTTCGCGCCGTCCAGCTCGGCGGCCTCGTACAGCTCGCCGGGTATGGACTGGATCGCCCCGAGGAAGAGCACGAAGTTCAGGCCCATGTAGCGCCACACCGACACCGACGCCAGCGACCAGTTCGCCAGCTTCGGATCGCCGAGCCACAGGTGTCTGCCGTGCGAACCGAAGGCCTGCACCACATGGTCCAGGACTCCGTCGGGCTGGAAGAAGTAGAGGAAGACGAAGCCGATCGCGACGCCGTTGATGAGGTAGGGGAAGAACAGGATCCCCTTGAAGAGGTTCCTGAACCTCGTGCTGAAGCTGAGGATCGTCGCGAAGTACAGCGCCAGCGCCATCTGCACCAGCGAGGCGGCCATGTAGTACAGGCTGACGTAGAAGACGTGGAACAACTCCGGCCGCTCGAACAGCTCCGTGTAGTTCTTCGTTCCGACCCACTGCTTGTCGGGGCCGAAGCCGTCCCAGTTCGTGAAGCTGTAGTAGACCAGGTTCACCACCGGGACGAAGGTGAAGGTGATCAGGAAGGCCAACGGGACGGCCAGGAACAGCCAGGGCGTCAGCCGCGGGACCACCGAGGCGGTCCACCGGCGGCGGTTCCCGGTCGGGCCCGTCCGGCGGGTCGGGCCGTACCGCGGCCGGCGACCCGCGGCCGGGGCGGCACTGCGCTCATCGATCATGATCGTCCTCTTGTCCCGTCGACTTTGCTGGGGTGCTGCACAGGTGTCCCGCGGACGGACGGCGCCGGTCGCGCCGTCCGCCGCGCGGGCTGCGTGGTGCCGGTCAGGAGCCCGCGGTCTTCACCGCTTCGCTCCACTTCTTGTTCAGGTCGGCGAAGTCGGACTCCAGCGAGCCCGAGGCCGCTCCGCGGGCCAGGTCGATGATGTGCTGCCGGTAGTCCGGCTTCGTCAGGCCGATCTCGGAGGCGTCGTCGATGGTGTTCACCGTGGCGGTCTTCGCCTGCGACAACTCGATCATGTTGACTCCGGCGTTCTGGAACGGCTGGAGCGCGGCGGGGAGGGCCGCGGACTTCAGGGTCGGGACGTCACCCTGGTCCTGGGCGTAGGTGGACTTGTCCACGAACCAGTCGACCCAGGCCCGGGCGGCGTCCTTGTGCGCGGAGTGGATGCTGACCGCGAGCTGGTAGTCCGGGCCGGCCACCGTGCAGAACTTGCCGTTGGGCTGGGCGGGGAACGGCATGAAGCCGATGTCGTCCGCCTTCCCGCCGGCGGCCGTGGCCGCGGCCTGCATCTGCGAGACGGCCCAGGAACCCAGCCACATCGTGCCGATCTGGCCGGTGCCGAGCAGGGACTTGCTCTTCTCCCAGTTGGTGGTGGTCGGGTCGGCCTCGGAGTAGCCGCGCTTGACCACGTCGTACATCAGCGTGTCGATGGTGTTCAGTTCGGTGCCGGCCGCCCACGGCGCCTGGCTGGACGCCAGAGCGTCGCCGGCGTCGACATCGCACGAGGCGGCACCGAGCGCGTCCTGCCACTTGGTGATCGGCCAGCCGTCCTTGTAGTTCGTGTAGTACGGAATGGCGCCGGTCTTGGCCTTGATCTGGCCCAGGTCGGCCAGGAACTCGTCGGGGCTCTTCGGCCAGTCGGTGATCCCGGCCTTGGCCCACACCGCCTTGTTGTAGACGAAGCCGACGGCGTTGCCGTTCTGCGCCAGGCCGTAGACCTCGCCGTTCACCGTGGCCTTGGAGACGAAGCGGTACTTCTGCCCCAGCGCGGTGGCCGAGCCCAGGTCGGCGAAGAACCGGGGGTACTCGGCCTGGCCCAGCGCGTTGGGGATCAGCAGGACGTCGCCGTAGTCCGACGAGCTCATGCGGATCTTGACGTCGCCCTCGTAGTCCGTGTGCCCCTCGAACTTGACCGTCACGTTCGGGTAGACCTGGTTGAACTGGTCCGCGTACTTCTTGAGCGTGCCGTCCTTGACCAGGTCCGTGCGGTTGGTCAGCACGGTGATGGTGCCGCTGACCTTGGCCGGGTCCGCCGGTGCCGCGGCCGCGCCGCCGGAGCCGCCGGACGGCGAGTGGCTCGTCGCGTTCGAGCAGCCGGCCGCCGCGAGGACCAGCCCCGCCGCCAGCATGCCCGTCCATCGCTTGGTGTTCATCGTCGTTCTCTCCCGCCTCGGGGATGGACCTCACAGGGAAACGAAACGTGCCAGCAACCCCGCGTTCAGTTACCCGGTTAAGTTGATGGCTCTCGGTAGATTAGGGTCCGGCCCGGAGTCGGTCAATGCCCCCGTGAAGCGCCGATACGGTTTCGTTACGCCCCGGAAACCAGCGGGACCGCGTAGCCGGAACCTCCGACGCCCTCATCTGCCTCGAAGGTAACAGGAGGCGGATCAGGCGCAAAGATCGAGGAAGGCCGTGCACCTGGCGGACGCCGCGGTGGACCGAGAAGTGAACGCACTGAACTCGTTCAGGCAGCCCGGGACGCCAAGAAGGCCGGAGGGCATCGACCCGCGCATGTGTCAGGCGGGCTTGCGTCGTTGACAGGCAGGAACCACGTCCCTACAGTGAGGCCGCTTACCCGATTCACCCACTGTCCTCGAGCCCCGGCCGACCGCCGGACCCGGCTCGGGGCCGGAGTAGATCGCCCCGTCGCCCTTCGGGAGCCTCCCCGCAACGATGGCGCCTTTTGGCGTGCGCGACCGCAGCAGGACTGGCCCGCGCGCCGTCCCAAGCCCGAACAACCGGCGTCGACCTGAACGGCGTGCGGTCCGGCGGATCCGCGTTCCACCGCTTGCGGGGCCGCGTCCGCCGTCGGACGCGGCCCCGCTCGCCGGGCCCCGGACGAACCCCTCAATCCGTCCGGGGCCCGGCGGTCACGCGACGACGGCGTGGTGCTCCCGCGTCGCGGCCTCCAGTCCGAGCGCGGCCGCGCCGAGCAGACCGGCCTCGGCACCCAGCGTGCTGGCCCGGACCCGGACCCGCCGGATGAACTCCAGTCCGGCGATCGCGGCCATCCCGGCGCGGATCGGATCCAGCAGCAGGTCGGCGGCACCGTTGACGACGCCGCCGCCGAGCACCACCTCGTCGAGTTCGACCAGCGCCGCCGCGCAGACGATGGCCGCGGCGACCGCCCGGGCACCGCGCTCGAAGGCCGCGCGGGCCACCGGGTCGCCGGCGCGGGCGTCGGTGGCCAGGCCGGCGCCGTCCGCGCCGGATCCGGGCGTCCACCCCTGCTCGCGGGCCCACCGGACCATGGACGGTCCACTCGCGTAGACCTCGACACAGCCCCGGCCCCCACACGGGCAGCGCGGCCCGTCGGGGTCCACGGTGATGTGGCCGATGTGTCCGGCGCTGCCCGTCGGGCCGGTCTGGACACGTCCGTCCAGGACGACGCCGCCACCGACACCGGTGGAGACGACCATGCCGAGCAGTGCGCGGACCTCCCCCTCGCCTCGCCAGTACTCCCCCAGCGCCATGCACTGGCCGTCGCCCGCGAGCGCCACCGGGACGCCGGGAACCGCTGCTCGGAGCGTCGCGACGATCGGGTAGCCCCGCCAGGCCGGGATGTTCACCGGGCTGACGGTGCCGGCGACCACGTCCAGCGGGCCCGCCGATCCGATCCCGACCGCGGCGACACCGCCGGCGGCGTCCAGGTCGGCGACCGCGCGCACGACAGCGTCGGCGACCAGGTCCGCGTCCCGGCCGCCGGGGGTCGGCACGGAGGACCCGCGCAGGATCCGGCCGTCCTCCGCGACCAGCGCGGCCGCGATCTTGGTCCCGCCCACGTCGACCGCCAGCACCGGCCTGGTGCCGCCGCCTACCGCCCCGAAGCGGCGGAAGGCGGCGGCACCAGGGGAAGCAGACCGACTCACCGCACACTCCTCACGTCACTGAACCGGGTAAGCAAGCTCGACCCTAGGCAGGCCCCCGACCGGTGTCAACAGCCGGCGCCCGAAGCTTCGGCCTGTCCCACCACCTGGGATAGAGTCGAGTACATACCTTGCTCGGCCGTGGTGAGGACCGGGTATGGTGTCCCATGCCTGCCGTGGACCGCGTCGGCCAGGTTCCCGCTTAACCGGATGAGGCCAATCGCGGCACCAGTCGAGGGAGTGGGGAGGAGCGCCGGTGAAGCGACCCACGATGGCGGACATCGCGCGACGCGCGGGAGTGTCGAAGGTGGCGGTCTCCTACGCCCTGAACGGGCAGAGCGGTGTCTCCGACGCCACCCGGCAGCGGATCATGGCCATCGCCGAGGAGATCGGCTGGAACCCGAACTCCGCCGCCCGCGCCCTGTCCGGAGCCCCGACCCACACCATCGGCATGGCCCTGCGCAGGCCGGCCCGCACTCTGGGCGCCGAGCCCTTCTTCATGGAGCTGATCAGCGGAGTGGAGGCGGAGCTGGCCTCCCGCTCCTACGCGCTGACCCTGCAGGTCGTCGCCGACCAGGACGCCGAGATCGCGGTCTACAAGCGCTGGTGGAGCGAGCGGCGCGTGGACGGCGTCCTGGTCTGCGATCTGCGCCTGGACGACCCCCGGATCCCCGTGCTGGAGGAACTCGGCCTGGCCGCGGTCGTGATCGGCGCGAGCGAGGGCTCCGGCAGCCTGCCGAGCGTCTGGTCCAGCGACGCCTCGGCGATCGAGGAAGCCGTCGAGTACCTGGCCGCCCTCGGCCACCGCGGCATCGCCCGCGTGAGCGGCATGCCCGAACTCCTCCACACCGCGGTCCGCACCGAAGCCTTCGACGCCGTGTGCCGGCGACTCGACCTCGAACCGGCGGTCACCGTCCCGACCGACTACTCCGGCGAAGACAGCGCCCGCGCCACCCGCCGCCTCCTCATGACCCGCAACCGCCCCACAGCGATCCTCTACGACAACGACGTCATGGCCATCGCGGGCCTGGCCGTCGCGGGCGAGATGGGCTTCTCCGTCCCCGAAGACCTCTCCATCGTCGCCTGGGACGACTCGGTCCTGAGCCAGCTGGTCCGCCCCGCCCTGACCGCGATGTCCCGCGACATCCCCGCCTACGGCGGCCACGCCGCCCGCATGCTCCTCGACATCGTCAACGGCGAACCGGCCGATTCCCTGGAAGACGAACCCGCCCACCTGATCCCCCGCGGCAGCACCGCGCGCCCGAAGACTGTCGGCCGGTGACCTGCCGCCGGTGACCTGCCGGGCGCTTCTCCAGGGCGAAGGACCGGGAGCAGCCAAGCCTGGGCCGGCTGTTCGACGATCGCGGGCCTGACCGCTTCGGCCGCGTGCCGTGACTCCCGGGTCAGGCGGCCGCCTCCCGGGCGGAGCCTCCGGCCGAACCCGCGGTCAGCGCCCGGCCCAGCATCGACCGCAGCCCCGCCATGGCCGGCGGTACGGCCGCCGGGCGGCGATGGACCACGGCCACTTCCCGCGCCAGGCGGGTGCCGGTCAGGGGCAGCAGCACGACCGATCGCGGCCGGGGCATCATGCCGATCATGCCCGGGACGACGGCGACGCCGACGCCCGCGGCGACCAGGCCGAGCATCGCCTGGTAGTCGTTGGTCTCGGACACCACACGCGGCCGGAAACGGGCTCGGCGGCAGGCCTCCTGCAGTGCGTCCCGGCACATGGAGGGGCCGGGAACGATCCAGTCCTCCGCCGCCAGCCGGGCCAGCGGGAGAGAGCCGGTCGCCGTCGCGAGCGGGCTGTCCGCGCGGACGGCGGCCGCCATGGCGTCCAGGCCCAGAGATTCCCAGCCGAGGCGGGAGTCGCGGGGCAGCCCGAGCAGGGGATAGTCGTAGACGACCGCGAGGTCCACGTCGCCGGCGAGCAGGCGTGGCACCCCGACCGGAGGGTCGGCTTCGGACATCGCGACGCTGACACCCGGGTACGTGGTCCGGAACTCGCCGATGGCGGACGGGGCGAAGGTCGCGGCGGCGCTGGGGAAGACCACCATGCGCACTTGGCCGGAGGCCGAGGTCGCGAGGGCGGTCAGCTCTCGGCGGGCGTCGTCCAGTCCGGTCAGCAGGGTGTCCACGTGGCGGAGGAACACCTCGCCGGCGGCGGTGAGGCGCACCTGCCGGGAGGTCCGTTCCAGAAGCGGGAAGCCCAGCTCCTTCTCCAGCCTGGCCACGTGCTGCGACACGGCGGGCTGGCTGATGTTCAGCAACGTCGCCGCCTGGGTGAACGAACGCTTGCCGGCCACCTCGCGGAAAACCTTCAGGCGGGTGGTGTCGATGCCTGCGATCACATTGTCACCGTAGTAGGGGACGCGCCCTGCGACCAGGGCGCGTCACAGTGTTCTGTGAGTCGTAAGATCCGTTTACAGGGCGGCGAAGTACTGGTTGGAGCCGCCGTTGTAGTACCAGACGTCGATGCTCGCTCCCGCCCACGGGCTGGCGCCGTTGACGTCCAGGTAGAGGCCGCTCCACGGGTTGGCGATGGTCCAGGCCGAGACCGAGGACGGGTTCAGCCCGGTGGTCCAGCGCTGCCCCAGTCCGCCGTTGCAGGGCAGCTGCACGACCGGGTCGCCCGCGACCCCGTCGGTGGTCAGGCACTGGCCGCTGTTGCCGTTGACGATCTCGTAGGTGTTGCCTCCGAACGAGTAGAAGCTCCACACCTGGTTCGCGCCGCCGTTGGCGTACCACTGGATCACGCCGGCGCCGGGGCTCTGGCTGGCGCCGTTGACGTCCAGCAGAAGCCCGAAGCTGGAGTTGGGCGTGATGTGGATCGTGAAGTTGGTGTCAGCCGACGCACTTCCAGCGCTGGTGGCCACCAGGCCCGCGGTCGCGGCCAAGGCCGCCGCGGCGCCGATGACGCGACGGGTGCGGGCGCGGCGGGTCTTGGTCTGGCTCATGTCTGGCTCCCGAAGGTTATTGCGGTCCCCCCTGTGGTGACTGCAATAACATGAGCCGGCAGTCGGCACTGTCGTACCGATAAGTTCGCGCTTATGATCACGGGCCGCGCCAGCCCGTCAGCTCCCGCCAAGGGCTGGGTCAGGCCAGGGACAGGAACAGCTTCTCCATCTTGGCCAGATCCGCCGCCCGTTCCTCGCCTTCGCCGGACAGGCACTGCTCCAGACCGCTGGCGATGACCTTGAACCCGGCCTTGTCCAGGGCCCGGGACACGGCGGCGAGCTGAGTGACCACATCGGCGCAGTCCCGGCCGGCCTCCAGCATGGCGATCACCCCGCGGATCTGACCCTCGGCGCGGCGCAGCCGCTTGACCACGTCGCTGACGGCGTCTTCCTGTACCTGCATGGCTTCCTCTTCAGTCGATTCCAGATGGCCGGGCGGCTCAGACGATGTCGATGTCCACCGAAGGCGGCTGGTGCAGGCTGTTGTGAACCGTGCACTTGGACACGACGGCCTCCAGCGCGGCCCGGCGTTCGGCCGGAAGGCTCGGCGCGGTGACGGTCAGCCGTACCGAGCTGACGCGGGCCGGACGCGCGGTCGCCATGGTGAACTCGGCGGCCACCCCCAGGCCGGTGCGGTCGAGGTGGTGCCGGTCCAGATACCGCCCGGCGTAGAAGGCGACACAGGACGCCAGAGACGCGACGAAGAGCTCCGTCGGAGTAGGCGCGGTGTCGCTCCCGCCGGCCTCGGTCGGCTGGTCCACCAGGACCGTGTGGCCGCGCACGCCGATCGCGTAACGCTCGCCGTCCAGGTAGTCCACCGTCATCGCCTGCGGCGGACCGGCCGGATCGCCGCCGTCGGCGTGGACTCGGGTGTTCGGGGTGGCCGAGGTGGTCATGGCGTCCTCCAGGAAACCGGTACCGGTAGGGGTATCCATGAGAACACTCGGCAGGTCGCGCTTCTTCCTTCCTCACACGCCGGTACTCGCCGGTCGCGGGCCGATGCCGCCGAGCAGGTACGACGCTTCGACGCGGAGCGAAGGCGCGAGACGGATCTCCGCGACGTCTTGGTCCATCAGCGCGCCGGCGCCCGCTCACCGGCCCGTGGTGCCGGGATGATCCCGGCTCCGGCCAGGTGGGCATGGGCGAACGCGATGGCCTCCGGCGTGGTGGTGAACACGTGTCCGGCCTCACGCAGCTCGTCGAGCGTGCCGAGGGCGTCCAGCGGACGGCGGTGCTCGGGCCGTACGCCTGATACGAGCACCAGTACGCCACGCTTGGTGAGTCTGTCGACGGCATCGGCCAGGACGCGGGCCCCGGAGGAGTCGATGACGCTGATCCGCGACATGCGCAGGATCACCACCTTCACCTCGGCGGCCTCGGTGAGCTCGAGCAGGAACCGGTGCGCGGCGGCGAACAGCAGCGGGCCGTCCAGGCGGTAGGCGACGATGTGCTCGCCGAGCAGTGCCTGTTCTTCGGCGTGGTGGTCGGCCGGAGGCAGGTCGGCGTGCAGCGGCACCTGTTCCAGCCGGGCCGCGGTCGACACCTTCGCCACGGCGACGGCCGCCGCGACCACCATGCCCACGATCACGGCGTTGACCAGGGTGGAGACCAGGGTGACGGTCGCGGTCAGCACGAGCGTCAGGGTCTCGCCGCGGCCGGACTCGGCCAGGGCCCTGATGGATCCGACCTCGACCATGCGGACCGCGGTGGCGATCAGCACGCCGGCCAGGGCGGCGCGCGGGATGTGGGCCACCAGCGGCGCGGCGGCGAACACGATCAGCGCCAGGATCGCGGCGTGCACGAGCGCGGCCAGCCGGGAGGCGGCACCGGTGCGGACGTTGACGGCGGTGCGGGCGATCGCGCCGGTTGCGGCGACACCGCCGAACAGCGGAGCGGCGATGTTGGCCAGGCCCTGGCCGAACAGCTCCCGGTCGGAGTCGTGGCGCTCGGAGACGCTCATCGCGTCGGCGGCCGAGGCCGACATCAGCGACTCCAACGCGGCCAGGGCCGCCACCGCCAGCGCGGACGGCAGCAGCGCGCCCACGTGGGAGACCTCGAAGAACCCTGTCGAGGGAGCCGAGAGGCCCGAGGGCAGGTGCCCGATGGTCGCCGTCGACAGACCGAGCCCCCACACCGCCGCGGTCGCGGCGACCACGGCGAGCAGCGAGAACGGGATGGTCGGGCGCAGCCGGGATCCGAGCAGCATGACACCGGCGACGCCGACGGCGACCGCGATCGACGTGACGTGTGGGTGCCCGGCGAAGTCCCCGACGGCTTTCGCGGCGACCACCGCCGGGTTGCCCCCGGAGGCCGCCTTCACCCCCAGCGCGCCGGGGATCTGCTGCAGGCCGATGACCCCGGCGATGCCCAAGGTGAAACCCTCGATCACCGGCACCGGGACGTAGGACATGGCACGGCCGGCCCGTAGCAGGGACAGAGCGACGAGGACGACGCCGGCCATCAGCCCGACGGTCATGACCCCGTCGATGCCGTAGCTGTGCACGATGGGGACCAGCACCACCGTCATCGCCCCGGTGGGCCCGGTGACCTGGAGGTTGGAGCCGCCGAAGACCGCGGCCAGAGCGCCGGCGATCACGGCGGTGACCAGCCCGGCCTGGGCCCCGGCCCCGGAGGTGATGCCGAAGCCGAGCGCCAGCGGCAGGGCGACGACCGCGACGGTGAGGCCGGAGACGAGGTCGCGTCGCGGGGAGCGGCGCATCGTGCCGAGCGTCTCGGCACTGGGCAGGACGGCCTTGACCCTGCCCACGGCGACGTGGGCCAGGGACGCGGTGCTCACTTCGTGCCGCTCGTCGTCAAGTCGGCCTCACGCAGGTCCGCCAACAGATCCTGCTGGCCGGTGATCAGCTCGGTGAGGATCCGGCGGGCGGCCCGCAGCAGCTCGGCGACGTCCGGCCCGGCCAGGGAGTACACGACCGTATCGGCTTCCCGCACCGAGACGACGATCCCGGAGCGACGCAGCACCGCCAGCTGCTGGGACAGGTTGGACCGCTCGACCTCGATCTGGGCCAGCAGCTCCCGCACCGGCATCGGCCCGTCGGACAGCAGCTCCAGCACCCGAATGCGCACCGGGTGCCCGAGCATGCGGAAGAACTCCGCCTTGGCCTGGTACAAGGGCACCGTCACCGGCTTCACGAATTCGCCTCTTCCCTCTGCGAGCCGGCCCGCGGGATCACGACACCGGATTGGCGAGCCGCGTCGTACGCGGACTCCAGCTCATCCAGCGCCGCGGCTATACCCGGCAGATCGGCGGTGTCGGCGGCCCGGGCCAGACGCACCCGGGCATGCCCGACCCGAGCGATCAGCTCCTCGGCGAACTCCTGCGCCACTGCCACGACCAACCCTCATCTCAGTTGCCACTGCGCTGGCGCCGGCCCAGCCCCCGACAGGCGCGGCCGACCGCGAACACCGGAGCCGGGCACCCTCATCACCAGCCGTCGGGAGGCGAACCCGGTATCCGCACCGACCATCATGCCGTTACTTGAAGAAATCTTCAATTCGCCATATGACGCCGCCGCAAGACAGTCCGGGTGAACGCCTCACCCCTGTGGCTGAGATGGACCCGACCTCTAGGATCGGGCCTGCTCGGTGGGCCGGATGAGCAGCTCCGCGACGGCCACATGCCGGGGACGGGTCACGATGTAGCCGACCGTGTCGGCGACATCGTGGCTCTCGAGCCGGTCGATGTCGCCGAGCCGCGCGGCGAGCTGCTGCTGGATGACCGCCGGGTTGTGGCCGCGCAGTTCGGTGTCGACGCTGCCGGGCTCGACGACGGACACGCGGACGTGCCGGCCGGCCAGCTCCTGGCGCAGCGCCTCGCTGAAGGCGCCGACGCCGAACTTGGTGGCGCAGTACACAGCGGACATCCCGAAGGCGGTGCGGCCGGCGAGCGCGCCGATGTTCACGATGTCGGCGACTCGACGGGGCTGGTCGGAGGCTGCCTTGGCCAGGTGCGGGATCGCCGCGTGGGTGCAGAACATCAGGCCCAGCAGGTTGGTGTCGACCATCCGGCGCCAGTCGTCCAGGTCGGCGCCGGGAACCGGTCCGAGCAGCATCAGACCGGCGTTGTTGACCAGGATGTCCAGGCGCCCCAACTGCTCGACGGTCCGCTCGACGGCTTCCGCGGCGGCCCGGGCGTCGCTGACATCGGCGGGCAGGACCAGGGCCTTCCCGCCGATGTCCAAGATCTGTGCCGCCAGAGCCGTGAGCCGTTCCTCACGCCGGCCGACCAGCGCCAAGGACGCACCCCTGCGGACCAGCTCGGTGGCGGTGGCGCGGCCTATGCCGCTGGACGCCCCCGTGACCAGGGCGACGGTCCCTGCGAGTTGGGTCATGGTCCAAGTCTTCCCACGAGCGGTCCTGCGAGTCCGACGAGGCGGCCGACCCCACGGCCGTGTGGGTGGCCGGGCCGGGCCCGCGTCCGGCCCGGCCTGGGCCGGGCCACCCCGCGGGAGCGGTGACGGCGGCCTCAATCGGCCCGCTCAGCCGCCGCTCCCCAGGCGATGAGGTCCGACCTGCGGTGAAATGGCTCCATCGGCACATCGGCCCACGACCGTGAAGCGAAGGTGATGACCATGAAAGCGATGGTCGGCGACCGCATCATCGTCCAGTCCCGCCACCTGGACGAGCCCCAGCGCGACGGCGAGATCATCGAGGTCCACGGCCCGGACGGCGCCCCGCCCTACGTGGTCCGCTGGTCAGAGGACGGCCACACCGCCCTGCTGTTCCCCGGACCCGACGCGCAGATCTCCGGCCACACACCGGAGAAGGTCATCCACCACCGCGGCAAGGCCTGGCACGCGAACGTCGTGCTCACCGAGGAGGACGGGCACACCGTCGCCGAGGCCAGCCTGAACACCGGCAGTCATGTCCTGCACGGCCGGGGCGAGGCCCAGCGCAACCCCGCCGACCAGGACGTCCCCGAGATCGGTGACGAACTCGCCGCCGCCCGCGCCCTCGTCGAGCTCAGCAAGCGCCTCGTCGAGACGACGGCCGCGGACATCAGCGCCATCGAAGGCCAGCCGATCCACCTGACCGGATGACATACGCCCAGGCGATCGCTCCATCGGCGGGATCCCTGGACGGAGGAACAGCGAGCCGCGATCCGGCGTCCGCGTTCGCGGCAGCAGGTCTGGACACGCGAAGATGAAACGGACGAACCCGGAGATACGGGCGCGATGCCGCTCCGCTACCGACGGTACGACCAGGGAGGCCGGCCATGTCGCATGCTTGGGTCCAGTCCGCGGAAGGTGACCTGCTGCGCGCCGACGAGGTGCGCCATCTCAGCGTGGTGGAAGGGCTGCAGGCAGCCCTCGTCGGAGGCGATCGGTTCCTCGTGGCGGACATCGGCGATCGAGACGTCTGCGCGGCTCTGGCCCGGGATCTGGCCGCCGCGATGGCGGAGGCGCATCCGTCGGAGACGGCCGTGGCCGTCGGCGTCCGCGAAAGCGCGGACGGGTGGAGCGTGGTGACGGTTCCGTTGCGGGTCGGCGGTCCCCACAAGCGATAGAAACTGCGATGACGGCCCACACGACACCTCCGCCTGCGCCCTCCGGCATCGGGATTCCCGACGAAGTCCACACGCGGTTGGGTACGTTGCGGTTCGTCGACGGATTCCCCGACGACGCGACCACCTGGACGCTCTTCGACAACCTGGACTTCCAGCGCGCCGTACAGGCATACCTGCTGGGCCTCCCGCCCGTGGACATGGCGGCGATGCGCGCGGCGCTCCTGCATTGGGGACCGGCCAACACGACGATGGCGATCTGGGAGGATCTGGTCCACCCGTGGTTCATCGGTCTCGCCTACAACACGAGCACCTCGTACTGCTATTCGTGGCTGGACCTCCACGACGGTCCGCTCGTCCTGGAGGTCCCACCCGGGGTCTACGGCGGTATCGGGGACCACTGGTGCCGTTATGTCATCGACCTCGGTCAGACCGGTCCGGACCAGGGCCGGGGCGGGAAATACCTGCTCGTGCCATCCGGCTACGACGGCGAGGTCCCCGCCGATCACATCGTGGTCCGGACGCCCACCTACGGCAACTGGCTCGTGTACCGAGGGTTCCTCGACGAGGACGGTGATCCTCACCCCGAGGTCGAAAAGATCAAGGCACGGGCCCGGTGCCACCCGCTCTCGCAGGCCGCCGATCCACCGCCGATGCGATTCGTCAACGCCTCCCCCGAGACGGCCGTCGCGGTCCCCCCAGCCGACTATCGGTTCTGGGAACTGCTCAACGAAGTCGTCCAGTCCGAACCGCCTGAATCAGCCGATCCACTCACTCTCGGCATGTTCGCTTCGATCGGCATCCAGCACGGAAAGCCGTTCACCCCGGACGCCCGGATGCAGGCGATCCTCACCGAGGCGGCGACGGTCGGGGACGGGACGGCCCGCGCGCTCACCTACAGGTTCCGCCAGCGGGAGGCCTACTACTACCCGGGCAGCGCCTGGCGCTACGGCTTCCTCGGTGGCTACCGGTTCCAGGCAGACGGAACCGGGCTTCTCGACTCTGCTGTTCAGCTCTATTTCTGGGGCGGCGCCACCAACCCGGGGATGGCGGCGAAGATGATCGGACGCGGCTCGCAGTACGCGCTCGCCTTCGTCGATGCCGGCGGCGAGCCGTTCGACGGCGGCGTGGACTATCGGCTGCATGTTCCACCGAACGTGCCGGTCAACAACTTCTGGTCCGTCCTCGTCTACGACACGCAGACCCGGTCCATGCTCCAGACGGGGCAGGAGTGGCCGTCCGTGACGAGCCAGGACAGGGAACTGGTCGTGAACGACGACGGCTCCGTCGACGTGGACTTCGGACCCGAAGCGCCGGCCGGTCAGCGCAACTGGATCCAGACCGTGCCCGGCAAACGCTGGTTCACGATCTTCCGCCTCTACGGACCGCTGGAACCGTGGTTCGACAAGACCTGGAGGCTCCCGGACATCGAACCGGCGCGCGGATGACCCGACCCTGACGAGCGTGCTCATCTGGTCGCGTAGTCGAAGCTGCTGCCGGGGTCGGATGCCTTCGAGCAGGTGGGCTGGTGCGGAAAACGACCTGGGGTCGGCGCCGTAGGCGTCGGCCCCAGGTCGTTTTCCGCGTACTGCAGGGCAGGGGGGCGGCGCGCTGCCCAGGCTCGGTGACAGGGCCGTGGCCACGGCAGTAGTCAAGCTCTTCCATGCCTTCAGAGGCTGATGGCGCCGTACGACACTTCTCCGCGGCGACGCCCAGCGCCGCCAGGACCGACGTCCGGAGGCGGACGCGCCGACTCAATCCTCGAGTACTGGCATGAGTACGGCCCCCGCACAGAGGCCGATTGACAGACCTCTGAGATGTCCCGACAATCACCTATGCCGGTAATGGCACGCCCCACCCCTGTACGACCGCCACCTTCGCGCACGCTCGGATCTCCATGACAGGAGGGCCCTTCGCGCCACCCCGCGCTGTCAGGGCTCTGCTATCCACGCCATGCCGCCCACCGGTCCCCCGGCCACCGCCGCGCCGGACCGCCGTCGGCGGCCGAAGGGAGAACAGAACCGTGTCGATCAGGTCGAACACCGCGTCCCCGTCCCCCACCCTTCGCAGATTCCTGTTCCGCCTGTCCGCCGGCTTCGGCGCGCTGGCCGTGACCGCCGCGCTCGGTGTGACCACGGCCTCGGCGACCTCCGCGGCCCCGTCCGGCGGCACCGCCGCCCACCTGCTCGTCTCCCGCTCGGCGAGCGCCACGCCGGCCGCGTCGAGCAATCTGATCAACCACGGCGGGCCGGTGGAGAACGCGCCCAAGGTGTACGTGGTCTACTGGGGATGGCAGTCGGACCCGAGCGGCGAGCAGGCCTATCTGAACAACTTCCTGTCCTCCGTGGGCGGCACGCAGTGGCTGTCCACCGTCAACCAGTACGGCGGCGGCTCGCAGTCCGGGCTGCTGGCCGGCACCTGGTCGGACTCCGCCTCGGTACCCAGCCACCCGAGCGACTCGGCGATCCAGTCCGAGGCCGCGAAGGCCGCCGGCCACTTCGGCGCCGGCACCTCCGCGAACGTCGAGATCGTCGTCGCCACCCCGACCGGGCACAGCACCCGCGGCTTCGGCACGCAGTGGTGCGCCTACCACGGCGCGGTCAGTTCCAGCCCGAACATCACGTACACCGACCTGCCCTACATGACCGACGCGGGCTCCTCCTGCGGCGCGAACTCGGTCCGCAGCGCGCTGGACGGCGTCAGCATCGTCGAAGGCCACGAACTCGCCGAGACCATCACCGACCCCCTGCTCAACGCCTGGTATGACAGCAGCGGCGCGGAGATCGGCGACAAGTGCGCCTGGATCAACCTCTCGACCATCTCCACATCCAAGGGCACCTTCGCCGTCCAACCGTTGTGGAGCAACTCCGCCGGCGGTTGCGTGCAGTAGTACGACCACCTGGGTGCAGGTCCGGTGCACAAGCGCCGGGCCTGCACCCACTCACGTCTCCAGCCCCGCTCCCCCGTGCGACACGCGCACGCACCCGCGCCCGGGCCTCCGCGAATTCCCACGCATCCGAACCCGCCGTCACTGCATCTGTACAAATGACTGCGCCGTCAAGCTTTCAGCAGACGAGGGGGGCATGGGTTGGATGCCAAGGAGGAGTTCACGGAGTACGCGACCGCCTCGGTCAAGCGGCTCCGGGACATCGCCTATCTGATGTGCCGCGACTGGCACCAGGCCCAAGACCTGACCCAGGCGGCGTTGGCGAAGGTCTACGTGGCCTGGCCCCGCATCTCCCGCCGGGAGAACGTCGACGCCTACGCACGGCAGGTGCTGCTGCGCGAGTTCCTCAGCGGCCGGCGCCGGCTCAGCTCCACCGAGCAGCCCATCGCCCACGTCCCCGAGCGTGCCGACCGCGGTGACCAGGCCGACCTGCGACTGACTCTGCTCGACGGGCTGGCGGCGCTTCCCCCCAACCAGCGTGCGGCCCTGGTGCTGCGCTACTGGGAGGACCACAGCGTCGAGCACGTCGCCCGGATCATGCAGACCTCCCCCGGCGCGGTGAAGAGCCTGTGTTTCCGCGGTCTTCAGGAGCTACGCAGCTCGCTCGGCGCGGAGTTCCTCGCCGACCGGTGAGCTCGGCTCCCCGACTTCCTTATTCACACCCTGGAGGATCACATGCGCGAAGAGGACTTCCGTACCCGGCTCGACGCCGAACTCGAGGACGAGGCCGGTCCCCCGATCGGCGCTCTGGTGGCGGCGGCGACACTGAGCGGCGAGCGTCAGCGCCGTCACCGGCGGGTCCTGCAGCTCACCACGGGCGCCTTCGGCGTGGCCGCCGTCATGGCCGGCGCGACCCTCGCCGCCGGATACGTCGGACAGGACGCCCGGCCGGCGGCGTCGACGAGCCCGGTGGGCGCGCCGGCGAGCCCGCCGGCCACGACGGCCGCCCCGGCCACCCCGCCGACGTCCGCGACCACGACCGCCGGTCCGGTGACCATCACCTCCGGCAGCCTCCCGACCGAGCGATCGGACACGTCCGAGCACAGGACGCTGCCACCGGTGCCTCCGGGGCAGGACCGCACCACCGCGCAGTCGATGCTTCTGGTGCTGGAACAGGAAGTCACCAAGGTCGGCGGCGCGGGCGATTTCACCCACCTGACCGGCTACGCGCCCGACGGGGACCCCCGGCAGACGCAGACGAGCACGTTCATGGGCGACCTGTACTGGAACCATTCGACCATCGCCGTCCGCTACACGCTGCCGCCCGCCGACCCCGACCCCAAGGCGGCCAAGAATCCCGACGGTGATGTCTTCCGGTGGGACACCCCCGGTGTGGCCGGCACCTCGGAGGTGAAGCTGGCCAAGAGCGAGCGCGGCGTCGAACTGACGCGCGCCGACGGATCGAAGGTCGTGGTCCTGGAGATCAACGGCCCGGAACTGGGCGGCGCCGGCCCCGACCGCGCCGACCTGCCCCTGACCAGTGACCAGTTGCTGGCCATCGCCCGCGACCCACGCTGGGGTCCGACGATGGACAAGGCGTTCGTCGCCGAGGCGGCGGCCACGATTCAGCTCGAGCCGAGGCCGTGAGCGGGCTGCGCCGACGTTGACGGGGGTGGGCCGGGCATCCCTGCCGGCCGTCATTCCAGCCGGATCTCCGGGAGGATCCGCCGCAGGAACTTCGGCAGCCACCAGTTCGCCCTTCCTCCGGCGACCTTCATGATCGCCGGCACCAACAGCAGCCGGACGATCGTGGCGTCCAGGATCACGGCCACGGCGAGCGCGAAGCCGAACTCCTTGAGTTCGAGGACGTCCGCGACGAGGAAGCAGCCGAAGACCGACGCCATGATCGCCGCCGCCGCGGTGATCGCCCGGCCGGTGTGGGCCACCCCGGTCACCACCGCGTCGTCGTTGTCGTGGGTGAGCAGCCATTCTTCCTGGATGCGGCCCATCAAGAACACTTCGTAGTCCATCGACAAGCCGAACAAGAGGACGAAGACCATGATGGGCAGATAGGTCTGGATGAAACCGACGCTGGTGAAGCCGAACAGCCCGCTGAGATGATCGTCCTGGAAGACCCAGGTCACCAGGCCGAAGGCGGCCGCCGTGGCGAGGAGGTTCATCACCACGGCCTTCGCCGGAACCAGCAGGCTCCGGAAGATCACCATCAGGTAGCAGAACGACAGCGCCAGCACCAGCGTCATGACGACGGGCAGCTTGCCCAGTGTCTCGTTGGACAGGTCGACGAACTGCGCGGTCTCTCCGCCGACCAGCATCGAGGGGCCGGCGGAGGCCGTGGCCGAGGGGATCAGGTCCTTGCGGAGATCATGAACCAGGTCGGTGGCCTCCGTGGTGTCGACAGCCGCCTTCGACACGACGGTGATGATGGTCTGGTTCGAGCCGGTGGCGGTGTTGACCGTCTGGGCCAGAAGCGGCGCGGCAGCCGGATCCTGCTGCAGACGTTCCAGTGCCTGAGGAGACACCTCGCCCTCGGTCTGCGCGAGGATCTCCGAGATCGAGTAGACGTCGGCCACCCGGGGATCCTTCGACAGCTGCGTCGTGAAGTCCTCGATGGTCTTCAAGTCGGCGGCGCTCAGCGGCCCGGAGCCCTGGTGCGTGGCCAGGATCTGGATCGGGGACAGCACTCCGGGGCTGAAGGAGCGGACCAGGACGGTTTCCGCCTTGCCGGAAGGCGTGTCGGAGATCGCGGACAGGCCCAGGTCGATACCCAGCTTGATCCCGAAGGTGGGAAGGGCGAACAGGATCAGCAGAGCGGCACCCGGGATGGCCAGCCACGGGTGGGCCAGGACGGTTCGCGCCCATCGGGCCCAGCCGCTGTCGCGGCTCGTCTTGGGCCCGCCGCCTTCGGGAGGACGCATGCGACGCGGCAAGCCCCAGCGGTTGACCCGGTCACCGAGTGCTGCGAGCAGGGCCGGCAGCATCGTCCACGCGACGAGCAGGGTGCAGACGACCACGAGAACGGCCCCCACCGCGATGCCCTGGAAGATCGGGGCCTTCACCACGAACAGCGAGAACAGCGCGATCACGACGATCGTGCCGGAGAACAGGATGGTCTTCCCGCTGGTCCGCATCGCGGTGCCGACGGCGGACGGGACCGGGTCGGGCACCCCTTCGTCCCGGCCGCGGGCGAGTTCCTCCCGATACCGGCTCAGGACGAACAGGGCGTAGTCGATCGAGATGCCCACGCCGATCATGGTGACGATCGAGAGCAGGAAGGCGTCGAGCGTCTTCACCGTGCTCAGCGCGGAGAGGACTCCGAAGGTGGCCAGCAGGCTGACGAGGGCCATGAGCAGCGGGATGAACGCGGACACCACCGCGCCGAGAGCCAGGAGCAGCACCACGAACGCGATCGGTATGCCGATGGACTCGGCCCGTTCGACGTCCGCGTTCTCCACGTCGGTCACGTCGTTGGCCGAGGGCGAATAACCCGTCAGATAGGCGTTCACCGGGCCGTTTCCGGCTGCCGCGGCGACGACGTCCTGCAGATCCCGGGCCCGGTCTCCGCGCTGCCTGTCGTCGCCGGACAAGCCCAGGCTGGCGAGCGCCGAGTGTCCGTCCGCCGAGATCTGGTTCTGCGCGCCCGGGTCGGTCGGGCCGATCACCGACACCACCCCCGGCTGGCCGTGCACACTGGCCAGGACCTTGTCGACGGCCGCCTGATAGGCGGGATCGTGGATGGTCGAGGTCGCGGAGTCGAAGACGATCACGTCCTGTTCGGCGCCGGCGGCGCTGAAGTCCTTCTGGATCAGGTGGGCGACTTTCGCCGAGTCCGAGCCGGTGACGCTGTAGTCGGAGGCGCCGAGCGAGGAGAGCAGGTGCGGATAGGACACGGCCGCCGCGACCACGATCACGATCCAGCTGGACAGGACCCACCAGCGGTGATGCGCCACCCAGGTCCCCCACCTCACTGCCAGCGAGGGACGGGAACCGGCCGGCTGTCCCGGCCCTTCTGCCGCGGCACGTCGCACTGGTCTTCGTCCTTTCCGCCGGAGAGCGATGCGGCCTGGTGAGGGCCGGTTTCGCGCGCCGACGGTCTGGTCGGCGCGGTTATCCCAGAGTCACCACGATCACGTCATACCGATGGGTAGGTAAGCCGGGTACGCCAAGCGGTCGAGCGGAGGCCCCCGGTGCGCTCAGGACCAAGGCGCACGACGTGTGGCCGAGGGGGAACAGGCGGCACCGGCGAGAAGGCCGAGGGCGATGGCGGTGACGTTCGTGACCATTTTGCCCAGGTCCTGGAAGCCGACGATGAGGTGGTGCCCCGCCAGGGTGGTCAGGCCCCGTACGCCCAGGGAACCGACGGTGAGGGTGAAGAACCCGCCGAGGATCATCACCAGGCCGCCCCACCGGGTACGACAGCCATCCCGCCGCCGCTGACAGAACCGCGGCCGCCACGAAGGTGCCTCCGACCTCGCCGATCATGTCGGTGACCAGCGTCTGGACGGCGACCGGCAGGTAGACCAGGAGCAGCACCCACCCCAGCAGGCGGATGGGTATGCCGAAGGCCAGCATGGTCCCTACCGCGAAGCTCGCCCAGGTGAACACCAGAGCCCATCGGGGCATGTCGCTGTCCGCCACGAAGTCGAGGATCCCGTGCATGGAGCTGCCCGTGATCGCGCTGCCCAACAGGATGCCGACGTAGAGTTCCAGCAACAGGATCGTGGCGTAGATCAGGCGTATCGCGCCGCTGGTGATGTGTCCGGCGACGATCTCGTAGGACGAAGCACTGAGATAGTCACCCGGCACGAAGTAGAACAAGGCCGGCAGCATGATCAGCACCTGTCCGCCGTGCGAGGTGTCGCGGGCGAACACCGCCAGCACGAGGACGGCGACGACGGTGGCCGCGACGAGCGGCAGGATCAGGTTGAGCCGGGGCGTGCGGCTCGCGGCCACGACCAGGAGCGCGGTGACCGCGCCCAGCACCGCGCTCGTCCCGACTTCGTACCACGTCCTCTGCATCGCGGGGGCGAAGCCCACGGCGAACATGACCAGACCGACGAACCGCAGCCACGGCGGCACCCGTTCGGGCGAGTCCGCGATCGTCCGGAGCCGTTGCTCGGCCGCGTCCGGATCGACGCCCCCCTTGACGATCGCCTCGCCGAGCGACCGCAGCGCCACCAGCCGGTCGAGGCGGGCGACCTCGGGAAACGCCTGGACCACGAAGGTCCGGGTCTGCGTGCCGACCGTCATGGTGACGGTGGCCGCCTCGGGGACGATCAGCACGCTCGCCCGTCCGCCGTATGTGTGCGCCACGCCGTCGACGACCTCGCCGATGCGCTCCGCCCCCTCGCCGCTGGAGCGCAGCAACAAGCCGACCAGCGCGCCGACGAGCCCGGCGAGGCGGTCCACCCGCACGGCGTCTTCCATGGTCGTCGATCCCCTCGCCGGAGTACCGAGAAGATGTCGCCGGCTCTGTGTTCCACCAGCCGTGGCCGGACCAGCGCCGTCTCCATTGCAGCAGCGGCGTACCGGACGCGCGCGCCGAGCTGGTGCGCCACCGGCGTGCGGACCCGCGGACGACCTCGGATGGACCACCCTGAGCGGGACGGTGTGACGCGCCGTCGGCGGAGCGCTTCGGTGGGACGAGGCGGGATGTCGCACAGGCGTTCTCAGACGCGATGGCCAAGCGTGCGGTCATCGCGGCACCGCTCCATTTGGCGCCGGGGTCCGTCGAACAGGAGGTCCGTTCAGCTCATCAGTACCCGTTGGCGCAGTATGTGTCAGGACCGGGGCTGATCAGGTTCGTCGTGTCGAGTTGTGCCGTCGGGCTCGGATATTTGGGTGTGCTCAGTGGTGAGTGAACGTTCTGCGGCGCCGCGTAGGTGTAGTCCGAGACCTGCCCGATCAGTTGCTCGATCCTGGCAGGCTTGCCGTTCCCGCTTTTCTTCACCTTCAGCACCATGAGGTCCGTGGACCAGATGATGTCTTTGCCGAACTCGGGGTAGCGGCTGTGCGGAAAGTGGTTCCGCACGCTGTTCATAGCGCACTTGACGGTGTCATCGGCGACGGGGAAGTGCGCGACGACGGTGAGGTCGGGGCGGGGATCGATCTGGCTCAGCAGATAGCCGAACGCCCCCTGCGGGGTGTGCGAGCTCATCTCGACCGCGGCCGCCCCCGCGACGAGGGCCTGGAAGCCGGGAACGGAGTAGTCGGGGAATGTGAGGCCCAGGTTCTTCATCGCGAGGAGTTCGGCCGGAAGGATCATCTCGTGGATGAACACGTTCACGCCCTTGCCCCCGTTGTGGGCTTGCTTGATGCTGATCGTCTCCGGCTTGGTGTCACCGCAGTAGATCATGGACAGCCCGTTCCACTCGAGCTTGTAGCCCATCGAACCCCGCCGGTCGTGGACGACCGGGAAGTGGGTGATCGTGACGCCGTTGTTGCGATAAGCGATGTTCCGGTAGTCGGGGTTCCCTTCCGCGTCGAGCCCGGTGGTCGTCCAGTCCAGTTCGATGGGGACGAGCCCGTACCCGTCATCGGCGGCGTCGCCGCCGACCGGCTGAAGGGGAACCGGCGTGTTCCAGTCCTGCTGAGTGGGGATGTCGTACCCCGGAAAGCCCGTCGGCAGGAAGCTGAACGCCTCGGTGTGCCATCGCATGGCCTCGCGGAAGTGCCCGCAGAAGTCGTTGAGGCCGTCTGCGTAGTACTTCGGACTGCCGCTCGGGTTCTCCACGCCCGAACGACTCGGGCCCCATACGTACAGCGGCCAGTGGCGGTCGTAGGCGGGACCGAAACAGTAGATGGGCGTGAGATCGCTCATGTGATCGCCGTGCAGGTGGGTGAGGAAGATCTTGTCCATTCTGCTGAGCGCGACACCCATCGCTCCATAGTTCCGGATCACTCCGGCTCCGCAGTCGAAGACGAACGAATCCGTCGCGCTTCCGAAACCCCCGCCGGGGTCCGGAACCCAAGGGCCGACCTCCACGAAGACGCTCATCAACTGCTGCGCCCGGCGACCTGGCGACGTCGGGAATGCGGTCCCCATGAAGGTGATCCTCATTTCATCGGCACCGAGATCCGCCTGCATGTCCGGCGTGAACTTCCTCAGCCGATCCGGGTAGCTGTACCGCTGAGTCGACGCCGGGCTCACCGGGTAGTGGCAGCCGTTCTCGTCGCAATGCTGCGGCGCGGGAGTCTCCCCTGCCGCGGCGTCCGCGGTGGAACCTCCGAGCGCCAGGCCGCCCAAAGACACTCCGGAAGCCTTCAGGACGTCTCGCCGGGAGACCCCTCCGGCCCCTTTGTCTGCCGTGCTTCTCATGATCGTCCTTGCGTCGTGACAGGATCATCGAATCGGACCTCGGCCCGAACCCGATGCTGCCATGCGCCATCCCGTTCACCCGGAATATCCATGGGTGTCGGAAAGCTCCGGGGTCACGTCCATCAGGTCACAGCAGTCGGTCGACCAGCCCGTCGACGTACTCCGGGGTGAGCGGGCCCATGCCGAACAAGACGCGGACGTACATCGGGGCCAGCACGTGGTCCAGCAGATCGAACGCGTCGGGCGCGTTCTCGCCGCGTTCGCGGGCGCGATCGAGCATGGACTGCAGTTGCCGGGTGCGTTCGGCGCGGAGGTCGTCGCCGGCCTGCTGGCCCTGGTGGCCGCTGCCCGACAGGGCGACGGCCAGGCGCAGCAACGCCAGACCGTCGGGCCCGGTGATCTCGCGGGCCACGTTGGCCGCGTAGGCGTGCAGGTCGCCGGCCAGAGTGCCGGTGTCGGGCATCGGCGACCGCGCGTTGAGGCGGGTGAGCGCCACGTCGGTGAGCAGTGCTTCCAGGCTGCCCCACCGGCGGTAGACGCTGCTGTCGGCCACGCCCGCGCGGGCCGCGACATCGCCGACCGAGAACTCGCCGTAGCCGCGCTCGTTGATCAAGTCGGTGACGGCCTGGTGCACCGCCGCCTTGACGCGGGCGCCGCGCCCGCCGGGTCGCCGGGCTCGCTGAGGCTCGTCCATGCCCCCACCTTAACGCAGTAAAGGCTTGCGTTTGCGGGCGGGCCTCCGTACAGTCTTCTAACGCAGTCAGCGACTGCGTTAGTGCGCCTCGGGACTTGACCGCGTCGGCCTTCGGGAGCGCCACCACCGATCGAGAGGAATCCCCATGGCTGCACCGTCCGCGCCCGTAGGCAGTCGACCGAACCGGGCGGTGCTGCTCGCGGTGACCTGCCTGGGCCAATTCATGGTGCTGCTCGACAACACGATCGTCGGAGCGGCGCTGCCCGATATGCAGCACCGGCTGCACACGCAGCTGACCGGTCTGCAGTGGATCGTCGACGCGTACGTGCTGCTGGTCGCCATGCTGCTGCTGTCCGGCGGCGTCTTCGCCGACCGGTTCGGCCGCAAGCGGGTGTACCTGACCGGCGTGGCGGTGTTCACCGCCGCATCAGCGCTGTGCAGCCTCGCGCCCTCGGTCGGATGGCTGGTCTCCGGCCGGGTGCTCCAGGGCATCGGGGCATCGGCACTGAGCCCCGCCTCGCTGGCCCTGCTCGCCGCCGCTTATCCGATCCCGCAAGAACGCGTCAAGGCGATCGGGCTGTGGGCCGGGTTCAGCGGAATCGGTCTGGCCGCGGGCCCCGTGGCCGGCGGCGTCCTGATAGACGCCTTCGGCTGGCCCGCCATCTTCCTGGTCAATCTGCCCATCGGCGGGATCCTGCTGCTGGTCGGGCTGCGCCACCTCGACGAGTCCCGTAACCCGAACGCCCCCTCGATCGACGTCCCGGGGACGGTGCTGTCGGTTCTGGGAGTGGGGACCCTGACCTATGGGCTGATCGAGGGCGGTGCCCGGGGCTGGACGTCGCCGGTGATCCTGGGCAGCTTCACCGCCGCGGTGGTCCTCCTCGCCGCCTTCGTCGCCGTCGAAGCGCGTCGTGCCACCCCGATACTGCCCCTGCGCCTGTTCCGGCAGCGGCTGTTCACCGTGTCCAACACCGCCATGATCGTGGTGGGGTTCGCGCTCATGGGTTCGTCGTTCTTCTTCTCCCAGTTCTTCGTGAACGTCCAGGGCAGCTCGATCCTGCGCGCCGGCCTGCAGACCCTGCCGACCTCCCTGGCCATGGTGGTCGTCAGCCCGGCCGCCGGCCGGCTCGCCGTCCGGTACGGCTTCCGAATCGTGGTGACCACCGGCCTGGTCCTGGCCGGCCTGGGACTGCTGGCGCTCGGCATGGTGCACGCCGACACCGGCTACGGGAACGTGTGGTGGCGGCTGGCAGTGGTCGGCAGCGGCTTCGCCCTGACCATGTCCCCCCTGACGGGAGCAGCCATCCAAGCAGTCACCCCGGCCGAAGGCGGCCTCGCCTCCGGCATCAGCAGCACCGCTCGGCAGATCGGCGCGGTGCTCGGGGTGGCGGTACTCGGAGCCGTCGTCCGCACCCGGCAGACCGGCGGCGCCTCCTTCGAGACCGGCCTCGACAGCGCCTTCGTCGCCGCCGGCGCCGTCACATCGGCCACCGCCGTGCTCACCGGCCTGTGGCTGGCGAGGTCCAAGCCCTTGGACGACCCGGCGGTGCCGCATCGGTCCACCGGTCCGGATGCGGTCACCACGTCGAACGAGGTGTTCGCGGACAGCCGTTGACCTGGACCCGGCCGACCAGCGGAAGGATCAGACCGATGGGCCGATGGCACGCGGAGGCCTCAGGCAGTGGGGCGCTGGAATATGCCGAGCCGGCCGATCCTGCGCGGGGTCTCACGCGGGCCGCTGTCGAAGTCGATGTGGTTCACGACGGCCACCACACCGTCGGTGCGGCGGACCATGCCGCACATCAGCTCGCCCTGGCCCCAGTTCTCCAGGTGGCCGCGCAAGTGCACGATGCCGTCCTCGACGGTGATGCCGATGGTGGCCGGGTCGATCCAGAACATGTCGCGGATGACGTCGTTGGCGATCTCGCGGTGGATGTCCTCGTCCGAACGGGCGAACACCTTCAGGATGTCCCGACGGCTGACCACACCCCGCAGTCCACCGTCGGAGTCAGTGACGATCAGTCGTTTGACGTGCCGCTCCGCCATCTTCCGGGCGGCCTGCACGACATCTTGGTCCATGCTGGTCGTCACCGGCGGCGCGGTCATCAGCTCGTGCGCCGTCGTCGCGGCCGCCTTGCGCTGTGCCCGCCGCTCGGCGTGACCGGCGAAGGCGAAGCCGCGCGAGTCCTCCACCGGACCTTCCAGGTGCGACTCCTTGGCCATGAGGTCGTCCTCGGACACCACCCCGATCACCCGGCCTTGCGTGTCCAGGACCGGGACCGCGCTGATGCGGTGCTCGGCCAGAAGGGCGGTGATGTCCTTGTACCCGGCGTCGGCCGGCACCGAGATCACGCGTTCGGCCGGCGTCATGACGCTGGAGACCTTCCTGTGCTCCATGGCCTCGTCCGCCTTTCACGAGAATCGCCTGAGCCCCATCCCGCATCATGCGGGCCGCCTCCACCAGGGTCCGGTGTTCGCCGACGCCCCCCGCCGGGACTCATCCTCGAACAGCTGCTGCGGCTTCGCCATGCGACTGCGCCATCAGGTCATAGAAAATGCTGGAATAGGGTCTTTCGGCCCTAGTGGCGCCCACGATCAGGACTAGCGTGGGAAATGGACCTGCGGGGCGAGCGAGGGAGCCCGGCGAGAACGCCGCTCTTAAAGAGGTGACTCAGGCGAGCGACGCCACTGGTCGGGCTGAGAGGCTGGAAGGCTGGTGAAGCCGGACGGCGACCTCCATCACCTGCCGGACAATGCCGGCAGGGAGCCCACCTCGCAGGTTCCTATCTGCGATCGGAAATCACGACCCGCGTAAGGCGGGTCTTCTTGCTGTTGTGGCCCCGCGGTTCCGGCTCTCCGCCATGGTGGCGGAGAGCCGGACCCCCGTCAGCTGATCGCATCCAGGGCCTGGGCGTACGAGGCCATGAACGCGTCCGCCCCGTCGCCGGTGTGGTAGAGCACCAGGGTGAAGTCCTTCAGCAGCAGATCGCCCTTCATGCTCAGCAGTCGGGTCGCCTCGTTCTCGGACTCGGCCGTCAAAGTGGTCCGATCGCCCTTCACCATCCACATGCCGACGCCGGTCTCGGCGAAGAAAATCTCGGGTTCGGTGCACTTGCCTTCTTGGGCCAGCCGGCTCCAGTGCGCCATGACCTCGGCGCCGTATTCGAGGGCCTTCTGTTCCCGGCCGGGGATCGGCTGAGTCCACGTCGCCACCAGTGCTGCCTTCATGTCCGCCTCCCTCGCTCGTTCCAAGCTGGTAGGGCAATCACAGCTCCTGGCACCAGGCCACCATGCGATGCCGCGGCCGGCAACGCGGCGGCCGCAAAGGTCCGCAAGGCGCGCCGGTCAGTCCCGGAGCCAACCGCCGACCGGCGGTGGGCCCGAGCCCCGGCGCCGTCCCTCGTCGACCTCGTCGACCTCGGCATCGGCCATCCGGATCAGGCGGTTGCCGAGGTCGATCAGCGCGCGACCGGCAGCGAACCCGTCACCGATCGCCGGGACGTCGGGATCTGCCGGGTTACGCTGTGCCTCCCCGGAACTCGAGAACGTCGCGATGTCGGTGTCGAGAATCAGCTGTGCTTCGGTTCGGCCGTCCTCCTCCACCAGGCGCAGCGTTATCGGCCAATCGATCACGTGCCTCATGACGCGGCCTGCTTGCGCTCGGGGTGTTCCACGGTGGCGTCGGCTCCGCGGATCGACCTTTCCAGATGCGGGGGCGTGATGACGCTCCTGTCACTCGCTGTCGCTTCCATCTCGCTTCTCCTCAGCCTCTTCTGGCCAACAGGTGCCGGACGTCTCGCAGGATCCGGCACCTCGATCACATCGCGAATCGCAGGAAATCGGACAGAGGCTACTGGCGCGGGCCGGACGGGTCCTTCGGCCCTCTTGTCGCGGTTACGCCAACCGGGTGAACCAGCCGCCTCTGTCCACCCGCGCGCAACCCGCGGTGTCGACGGCGGGTACGGCCGCTCTCCCGGGTTTCGGTGCTTTCGGGGCAGGTGAACCGCCTCAGAGCGCGCTGAGCGCACCGCCCTGCCGAGGAAAGAGCCGCATGTCATGCTCGGTACGTGCCCCGCCCGGTCAAAGCCGGTCTCAGCCGGTCTCAGCCGGTCTCAGCCGATGGCGGGACACAGTGAGAGGAGATCCGGCCGTGACCGAGTCCAGCAATGCTCCCTTCATCGTGGTCGGTGTCGACGGGTCCGAGGGCAGCGCGGAAGCGCTGCGGTGGGCCGCCGAACAGGCCCGGCTCACAGGGGCCGAACTGCATGTGGTCTGTGTCTGGGATTACCCCAGCGGGGTCGGCTGGGCCTGGGCCCCGGGCTTCGTCGGCATGGACCTCGCCGCCGAATCGCGCAAGGGCCTGGACGCGATGGTGGCTCAGGTTCTCGACGGCGGAGCGGGCGTGGCCCTGATCACCCGAGTCGAGCGGGGCCACGCAGCAGACGTCCTGGTCAATGCCAGCCGCGGCGCCGATCTGCTGGTGGTCGGCAGCCGAGGGCACGGAGCCTTCGCCGGGATGCTGCTGGGCTCAGTGAGCCTGCACTGCGCGCAGCACGCGAAGTGCCCGGTGGTGATCGTCGGTCACCAGCATCGGTGATCAGTCGGGCGTGTGCCGTCGCCGGCCCTGCGTCCACCGGCCATGGCCGGACCAGCGCCGTCTCCATTGCGGCAGCGGCCTGCCGGACGCGCGCTGAAGCGCCAGCGGCGGCACAGTGCCACGATGGAGGCTGTGAAGCCGGTCTTCGTCCTGCTGCACAGCCCGCTGGTGGGGCCCTCGACATGGCTTCCGGTGGCCGGGCACCTGGTGTCGACGGGTTGTCAGGCGCGTGTGCCGTCCCTCCTCGACGCGTGTGTCGGCCCGCCGCCGTACTGGCCGCGGATCTCGGCGGCGGTACGGGATGATCTTGACAGCGTCCCGAGCGGCCTTCCGCTGGTGCTGGTCGCGCACAGCAACGCGGGCTACTTCCTCCCCACGATCCGTGCAGAGCTGGCGCACCGCCGAGTGATCGGTTCGGTGTTCGTGGACGCGGCGCTGCCGGCGCGCAGCGGGTCGACGCCGGTCGCTTCCGCGGAGCGCCTCGATCTCCTGCGCCACCGGGCAGTCGACGGCACGATGCCGCGCTGGACCGATTGGTGGGACGCGGCGGATGTCGCAGCTCTGTTCCCAGACGCGAGGACCGGGCATGCGGTCATCGACGAACAGCCACGTCTGCCGCTCGCGTATTTCGAGCAGGACGTCCCGGTGCCCGAGGGATGGGACGATCACCCGTGCTCGTATCTTCTGTTCAGCCCGCCGTATGAGAGGTACGCCGCCGAGGCGGGCCGCCGCGGATGGCGCGTGGCGCACCTGCCAGGCGGGCATCTGCATCAGATCGTCGACCCCGAAGGAACGGCACGACAGTTGCTCGAGCTCGTCGACGCGTCATGACCACGACCGACCGCTGGTCTGCGCGGCCGGCGCGATCAGTTCGCTGCTGGGAGCAGCAGGCACAACGCGGCGTAGCCTTCACGTAGTTCAGTACACAGCGAATCGAGAGAACTCGGATATGAACACCGCCAGCCTGACCGAGGCAGACGTCAAGGCCGCTGCCGAACGTATCTCGCAACGAGTGCGGCGCGTCGATGTCGTTCCCTTGGGCTTCGATGCCTTCCCGCGGGTGCGCCTGGCGGACGAGTTCATGCAGCACGGCGGCAGTTTCAAGGCGCGGGGAGCCCTGAACTTCGTGTCGCACCACGCCGAGGACGGCTCTCTGTCGGAGGCCGGGATCGCCATCGCCTCCGGAGGCAACGCCGGAATCGCCAACGCCTGGGCTGGACGCGTCACCCGCACTCCGGTCGACGTATTCCTGCCGGCCACCGCTCCTCAAGTGAAGATCGACAAGCTCCACCAGCTCGGCGCCCGAGTCCACCTGATCGACGGTGTGTACCGCGACGCCCTGAACGCCTCCGTCGAGCACGCCGAGACCACCGGGGCGCTGCTGTCCCACGCCTACGACAACCCTCTCATCGCCGCCGGCGCCGGCACCTGCGCCCTGGAGATCCGCGACCGGCTCCCCGACCTGGACACGATCGTCGTCGCCGTCGGCGGCGGCGGCCTGTTCGCGGGCACCGCCGCCGCCATGTTCCCCCACGGTGTCCGGGTCGTAGCCGTCGAACCCGAGAACTGCCGCGCCCTGAACGCCGCGCTGGCCGCGGGCGGACCGACCGATGTCGGACTCGACTCCGTCGCCGCCGATTCCCTGGGAGCCACCCGCGTCTCCGAGACGGCGTATCAGTTGGCCACAAACCCGCTGGCCGCTTCCGTACTGGTCAGCGACGAGCAGATCATCGCCGCACGCAAGGCATTGTGGGCCGACCGGCGCGTCGCCGTCGAGCACGGCGCGGCCACCGCGCTGGCCGCGCTATTGTCCGGCGCCTATCAGCCCCGGCCTGATGAGCGCGTCGCCGTGGTGCTGTGCGGGGCCAACACGGACCCGACCGACTTGCTCCGTTAACCGGCGCTCAGTGATCCACGAGTGGCCGTCATCCGGGCGTCGCCTCGTGCCACCGACCCTCGACGGCGAGACGGTGTTCCAGCTCTATCGGGACGACTTCGAGCACACGAGGGGTGCGGGCCGGATCCCGCTCCACCCGAACTTCGCCAGCGCCGCGGCAGCGCACTATGCCGACGCCCCGGACCCCGCCACCCGTCCCCTGATCTCGTTCGTCCCGGACGCGCCCGTCGGGACCGTGAGCCGGCTGCTCAAGGACCCGGACCCTCAGATGCGCCGCAGAATCGCCAAGCACCCGGCCCTGCCGGTCGAACTCATCCTCGAATGCTGCGAAGACCCCGACCTCGCGACCGCGGTCCTCTGGAACCCGAGCCTTCCCGCGGAGGTGATGCACAAGGTCCTGGACGAGGTGGGAGTACCGCGATGCCCCGAGGGCTGACGCTCGCCCTACTCGTGGGCGGCATCCTGACAGGCGTGGAGCCTGGCCTGATCGAGAGCGCTGTTCTGATCCAGCAATTCCTGGGCCTTACGCACGTCGGACGTGGTGTCCAAGTCGTCGCGCACATCGTCGGCGAGCTGGATCTCTGCGTCACGGAGCTGGATGTCGAGCGTCGCCTCGTTCTGCAGGGCTTTGCGCACGTTGCTGTCGTTCGCTTCCGCGGCGGCGGCGTTCAGGCCCGCCGCTTGATCAGCAAGGATGTTCGCGGCGGCTTCGAAGCCCGCGGCGCTCGATCCTGTGGGGAGTGTCTTTTCCGCGCTGTTGAACTTCGTCACAGCGTCGTTCGCGGTGGAACACCCCGCGGTCATGTCCTGGTGCGACGTCGTCACCGGGCGGGGTGTGGTGTGGGGAAGGATGAGGGGCTGGGAAGGAGTGAAACGGACGGACGGCGGGGCCGTCGACGCCTGCTGATCTTGATGGTGCTGGTAGACGTTGTACCCGATCAGGCCGGCGACGGCCAACACGCCCGCCACCGCTCCGAGCCATCCCGGCGCCCCGCTCTTGGTCGAGGATGTCGTGGCGGCGGACGGTTGGGGGGTGTCGACCAGCGGCGGTCGCGGCAGACCGGCGCTCCCGGTCAGCGTGACCGACTCCCAGGGCGTCTTCGCCTTCTTGTTCCCGCTTGCCTGGCCGCTCGGCCTGGCGTTGGAGGGCGCGGTCTCGGTGGCTTCGCCGTCCGTGGACGGCATCGTCCAGCCGCCGGTGCCCTCTCCCCTCAGCAGAGCCAGCGCCTGGTCGTGGTTCGGCCGCTGACCGGGCAGCTTCAAGGTCAGCGCCTCGATGAGCGGTGCGAGCTTCCCGGCGTTCGTCATCGGCGGCAGCGGCTTGGTCAGGATCGCTGTGAGTGTCCCCGTCTTGCTGTTCTTCCGCTCGAACGGCGAGAACCCTTCCACCGCTTCGAACAGCGTCACCCCCAGCGAGAAGAAGTCCGAGGCCGGCGAACCCGGCTCGCCTTCGGCGCGCTCCGGAGCGATGTAGGCCATGGTGCCCATCACTGAGCCCGACACGGTCACGGTGGCATCCGACTCGGACTTGGCGATGCCGAAGTCGGTGAGCAGGATTCCGCCGTCATCGGCCATCAGGATGTTGTGCGGCTTGATGTCCCTGTGCACGATCCCCGCCGCGTGCATGGTCTCCAGTGCGCTGAACATCGCCTCCGCGATCTGCCTGACCCGCTTCCTGCCGAGTGGGGTGAGGTCCACATCCTGGCCTTCCGGCAAGCCGGCGTCGGCAGGATCACGCAGCACGCTGCGCAGCGACCGCCCTTTCACCAACTGCATGACGATCCAGGGCGTCCCCCCGTCCACGATCACGTCGTACACGGTGACGATGTGCGGGTGGTCGGCGAGCGCAGCGGCGTTCTTGCCCTCGCGCTCGGCTTGCTTGAGCCGGATCTCCTGCTGCGCCGGCGGCAACGCGGGCAACAGCACTTCCTTCAAGGCGACCAGACGACCGAGCTGAGTGTCACGAGCTTCCCACACCCGTCCCATGCCGCCGTGCCCGATCTCCGAGATGAGCTGGTACCGGCCGCCGACCATGTGGCCTGGTTGCGTCTCGTCGATCGTCAAGTTCATCCCCCTATGTCGCGCTCCCTGACGCAGCGCCCGTTTCGGGCAAGGATACCGACCATATCCATGGGTTTGAAAGAGGGCTGATACTGAAGACCGGAGTCTGAGGCGGCCTCAGGCCTCTGCGAGGAGTCGCGGGAGCTCGCGCATGTCATGAAAGACCGTGGTGCCCGGCCCTTCGAGCCATTGCGCGGGTGTGAGTCCGCCGGCGTAGCCGAGGGCGCGCATCCCGGCCGCGCGAGCCGCCTGGACCCCGTACTTGCTGTCCTCGACGACGACGCAGGCCGAGGGGTCGGCGCCCATGCGCTCGGCGGCGTGCAGGAACAAGTCGGGGGCGGGCTTGCCGCGGCCGACCTCGCTGGCGCTGAAGATGCGGCCTTCGAAAAAGGGATAGATCCCGGTACGGCCCAAAGTGTGACGCATCGTCTCGTGGCGGCCTCCGGAGGCGACGCAGCTGGGAAGCCTCAGGACGTCGAGGACTTCGAGCACACCGTCGACCGGAGTGAGTTCGGCGTCGACGGCTTCGCGGTGCAGATGCCCGAATCGCTCCTGCCACAGCGCGGCCCGGCTCGGCCCTATCCGGGACGCGATGTCCTCGAAGTTGGACGCGATCGACCGACCGATGAAGTTCTCGATCACCTCGGACTCGGTCAGCGGCCATCCCAGCTCGGCACCCAGGGTGACGAAGAGCCGGACGGCCAGCCGTTCGCTGTCGACGAGCACACCGTCGCAATCGAAGATGACGAGTTCTATCGCTCCGGCCATCTGGACAGAGTAGGGCTGAACGAGGCGATGACTCAGTTTCGGTCGCTCCAGCGCCGAATGAGACGTAAGTCATACCGAACCCGGCAATCGGCAGCCCTCCGCATCAATCCCGTCACGCCCCGGGTCGATCGACGCTCTCGATAGTCGGCCGAGCACCTACCGTCGCTGATTCGCTCGCGTTCCGCGCAGCGGCGACCACGCACCATCACCCCTTACGCACTACGGAACGCCGCGCCACCGCCCTGCGCCGAGATCGACTTGCCAGCACAACATTTCCTGCGTTTTGCTGCTGCGGCCGCTCGGGGCTGCCCGGGCGGATACCTCGGGCGCAGCGCCGAATCCTGCCGGCGCCGGGGGCACCTTCGACACACGGAACGGCAGGAGCGGGGGACCCAGGTAAGTCGCCGTTCCGCATTGCCGGACCGGCTAGGGGTGAAGCCGCACTGCGCGGCCGGGCATCTTCGGCCCGAACCCGACAGCTCACCTCGCAGGCGTCGGAGAGGACCACTCGCATGTCCGCATTCGGACGCTTCCTCGGCGTCGGCCGCTCTCGGGGGGCTCGCATCGGCCTGCCCGCCGGGCTCGCCGTCTTCGCCCTTCCGTTGGCCGGCATCGCCGGCACGCACAGCGGTGGACACCAGCAGGCCGCCGGTGTCGAGGCCCAGACCGTTCTGCAGGTCGCCGACCCGAACGAAGTCCACGCTGCCGTTCCGAGCACGGCTCCCGCCCAGCCCGCCGAGGCGCCGGCGCAACCGGCCCCCGCCCCGGCGTCCGCGGCGGCTCCGGCTCCGGCCCCCGCGCCGATCCCCGTCGCCCCCACGAAGCCGAAGCCCGCGGCGCCGACACCCGCCCCCACCCACACCACGCCGCCCGTCAAGCACATCGCGGCGGCCCCGGTCGCCTTCACCGTCGCCGCGAAGACCGTCATCAGCGACGTGGCTCCGCTGGCGAGCCTTCACATCAACGAGAACTACGGCGTCCGCGGGCCCTGGGCCGCCGGCCACCACACCGGAGTCGACTTCGCGGCCGCCGTCGGCACGCGCGTCGCGTCCGTCGGCGCCGGCACCGTGGTGCGCAGCGGCTGGGACGGCGCCTACGGCATCGACGTCCTGGTCAAGATGACCGACGGCAAGTACGTCCTGTACGGCCACCTGTCGCAGGCTTCCGTCTTCGCCGGAGAGCACGTGACCGCCGGCGAGCAGATCGGCCGCTCGGGCGCGACCGGCAACGTCACCGGCCCGCACCTGCACTTCGAGGTGCGCACCACGCCCGACTACGGCTCGGACGTCAACCCGATCGCCTACCTGCGCGCGCACGGCGTCGCCGTCTGAGGCCGAGCGCGGAGAAAAGCGTCGGACGCGGCCCAACCCGGGGTGACGGTGGGCCCGGCTCCCTGGTGAGCAGGGCCTGACGTCACCCCGGAAACCGCGGGAAGAACATCAGGAGCTGGGCGTCGCGCGGTCGAGGTGCTGACTGAGCCAGGCGTACATCTCCGGCAGCCAGCTCCGCCACACCGCGGTGTTGTGCGCCCCACGGGCGTGCTCGGACACCGAGACGATGTCCGGCGCGGCGGCTTGCAGCTGGAACGCGACCGGGAGCGAGTCGGGGTCCTGGTCGGACACGGCGGCCAGCAGACTGACCGGCTGGTCGGGTCCGGGATGGCGGTGGGTCAGCAGCCACAAGGTGGTGTTCTGGTCGACGAAGTCCTGTCCGGCACGGACCACCTGGCTGCTGTCGGGAGCGGAGTCGCCGGCCATCTGCACCGCGGAGCGGAAGTACTGCGGGTACTGGAGCAGCAGCTTGCCCGCGCAAAGACCGCCGTCGGAGAAGCCCATCAAGCCCCACCCGGTACGCTGCGTGGACACGCGGAAGTTCGCTTCGATCATGGTGCGGACGTCCTGAGCGATGTAAGTCGCCATCCGCGTTCCGCCGGGGATGTCGGAGCAGTTGACGTTCACGCCGTGCTGGTTGACGTTCACCGCGACGAGCACGAACGGCGTCGCCTGCTGCCTGGCGAGCGCGTTGCCGAGTTCGTCGCCGCCGCCGAGAACGCTGAACCAGGCACCGGCGGTCCCCGGGGTGCCGGGGAAGAGCATGACCACCGGGAAGCGAGTGTTCGCGTACGCGGGGTCGTTGTACTGGGGCGGCAGCCAGACGTAGACGTCGCCGCCGGTCCCGCCGACGCCGGAGAGCGGGCCGCGGAACGACGCGACGCGCGTGCCGTGGCCACCGGGCACGAAGCTCTGCTTGGGGCCGCTGGGCACCGGAAGCACCGACTGCTGGGAGCCGCCGGTCCGCGGGGCGTGCGCGCCCTGGCCCGAGCCGCCGAGGGGAAGCTGCCCCTGCGACGTGGTGCCACCGGGACCGCCCTTGTTCAGATCGGTGAGCGGCCGTGTGGCCTGGTGCAAGGCGACCGCGCCGCCGCCGTCCCGGCCGAGCAGGTCGTTCCAGGAGGCATACAGGCCGAAGTGGTTGTTGATCAGCAACCCCGCCAGCAACAGCACCGTGGCCTGGCACAGGCCGATCAGACCGAACCGCGCGGCGGCGCGCACCGGGCGCGGGCCGCGCAGCCGGTTCCACAGCACGTAGGTGCCCACCGGCGCGGCGACGGCTATGCACACGGCCAGGAGCAGCAGCGGCATACCGGTCAGGGTCATGGAGAGGGGCCTTTCGGGACGCTGTCCAGCGGCGGCATTGGTTCGCGCCACACGCCAGGATCTTCCCGCACTGTTCCATATAGGCCGCAAACAGGACAAGTCTTGTCGTCCGTGACCACTCACGCGTGGTGTACCGAACGCACCTTCACTCCCCGATGACGAGCCGGGCACCGAACGACTCGGCGTTGCGGACGTCCTGGCCGCGGCGGATGAAGATCTTGACGCGGCGGTTCGCGGCCAGCGGAGCCAGGTCGAGGCCGGGGGCGGTGTCGCGCAGGGTGAGGGTCTCCAGCGACGCGAGCTCGGCCAGCGGCGAGAGGTCGCGGATCTCCTCGCAGCCGTCGAGCGTGAGGAACCGGAGGCGGGGCAGGCCGGCGAGCGGGCCGAGCTCGCTGACGCCGGTACGGGAGGCGTAGACGGTCCGGAGGCCCTTCCGACCCGCCAACGGGGACAGGTCGGAGACGCTGAGGCACCCTGCGATCCCCAAGAACTCGAGGTCCAGTCCCGCAACGGGACCGAGGTCCCGCACATGCTGGTTCTCTTCCACGGCTAGGTTCCGGACGTTCGGGACCAGCCCGACGATCTCGCCCAGGTCGCAGTCCAACCCCGCACCCGAGATGCAGAACGCGGTCGTCGCCGCCCCCAGCGGCAGTACGCCGAGGTCCGTGAGACCCGGGCAGCCGATGAGCCTGATCTCGGTGAGCGAGGTCTGCGCTGAGATCGGAGCGAACGACCTCACCGCGTTCGCGGATCGCAGCGTCAGGCAGTTCAGCCGCGGCAGGGCGTCGAGGAAGTCGATCGCCTCGACTCCGGGGACGTCGATGTGAAGATCGTCCAGGAGCGGCAGGCGTAGCAGCGGGTCCAGGTCCGGAATACCGCCACTGGCGATGTTCAAGGAGGTCAGCGACGCCGCGAACCTCTCGACCGGGCTGATGTCGAGGACCGACGACCCGTTCCACGTCGACAGCCTTCGCAAGGGCTGCTCCATCACGTGCAAGAAGCCCAGATCCTCGACCTTGCAGAAGACGCCGAGGTGAGTCAGCCCTCGCAGATAGTGAAGATGCGGCAGCAGACGCGCGCTCTTCACCTCCAGGTCGGCACCGGCCAAGGCCGCCGCCGCCAGCACCTCGCGCGCATAGGTCTCGGCGTCGAAGTACTCCCATCCCGCGACCAGTTCCGTCCGCGGCGCCTCGCGGGGATCACGCGCGTACTTCGCGAGCAGTTCCAATGCCTGGGGACCGTTGATGAGACACGCCGCATGGACCACCGCGGCCGCCCTGGTCGGCGACAGCCCGTCCAGCGAGTCGGGCAGCCGGTCCAGCACCAGCGCCCCCAGCGAGGCCACCTGCCGCGCCGCGTTCACGTCGCGGGGCGGGATCAGGTCGTCGAGGCAGTCGTCGATCTCGGCGCGCAGCTCCTCCGACAGCGCCGTCGACGTCTCCAGGCACGCGCCCGCGAGCAGCTTGAGCTGCCGCGCGTACTTCGGCTCGGCCCGCATCCGGGCCAGGATCCCGGTCAGCAGGCGCTCGCGGACCCGGGTGTTCGCGTGGCCGACCGTCATCACGATCGTCTCGCGCCACTGGTCCAGGTGCGCCTTCGCGATCAGCGGCTCGATGTCGGCGTCGTCGGCGATCTGTTTCGCGGCCAGGTACTCCTGCACCGTCCGGTGCACGAAGTCGATCCGGCCGGCCATCGGCTCGCGGACGATCCCGCTGCGCTGGAGCAGGTGCTCCAGGACCGACTCCCCGGTCTCGCCGCCGCGGGCCATCGTCCTGAGACGGTCCTGGACACGGTTGACCGCGGTGTCCTTCGGGAGTTCGCTGCGCCCGGTCTCGGTGAGCCGCCAGGCCAGGTCCTGGAGGATCTGGATCCGCTCTTCGCGGTCCAGAGAGGACTCGACGTAGCTCGGCACGCTGCGCTCGTCGTCCCGGCGCTCCAGCAGCAGTTCCAGCGTCGCCGAATAGAGGTCCATGCGGTTGCGGGGCAGCCGGGTCCGGCGGTCCAGGTTCAGCGCGCACAGCATCGCCGCCAGCAGCGGGCTGGTCGCCAGGGCCCGAAGATGCGGCGCGGTCTCCAGCCGGGCCAGCAGCCCCGCCTCGTAGTCCGGCAGTTCCTCCGGCTTGCAGGGCAGGGAGCCGCCTTCCCGGACCGCGCTGTGCCAGTGCCGGATCAGGGACTTGACGTCGGCGGGGCTCATCCGTTCCAGGAAGACCGACCGGAACCCCTCGGCGTCGAGCCACTTCGCGTCCGCCGCCGCGGGCCGGGACGTCACCACGACGCGCAGGCCGGGATAGGACTGAAGCAGGCTGCTGAGCCACTCGCGGACCGCCCTGCGCTGGTTCGCCTTCAGTTCGTCGACGCCGTCCACCAGCAGCATCGCGCGGCCCGAGGCCAGGCGCCGGCCGATCCAGCCGCGCGGCATGATGCTCAGGTCGACACCGGTGGCGTTCTCCAGCAGCTCGTCGGGGCGGGGCAGCCGGACGTCCGAGTAGCTGCGGAGCCGGACCAGGAAGGGCGTGTAGCCCTTGACGTCGGACATCGCGCCGGAGAAGGTGCCCCGCGCGGCGGATATCGCCAGCCAGCGCAGCAGGGTCGTCTTCCCGGAGCCGGCCTCGCCGCGGACCAGGGTGAGCCGCGACTGGCCCAGCGCCTCCTCGACTCCGAGCGTGGCGCGAGCCGGCTCGGCCTCCGCGAGGTGCCAGCCGATGTTCCGCTCGTGATCGGCGCGGCCCTTCGCGGGCAGGCGCTCGTCGGCCGAGACCGACAGGCTGATGTAGCCGACGGTGAGCGACGTCCGCGGGCGGAAGTTCCGGATCGGCACCCCGAACAGTTCCAGCATGTCCATGCCGGTGCTGATGACTTCCAGATAGCGGCGGCCGAACTCCTCGTCCCCGGCTGTGCCCTCGGGGGCGTCGAGAGTCCGGACGGGGAGCCGGGAAAGGGCGGTCTCGACGCGCTCGGACATCTCGCTGAGCCGGGACAGGACCTCGGCCAACGTCCGCGGAGTGAACTGCGCCAGCTCCCGGACGATCCGGATCAGGCACTCGCAGCATTCCAGGAGTACGACCTCGTAGACCCGTGCGCCGCCCTCGCCGAGCTGGGCCACGGTGCCGCGGCCGGGGGACTGCGCGCGCACCGCCGCGGCGAGCTTCCGGGGGTCGGCGTCGGCCGCCAGCAGCACCGCATCCGACAGGTCCGCGGCCGCCAGCGCGTCCTTGACGTCCTCCACCGCCGCGGCCTTGTCGGACTCCGGAAGCCCGCGGTACTCCTGCCCGCTGAGGTCGATGACGCGTCGTGCGACCTGGTCCGCGATGTCGTCGAGCTGGCGTGACACCTTGCGCGCGTGCAGCTGGTCCGGGAAGCCGGACTGGATCAGCTCGACGAGGTCCTGACGGCGCACCGACTCGGCGGTGTGCGCGGCGAGCCAGGCCCGGCCGGCCCGGGTTCCGACGATCTTCCCCAGGGCCAGGGCCGAACTCGCCAACTCCACCACCGCGGCATCCCCCCGTCGTCCCGTCGTGCCAGCTATAACAGAGTACAGATTCCCTGGCACAGGCACGCCGAGACCGGAGGTACCGCGCGCTCAGGACATCGGTGCGGACCCCGATCGGTGGTTGCTGACATCAGTCTGGTTCGTCCTGCGGCTGGGACGCCTCTGGGCGTGGCGGCGGGGTTTCCAGGTCGCCGTCCCCGACCGAGCCACCGAAGCAGTCCGGGCAATCGATACAACCGCACATGTCGCACGGAGGGACGTTCTTCCAATAGTCGTCTGCCACGACTACATCCTCTCCCCAGGCCCGGGTGACACAGACCGGCGGTGCCCGCGTACCAGGCCACGCTCAGCTGCGCGCCGCGAGTTCGATGCCGAACCCGACCAGCACGGTGCCCGTCACCGCGTCCATCGCACGCTTGACCCGGCGCCGGGCGAACCAGGCGCGGGCATGGTGCGCGCCGAGAATCAGCGCTGTGAACCACAGCACGCTCTCAACGTCGTGCACGCCGGCCAGGGCCAGGCCCATCGCGAGGTGGGAGGCGTGGGCCGGCATGAACTGCGGGAGCATCGCGATGTAGAAGGCACCGACTTTCGGGTTGAGCAGGTTGGTGCCCGCCCCGCGCAGGAACGCGCGCAGCACGCCGGAATCCGGTGTGCGCTCGGCGATGGGGGCTTCTCCGCGGCGGGCGGCGCGCAGCATGCCGATCCCCATCCACAACAGGTAGGCCGCGCCGATGACGCGCAAGGCGGTGTAAGCGGCGTGCGAGGCGGTGAGCAGTATCGAGACGCCGGTCGCGGCGGCCACGCCCCAGATCAGTGCGCCGGTGCCGATGCCGAGCGCCGTGGCGAAGCCTTGGCGGCGGCCGAGGATCACCGCCGAGCGGAGGACCACCGCGGTGTCCAGACCAGGGCTGATCGTCATGAGGGCCGCGACGATCGAGAAGGATATGAGCGCATGGGTCGTGGCGCTGTCCATGGGGCCTCCTTGTTGCGGTGACAGGTGAACCGTAGCGGTTCACAGTCCTCGGGTCATGGTGCCGGCCGCCGGAATCACCGGAGGCGGCAGTGGCGCCGGGCCGAGCGTCGTCGTCCCCGGGCGTGCGACCCGGGTCAGGCCGTGCCGGTACACGTCGACGGCTTCACGAGTACGCCCTTGGCGATCCAGCAGGTCGCCGAGCAGACGTGATGTGTCGGCCAGGTCGCCGGTGACATCGGCTTCCTGCTGAAGCTCGATCGCGGCGCGGTAGTGCCGTTCGGCCGCGTCCAGGTCCCCGGCTCGTTCGCGGATCACGCCGAGCAGATGGTGCGCCGCGGCGGCGTGGACCGCTCCGCGGCCGGGGCCGAGGCCGGTCAGCAGCCGGTGGAGGACGTCCTCGGCTTCGGCGGTGTGCCCCAGCCGCCAGCGGACGTCAGCGAGCTCCACCTCGACCTGCACCGCGTAGAAGACCGCGCCGCCGGCGCGCAGCATCTCGGCGGCGGTGCGCAGCTCGATCTCGGCTTCGTCCAGGCGGTCGTGCTGGGCGTGCAGGTAGCCGCGCATCCAGTGGCACTGCGCCAGCTCGGCGCGGATCTCCCACTGCTGATACACCTCCTGCGCCTTGATCAGCGCAGCCTCGGCGTCCTGGAAGCGGCCGCCGGCCGCCAGGGTGCGGGCGACCGAGCGGTGCAGAGTGGCGATGGCCAACGGGTCCGGGACCTGGGGCGCCAAGTCGAGGGCCAGTGACGCCGCCTTCGTCGCGCGCTCCAGGGCGCCCAGCTCCAGGTAGGGGCCGATCACGGCCGCGTACAGCAGCATCAGCGAGGCCGGGTCCGGCAGACCGCCGGCGTTCAGTTCGTTGATCGTCGACTCCAGCAGGTAGCAGGAGTACCGGACGTCGCCTTCCAGGTAGTGGGCGGTCGCACGGCCGCGGATGGCCCGGACCCGGCGCGGCAGGGGCTGATCCGCGAGCAGTGCCTCGGCCTGCTCGAACTGCTCCCGGCCGGAGGCGAGCTCGCCGCGGCGCAGGAGGTACGAGCCCAGCGTGATCCGCAGCTCGGCGACCAGGTCGGACAGATCGTGACTGTCGGCTCGGCCGATCAGATCCGCGAGGAGCGAGTCGGCCTGCTCTCCGTCGCCGCCGTCCATCAGCTGTCGTGCCTCGGCGAGACCTTCGCGGATCTCAGCCCGCAGTCCCCCGGGGACACCGGCGGCGAGTTCCTCGTAGCCGACATCGAGACGGTCGGCGAAGTACCGCAGGGCAGCCTCGGACGGCCTGGCCTTGCCGGCCTCGACGGTGGAGACGTAAGCGGCCGTGTATCCGGGTTCTGCCAGGGCCTTCTGAGTCATGCCGCGCTGTGTGCGCAGGCGCTGCAGGCGTGCGCCGATGCTGTCCGGGGTCTCTTGACCGGCGACGGGAACGGCCATCGCGCCTTCCTGTTCGTCAGGCTTCGTATTGCTCACCGCACTCCTATCACGAATCCGTGCAGGGTCTTGCGCCTCGGACACTCCTGCCCTACGTTAACCAACGCTGTAAGTGAAGTTATCACTTCATTTAACTTCGAAGACGGCCTGTCCGCCGGCAGCGGGCCGCCCGCACCACCCCCGTTCTCTCCCTCATGGCGCCTCCACGCGCCGCTCCCCCACGGAGACACCCATGCCATCGAGAAAGTCCCGCAGCGGTCGCAGATCACGGATATCCGCGGCCGTGCTGTCAGTGGCCACGGTCGGCGCCCTCGCTCTGCCCGCGGGCAGTGCGCACGCTGACGTCTGCTGGTTCGGGGCCTGCTACAGCTACGTCACCGGTCGGCAGTACACCGCGGCCACCGGTGCCAGCGTGAGCATGTATCAGGCGGCGCCCGCCGGTGTGAGCTCCAGCGGCCACTCTCTGCAGGAACTCGCCCTCCAGAGCAGCAACGACACCACGACCGCCGACACCGTCGAGGTCGGCTGGACCGTCGACCCCGGTGTGAACGGGGACTATCGGCCCCACCTGTTCGTCTTCCACTGGGTCAACGGGCAGGGCACCTGCTACAACGGCTGCGGCTTCGTCCAGACGTCCTCGACCGTGCGGCCCGGGATGGCGCTCACTCCCGGAACGACAGCCAGGTTCACGCTGATGAACTACAACGGCAACTGGTGGGCGTACTACAACAACGTCGCCTTCGGATACTTCCCCGGGTCGTTGTGGGGAGGCGCGTTCAACACCGCGTACTCCATCTCGTCCTTCGGCGAGGTCGCGTCGAGCAACGACATCGGCTGCACGCAGATGGGCGACGGTGTGTACGGCAGCAGCTCCGGTTCCTCGTCGATCTCCGGATTCCAGCTCTACGGGACGTCGGCCGCGCCGTACTTCACGGTGACGGCGACCGACCCGAGCTACTACGACTACGGGTCGGTCACCCCCACCTCCTTCCACTTGGGCGGACCTGGTGCTTGCTAAGGTCCGGAGCACCATCGCAGCCGCGGCCCTGTCGGCCGGCTTGACCACGGCGCCGGGCGTGACAGCGTTCGCATTCGCTCCGGCACCACCACCGAGCCTTCCGCCGATCTCGGCGGCCACCGCCGCCGGCGGACCGATCTGCTGGTACGGCGCCTGCTATGACTACGTCGCCGGGCAGCAGCGCACCGACACGACGGGCGTCAGCGTCCTGATGAAGGTCGAGGCACCGGTGGTGAACCCGGCCGAGACCGGGGAACACAGCCTGCAGGAGATCGCGCTGCAGAACACCGCGCGGACCTCCACCGTGGAGATCGGCTGGACCGTCGACCCGGAGCTCAACGGCGACGCCCGCCCCCACCTGTTCGTCTACCACTGGGTCGACGGTCAGGAGAGCTGCTACAACGGCTGTGGCTTCGTCCAGGTCTCCTCGGTCGTCCGCCCAGGCATGGCGCTGCCGCCGAACATCGCCGCGACCTTCGCCATCCGCAACGTCGGCGGCGACTGGTGGGTGTTCTTCGCCGGCCTGCCGGTGGGCTACTTCCCCGGCTCGCTGTGGGACGGCACCTACAAGAGCGCCCAGCTGGTGTCCGTGTTCGGCGAGGTCGCGGAGAACACCGCGGACTCCCCCAGCTGCACGCAGATGGGCGACGGCCGCTTCGGCAGTTCCGGTGGCGCCTCGTGGATCCGTGATTACCGCATCGCCGGGACCAGCGACAAGCCGCAGCTCACTGTTACCGCCACCAGTCCCGACCGCTATGACTTCGGCGGCGTGACCCCGACGTCGTTCCGCTTGGGCGGTCCTGGGACCGGTCGCTGTGCGGGGGCCTCCGACGCTGTCGGCTGACGAGCAGATCCATACCCGTGAACCCACGATCGTCCGCGGCCCGGCCACCTGCTGGCCGGGCCGCGCCGAACCGGCACCCGGCGTCAGCGCGCGAGCGTCCGCGACGAGGCTCGGTCGGTGCGGCGTTCCCAGATCAGCGCGAACAGGGCCACCGCCAACAGCCCGCCCACGACGGCGGTGGCCTCGGGCACACCGCCTGATTCGGAGAACGGGTGGACGTTGACATTGATGTCCAGAGGGTCGTACGCATAGGCCTGAACGGCGATCAGGCCGAGGCCCGTAAGTCCGACGACGGCCACGGCCAGCGGCCAGACCGCGGAGCGGAACGCGAGGGTGGCGACCACGACGAACAGCACGACCGTCGGCATGACCGCCCGGGGCGTGTCCGGCGAGACCCACAGGCCCCAAGACAGTTCGCGGAACAGTTTCCAGCCCAGCCGCCGCGGGCTCTCGTCCAGCCAGATCCTGGTGTCCACCATGCCGACGGCGAGGACCCCGGCCGCGGCCATCGGCACCCCCACCGCGAACAAGGCCCGGCGGCCGGTGATCCGCCGGGTGGCGGGACCGCGGGCGACCAGCACGGCGCCCGTCGTCACAGCCGCCAACAACAGATGCTCGCTCGCCACCGCGGCCACACCGGTCACATCCGTGGCCGCGAAGCCGAACAGGGCGACGGCCAGGACCCGGGCGGCCGGCCACCACCCGGCGGCGAGCAGGATGTAGACGACCAGCCACAGTGCGGGCAGCTCCCGGTGCAGGGTCGCCAGGTAGCTGCTATGGATCTCGTAGGGGCCGAACCGCGAAGACGGAACGCCCTTCACGTGTTCGAACACTGCGACGCGGACGAACAGCGACTGATAGACGAGTTCGACGATCATCAGCTCGATCACGGCGCTCAGCGTCAACACCACCGAGCCGAGCAAGGCGATCGCGCGCGCTGTCTCACCGAATCGCGAAGCTCCCCGCTCCCCGCCGTCCGCCCCGGCCGCCCGGAACCGCGTCCGCGCCGACAACCCGGCCAGGCTCAGCACCTCCCGGGCCTCCGGCCACCGCCGCCGCTCCCCCGCGCCCTCCATCAACGCACCGAGAAGCTCCTCCGCGCGGGCTTCCCGGTAGTGCTTCGGCAGCATCCTCAGAAGCCTGCGGTAGCGCCGTTCCAAGGCCTCGTCCATGCCACGCCTCCCCGCGGAGCGCTGGAACGTCTGCTCCGTCCTGCTCCTGGATGAACTCACCGTCGATATATATCGTCTACCGATCTATTGGAGCAAGCATCGTCAGCCCCTTGCTTCCATAGCTTCGTGGTCGATATATATTGGCCACCGAGCTATGGGAGTGGATCACCATGCAGACACTGCTGGCGTACGCGTTCGACGAGTCGACAGCCGCCGACCGGGCCGCGGCGGGCCTGAAGCGCGTCGCAGAGCACTACGATCCGTTGTGGCCGGTTCCGGAACGCCGGTATGGGCGTGACGCCGCTCGTACCGGCCTGCACATCTTCGACGAGGCCGAATCGCCGTGGCGCTGGCCCTCCTGGGCTGAGCACGCTGACCTGTGCACCGCGACGCTGTACCTGCCGCTGGGCTATGAGCGCGTCGTCGGCGATCTGGAACCGGAGGACGCGGCGCTCCCTCTGGCCCGGGAGCTGGGGGCGCGACCGGCGGCGGTCCTGGAACTGACAGCGCCGTTCGTGGTCGCGACGCTGGATCCGATCGGCGGCGAGTTGTCGCTGCACACCGACGGCATCGGCGTGGGCCGGCTGTTCGAGCTGCGGTTCCCGGGCGGGTGGGTGTGGTCGAACCGGCCGGCCGCGGCCTGCCGGTTCGCCGACCTGTACGCCGAGCCGGATCGCGCGGGCTGGCGGACCTTCGCGGCCTCCGGCTGGTTCATGGGCAACAGCACGCCGATCGACAAGGTCACCGCGGTGCCCGGCGGCGCCGTGGTCCGCTACCGCCCCGATGCCGGCGGTCGGCAGCTGACGCGGCTGGACGCCGTCGCGGCCTGGGCCGAGGCGGGCCGGGGCGACGCGCTACGGGCGGACCGGGTCGAGGCGACCGCCGAGGCGCTGCGCGGGTTCGGGCGCTCGCTGAAGCGGATGCTGCCCGGCACCGTCAGCATCGGGTTGTCAGGGGGCCGCGACTCCCGGCTCGTCGCCGCCGCGATGCTCGCCGCCGACGTGGACCTCGTGCTGCGGACGAACGGCGCCGAGCGTGGAGAAGCCGACATCGCAGAGCGCTTGGTCTCCTTGCTGCCGGACCGCATGCGGCCCGAGCACGTGGTGAACCGGCCGAAGGCCGACGGGGACGGCCAGGTGCACGCGGTTCCGGAGGACACCGAACTGGTGCCCAACGTCCTGCGCTGGCATCGGGCGCAGGAAGGGCTGCGGCCGGCGACGTCGATGGCCACCGGCGCACCGACCGCGCTGACCCGCGCCGACTACATCGCGGTCAGCGGAGCCGCCGGCGAGATCGCCCGCGGCTACTACTATCCGCCGGATCACCAGCAGATCGCCGCCTTGCCCACGGCGCAGCGCCTGGATGCCTATGCCACCAAGCTCTCTCAGCGGATGCTGCGCCGACCCGGCATATCAGCGGCGGCGTTGCGGACTTCCGAGGAAGTCCTTCGCAACGATCTGCTCGCGGCCGCGTCCGCCGGGCTCGCCGACGCACGTATGCTCGACTACTTCTACGCCGACGAGCGTACTCGCAGGTGGGGCACGGTGCCGGAGCGGATCGGCACGGTCGTGCCGCTGCTCGTTCCGGAGTTCGTGCAGGCGGGTTTCGGTTTGACGCCGGCGCAGCGCCGGCAGGACGCGTTGCACAACAACCTCATCGCGCATCTCGTGCCGCAGTGGGCGGATCAGCCCTATTACAAGGCCCCGGTCGGCGCAGTGGAGGCCCCGCTGCGGCCGCGGCTGGGCCGCGCCCCGGACCGGGAACACGTCACCCGGATCCTGACCGCCCCCGGCGCTTGGACCGACGGCTACGACCAGCCGGTGGTTCTGGCGACCTGGCGCCGCTTGCTGGACGGCACCGGCGACCACAATGACGAGCAGCTCATCCAGCGAGCGCTGTGGGCAGCGGTGTTCGAGGACTACATCGCCGAACTCAACGGCACGACCAGGCCGGAACCGCAGGCGGCGCTGGAGCTGCCGCCGTCCGCCACGAAACAGGGTTTCCGGCCGGTGGTGAAAGCTCGGCGCGCGTCGTCGCGGTGGCTGCGGAAGGCGTCGATACGGGTGGCGCCAAAATAGAAGCCACCGGTGAGCTGCTCTGGCGACGTTGTTCGCGGTTGCCGTCGTTCAACTGGAATCGCCAGCCGACCGCAGCCCTCGCGTTCGTTTCACAGCCATCCGCGTCGCGCGGCTTGGACGCCGGCCTGAAAACGGGTCGTGGCGCCGAGCCTCTCCTGGAGCGCGGAGACGCGGCGGACGACGGTGCGCCTGCCCACCTCGAGGCGCCGGGCGATGGCCTCGTCGGTGGCGCCGCTGGCCATCAGGTTGAGGATCTGGCGATCCCGGTCGTCCAGGTGGGTGCCGGATCGGTTGACCGACGCCGGTACCCCGAATCGCCACAACGTCTCGAAGACGCCCGAGAGCGCCTGCAAAAGGCGGGAGGGACGGACCAGGAGGGCGACGAGATCGGGGAACTCCTCACCCGGCAGCGGCACGATGACGAAGTCGTCGTCGCGGATGAGGAGCTTGATGGGCAGGTCGGGCAGGGTCCGGGCCTTCTCCCCCGCTTCGATCTCGCGGACCATGACGGGGGCCGCGATCGGATCGTCGAAAGCTGATTCGTAGTAGAGGGTCCGGTAGGTCACGCCGGCGGCCATGCGCGCCATTTGCAACGCTTCCAGTTCGACGTTGTCTTCCGGCGATCCGTAATACGGCGGGACGTCGATGATGCGCACCTGCCGGCGGCTGGAGCGGTGCATGTGCTTGACCGCGGTGATGAAGCGCTGTCTGCCCTCGACGATTTCCAGCCAGTCGTGGCGGCCGGCCTCGCTGCGGGCGTCTCGGAAGAGCCGCTGGAGCTCCGCGCCGGTTCGCCGCAGAGCGGCGTCCCGCAGCTGGTTGCGGTGCATGAGCACCTCGACGACCGTCGTCGGCGACTGCGCCTCCCAGGAGCCGGTGGCGGGGTCGGCGGCCACGACCATGTCCTCGGCGGCCAGCTCCTCCAGCACCGCACGGACCACGGCCCGGCCACGGCCGGTTCGCCCAGCCAGCTCCTCGGGCCGCGCGCCCGGATTGCGCACGAGGTCCTGATACACGGCGCCATGATCCGAGCCGGGGTCCATGACATCGAACATCGGTGCAGCCTACCGCGCGGGCGCGTGTGCGCCGATGGCCCACATGCGCCGCGGCCATCCCTGGCACATATCAGGGCTCTGCGGTGTGATGATCTCCGCCCGAATCACCCGAGCCCCGAGGGGGACCCGTGAGACCGACGCTCTTCGCCCGAGGCCGGCGCCTCAAGGCGTTGCTCGTCCCGGCCATCTGCCTGGCGCTGATGCCCGCCACGACGCTCACCGCACGCGCCGACACCACGCCGCCGTCGCCGCCCGGATGGGCGCTGGCCCGGATCAGCCAGACCGCCCCTCTGGCGCCCGGCCAGACCTCGTTCAGCTACTCCCCCACCTCGCACGGCGCGGGCGTCAACGCCTACGTCATCGACGCGGGCATCGACTACAACGCCCCCGACCTCGGCGGCAGGGCCGGGCTCGCCTTCGACGTGGACGGCGGCGACGGGCAGACGTGTCCCGCGGGCACCACCGTGGACGAGCCCGCGCACGGCGACGAGGTCGCCGACATCCTCGGCGGCACTCAGTTCGGCGTCGCCGACCAGGTCAACCTGTGGTCGGTGAAGGCCTTCCACTGCAACCAGAACCCCACCGACAGCCTGGCCGTGAACAACGGGCTGATCCAGGCGATCAACTGGCTCGCCGCCAACCACAAGCCCAACGCCGTCGCGGTGATCGCCCGCAACGACAACGGGGCCGGCTATTTCTACAGTCCTCTCTACGACCCCTACAACACCATCGGGTTGACCAACGCGGTCAACAACCTCGCCGCCTCGGGGGTGTTCGTCGCCGTCTCGGCCGGCAACATCAGCGGCTCCGGCGCCCAGTGCGTCTTCACCGTCTGCGTCTACCCGCAGAAGTACGCGGTCGACAACGTGCCCGCCAACGCCGGCCAGGCGATGGTGGTGATGGCCAGCGACCGCAACGACCACGCGGCCCTGGACACCGCGAACAACCTCTGCGGGCCGGGGCAGTGGTCGACGGCCCTGGGAGGCGACATCTACGCGCCCGGCGTCGACGTCCCCAGCGCCTACGGCTGGGAATGCGGCACCTCTGACGCCACTCCGCTGGTGGCCGGCGTCGCCGCACTGTACAAGGCGACGTATGGCGACGCGCCCTCGGCGACGGTGAAGTCCTGGATCAGCAGTCACGCCACCCAGAACGCGATCACCAACAACCCGCCGGAAGTCAACGGCAACCCCCAGACCGCCAGCCCGAACCTGCTGCTCAACATCGGCGGGCTGTAGCGGTTCCATGACCCCGTTCTGCCCGGTGCGCGACGTCGCGCACCGGGCAGAAGCCCTATCACCGACACTGCCACCGCCACCGCCACCGCCACCGGCCGAACCTGCTCGCTGCCGAGCCCTGCCGAGCCCTGCCGAGCGCAGGGACCAGCCGACGCCACCGATCACCGCACCAAGAGCAGCGCGCTGCGTGAAGCCGATATCGTGCCGTGGCCGCGCCAAGCAGGCGGTGGCGAGAGACGGGGGCGGATCGTGGGTCATGAACGAGCTGGGGTTCTCGGCGAAGTCGCCGCGGCGGTGCCCGATCCGGCGGTCTCCGGTGTGCCGGTGCGAGTGGCCGTGGACGGGGTCGACGGCGCGGGCAAGACGGTGTTCGCCGACGAGCTCGCCGCGACGTTGCAGACCATGGGCCGCGAGGTCGTGCGCGTGTCGATCGACGGATTCCACGCGGTCGAGGCGCGCCGCCATGCCCGCGGGCGGCTGTCGCCCGAGGGGTTCTGGCTGGATTCCTACGACTACGCCGCCTTCGAACGCCACGTGCTGGCACCGTTCGCACCGGGCGGGAGCCGCATCTACCGGAGCGCCGTGCACGACGTGGACACCGACGCCGTCCTGGACACGGCAGAGCAGACCGCTCCCGACGAGTGCGTCTTGGTGGTGGACGGCATCTTCCTGCACCGCGACGAGTTGCGGGCGATGTGGGACTTCTCGTTGTTCCTCGACGTGGACTTCGCCACGGCGCTTGCGCGCATGGTCCATCGGGACGGGGCGTCGCCGGATGGGCAGGATCCCCGCAACCGGCGTTACAGCGAGGGCCAGCAGCTCTACCTGGCTGCGTGCCATCCGGCGGACCGGGCCTCGATGGTCATCGACAACAACGACTTCAGCCAGCCGGTCATCAGGCGCCGTCTCTGAGTCAGGCGCTCGGAACTCGACGGGCGCCACGAGGTGTCAGGTATCGCCTTCGTCTGGCGGAGGTCACCATGCCCTGGTCGACCCGACCAGGGCGTCACCCACTGCCGTGCGCTGATAAAGCACGATCCGGCCGGCTCGGGCCCGGTGGACCAGCCCGGCCCTGCGCAGTACTGCCAGATGGTCGCCGACCGCGCCCGGAGCCGCATGAAGGGTGTGGGCGAGCTGGGTGGTAGAGGCCGGTGTCTCGAGGGCCGCCAGGATCCGGGCCCGGGTTCGGCCCACCAGGTGCTCCAACGCCGCCGGCGCGACCGTGTCGCCGTGTTCCCATAGGGCTGCGACCCCACGCGCCGGATAGATCAGGGTCTTGGGCCAGGCCGCGGACGTATGGGCGGCGGTTCCAGGCCAGACGAAGACTGAGGGGATCAACAGCAGCCCGCTGCCGTCGAGCTGGATCACCTGCTCTGTCGCGCTGTTGCTCGACCACTCGATCCCGCCGTCGCGCCACCGCACGCCGGTGTGCAGGTCGGCCATCGCGGCCGACCATCCGGCACGGCCCAGGGTCCCCGCGCGGTGGATCACGTCTCGCTCGTAGATCGCGCGCAGCTGAGGCCACTCGGGAGCAAGAAGGGCATGCCAGGCCTGAGTGCGACGGCCAGGCGGGCCACGACGTCGGGGGCGTCCAGGACGGCCTGCGTGCGAGCGTCGACGGCGAGAGTCGGGCGTGCTGCCAGGCACTCGGCGATTTCGGCACGGGCGCGTTCCAAGGTGGTCGAGCGGATCGCGGCGAGGTCGTCCTCCCAGGTCTGGAGCATTCCCACGGGTGGCACGGCCACGAAACCGGCTCCCTGGTGATCGGCCTGCAACGCCAGCACCGCGTCCAGGTCGGTCTGCCGGCGCAGCTCGTCGAAGGCCGGCAGCAACCGGGCCGACCAGGCCGACAGCAGCCGCCCACCGCCCCGGCTCATCAGGCGCAGAAGGCCGTCGAGCTCGAAGGCGGGCGAGACCGCGAACCGGCTGTGCAGCAGGTCCTCCGCACCCACTTCGAAACGGGCCACGCCGACCAGGCTACCCCTCGACCACGGAGTCTTCGTCCTGGGACGAATCTCTGGTTCACGAGCCCGAGCGCACGCGACCTTGGACACGTGGAAAACCTCACGCTCCTCGACTCACCGCGGCCGCGCACCACCTACCGCCAGGTGTTGGCCGAGCCGCTGTTCCGCTTGATCTTCGTCGTCCGGACGATGGGCATCGTCGGCGAAACGCTGCGTATCACGTCCCTGTCGGTACTGATCTACACCTCGACCGGTTCGCCGCTGCTCAGCGCGCTGGCTTTCGGTGCCGGCTTCCTGCCGCAGCTGCCCGGCTCGATGCTGCTAGGCGCGTCGTCCGACCGCCTGCGGCCACGGCGATTGATCGCCGCGGGCTACTCGCTGCAGTGCGCGGCAGCGGCCGTGCTCGGGCTCCTGCCGATGCCCACGCTCGCGGCGCTCACCATACTGGCGGGGGTGTCCGTGCTGACCCCGGTCTTCAACGGTGCGACGAACCGGCTGGTCGCCGACGCCCTGACCGGTGACGCCTACGTCCTGGGCCGTTCACTGTCGAACATCGCCTCCGCGGCGGCGCAGCTGCTCGGCCTGGCCCTCGGCGGAGCCACCGTGGCAGCTCTGGGCGCCCATCCAGCCCTGCTGCTGGCCGGGGCGCTGAACGCCGGCTGCGCACTGGCCGTGCGCTGGCGCCTTCCGAACCTGCCGGCACCGCGCGCCACACCGGGCAAGGTGTTCAGAGCCAGCTGGTCGGGCTCCGGCCGACTGTTGCGCGACCAGAAGGTACGGCGACTACTCCTGGCCCAGTGGCTGCCCTCCGCGTTCCTCGCCGGCGCCGAAAGCCTGGTGGTGGCCTACGCCGGCCAACGCCGGTTCGACACCGGCCTCGACGGACCACTCCTGGCCGGCGCACCCCTGGGCATGTTGATCGGCGACCTGGCCGTCGGAAGGCTACTGACACCCCCGGCCCGCGAAACGCTGGTGGTCCCACTGGCCGCCTGGATGGGAATACCGCTGCCGCTGCTCGCCGCCGACCCGCCACCGTCGCTGTGCTTCCTGTTCCTCCTAGCCTCCGGAACCGGCTGCGCATACGCCCTGGGCCTGCAACGCCGCTTCCTCGACGCGGTACCGCCAGAGAACCAAGGACTCGCCTTCGGCCTGCTCAGCTCCGGCATGATGACCCTCCAAGGCACGAGCCCGGTGCTCCTCGGCGCCATCGCCAGCCGCGCCGGCACGGGACCGGCCATGGCGATCGCCGGCGGCGCCATGGTGATCACGGCGGGCTGGATGGCGACTTGGCGACTCCGCCGCCGAGCCGTGATCCCGGACCTCAGGCGGTCATGACGCTCCGCCCTGCCGACATCAGCCGTTCTCCAGATCGCGGCACGAGGCGACGCGAGGCCGCCGAGCAGCTGTGTCACCGCCGCTCCACCGCACCCCGCGCCGCCTCGGCGCTCGCTCTCAACCTCCAGCGACGGTCTTACAACCCAAGCGCGGCCAGCACTTCGTTGCCGGCGCGCTGCCCCTCGTCGGCGCCGCCATTCATATAGCCCTGGAAGTCCGTCGAGGTGTGCTCTCCGGCGAAGTGCAGGTTGCCCTGCGGGATCCGCTCATAGCCGGCGAACCGGTGGACGTAGTTCACCGGCCACATCGAATACGCCCCGTAGGAGTACGGGTTCAGGTGCCACGCCGACAGCTTCGCCTTGCCGTTCCACAACGCGGTCGTGCCGGGGAACAGCATTTCGATCTGGCCCAGATAGGTGCCGACCAGGCTGCGCGTGTAGGACGCTGTCGCGTCCGTGAACGCCGACGGCGGTTTCAGGGCGCGGGCCAGGCTTCCGCCGCCGTACTGGATCAGGATCCCGTCGGAGCCGGCCTGTCCGCGGGTCACGTCCCACACCTGCTGGAACGGCTGGTCGGAGAAGCCCTCACCGTTCGACGTGCCCGGCCAGGGTCCGGTGCCGGCCCAGGGCCGCCCGGTGAACTGCATGTTCAGCTTGGTGCAGTAGCCCATCTGCATGTTCGCCAGGACGCCCTGCATCATCGGGTCCAGGTTCGCCTTCGAGAAGTCGATGTGCTGCTGCAGGATCGGCAGCGGCACGGTCAGCACGGTGTGGTCGGCGACGACCGTCGTGGTGCCGCCGCCGTCGATCGCGAAGGTGAGGGTCTGCGTCCCGTCCGCGTTGCGGGCGACGGCGAGCAGGGTCATCCCGCGATGCACGGTTCCGGCGGGCAGGGCGGCCTCGATGAGGTGCGGCAGTTGGTCGTTTCCGCCGGTGATGTGGTAGCGCTCGTCGGACAGGCCCCAGATGTTGAAGTGCGCGGGCTTGGTCTGGTACGCGAGCAGCGACAGCAGGGCCCACGCCGACTGGTCCGCGCAGTCGGCGCCGTATTCGACGTTGTAGGCGACGTCGAGGAAGGCGCCCAGCTTCGAGCCTTCGCCGCCCGGGACCCGGGTGTTGATCCAGTCCACGATCGACATTCCGTCCAAGGCTGTGGCGCCGGGATTGGTGTTGTCGTAGGTCGGGATCGTGTTCTTGGCCCAGTTCATGTCGGACTGGATGTTCTTGTACACGGGCTGGAAGTCGTCGTCGGCTTGTGCGCGGTCGTAGTAGCCGCCCTGGAACCACAGGATCTGGTCGGCCTGGGACCCGTAGACGTGCCGGACCGGCGTCAGCCCCAATCCGAACCGCTGGCACAGGTCCAGCAGGGTGTGGTGCCCCGTGTCGACGAGTTCGCCGCCGTACTCCGAGACCTGGCCCTGGTCCCAGAAACCGGGGTTGGCCGGACTGCCCTGGGAGTACATGCGGCCACCGATCCGGCTCGGGTTCGCCTCGTAGATCGTCGAGGCGACGCCCTTGTCCGCCAGGGTCAGCGCCGCGGTCAGGCCGGAGATCCCGGCGCCGATGATCGCCACCCGAGCCGGCGGAGGAGTCCGGGTGACCAGGTCGGCCGGGGTGGCCGTGTCGGCGTGGGCCGGGCGTGCCTCGGCCGTCCCGGCGCCGAGCGCCGCGGCTCCGAGTCCGAGGGCTGCGGCCCGCCCGAGCAGGGCCCGGCGCGACGGCCCCTCCGGTTCGGCACGGGCCTCGTCGCGCAGGCCGCGGTACTCCTCCACGGGCAGTCCGAGCCGGTCCGCCGTCGCGTGGTCGGCTGCCAGGGAACGCAGGAACTGGATGTGCTGGGTCCTCACGACTCCTCCACTCGCTCGTGTGCGTCTTCCATGACGATCCGCCCGAGGATCTCGTACTTGCCCGGATTGTTCGCCCGGGTGTAGAGCGCGTACGCGATGCCGCCCACGAAGACCCCGCCGACGATCCACGGTGTCAGGGTCAGCAGCAGTGCCGACGACCCGCCCGAGGCCGTCTTCAGGTTCGTGACGAGCAGATAGACCGCGCCGACCATGCCGAGCCCGCCCAGCCCCGGTGCGACGAGGGTCCGGAACCAGTGCCGGGTCTCAGGGTGCTGCGACCGGAAGTAGGCCACCACCGAGAAGGAGCACAGGGCCTGCACGACGAGCAACGCCATCGTCCCCAGGATCGCGGTGAGCGTGTACAGGTCGAGGTACGGGTCCTTTCCCGCGGCCCAGAACGCGCCGACGATCGCGACGGTGATCCCGGTCTGCACGAACGACGCCAGGTACGGCGAGCCGTGGCGCGCGTGCGTCCGGCCCAGGTGCCGGTGGATGAACCCCTCGCGGCCGATCGCGTACAGATACCGCGAGGCGCACTGGTGGAACGCCATGCCGCAGGCGAACGCGCTGCTGCACATCAACCATTCGAACAGCGTCACGGCCCAGTGGCCCAGGTATGTCTGCGAAGCCCCGTAGAACAGGTCGAGGGGGTTGCCGGTGCTGCCGCCGGACACCGCGACCGAGGTGGCCAGGCCGTTACCGGACAACGTGGTCCAGGCCACCAGCGTGTACAGGGCACCGAGGCCGACCACCGCGAGGATCGTCGCGCGCGGGATGATGCGCTTGGGCTCGCGGGACTCCTCGCCGTACATCGCCGTGGACTCGAAGCCGATCCAGGACCAGAAGCAGAAGAACAGCCCGATGCCGGCCGACGGTCCCGCGAAGGCCTTCAGCGGGTTCAGGGTGTGCAGCGCCAGGCCGTCGGCCTCGCCCCCGCCGTGAAAGAGCACTGACAGGCTCAGCAGCAGGAGCATCACGACCTCGCCGACCAGCGCCACCGACAGCACGCGCGAGGCGATGTGCAGGTCGAAGTAGGCCAGCACCGCGATGACCGCGACCATCGTGAACGCCAGCACCTGCCACGGCACCTTGTGGTGGAACTGGTTCTGGACCGCCGACTGGGCGAAGAACGCGAAGATGCCGACGATCGAGGCCTCGAACACCACGTAGGCGAGGACGGCGAGCAGTCCCGACGCCATGCCGAGGACCCGGCCGAGGCCGTGCGAGATGTAGCCGTAGAAGGCGCCGGCCGCCGTGATGTGCCGGGCCATCGCGACGTAGCCGACGGTGAACAACAGCAGCACGCCGGTGACGAACAGGAACGCGCCCGGCGCGTGCGTGCCGCTGCCGGAGCCGATGATGATGGGCAGGTTGCCGGTCATCGCGGTGATCGGGGCCGCGGTGGCCAGCGCCATGAACATGACGCCGGTCAGGCCGACCGAGCCGGCTTTGAGCCGCTCCACCTTCGGCGGCGCGCCGGCGTCCGGCGACGGGTCTATCAGGGAACTGGCAGACATGGTGACTCCTCGGACGGGAACAAGATGCTGCGCGGTGCGGAGCAGCCCGCGGGTGGCACGCGGGCGCCGGAAACGCCTGGTCCGGCAGGGGAAGCAGGGTACGCAACCCGTTGTCGAGGAAGCCTGCTGCCGTCAGGGCGGCAGGGCAACGCACAACCTGTCACCGATTCGGGAGCGGATCATGACAGAGTGCGTGAATACCAGCGCGGAGAAGAGCGCTGCGCTTTTTCGCCGGCCCGGCCCCCCGCCGACCGGCTCGGCGTCCGCAGCCGCCGGCAGCTCACCGCCACCCTCCTCGGCCACGGCGGGTCATGACACGCTCGGACCTCAGGCCTTGATGCCGACGCCGCCGTACAGCCAGATCTGCTCCGAGCCCTCGGGAACGACGCCGTTCTCCGGACGCCACCAAGGAATCTGGACGAGTCCCGGGTCGACGAGGTCGAGCCCGTCGAAGAACTCCGCGATCCGGGCGAAGTCGCGCAAGACGAACGGGGCGGTCGCGCGGTCGTACTCCCTGACCGCGTTCTTCGAGCGTTCGAGGTCGAAGTCGCCGGTGCCGTGCGTCAGGACCAGCCGGCTGCCCGCCGGGACGCCGTCCATGACGGTGCGCACCACGCCGACCGGATCCTCGCTGTCGCGGATGAAGTGCAGGACCGCGACGAGCAGGACGGCGATCGGGCGGTCGAAGTCGAGGACCGAGCGCACCGCGGTGTCGTTCAGGATCGCCCTCGGATCCCGGAGGTCGGCCTGCACCACGGCGGTGGCCGCCGGGTCCGCGTCGGCGAGCAGCGCGCGGGAGTGCGCCGACACGATCGGATCGTTGTCCACGTAGGCGATGCGGGCGCCGGGCTGAACGGCACGAGCGACCTCGCCGGTGTTCCCCGGCCCGGGGATGCCGGTGCCGAGGTCCAGGAACTGGGTGAAACCCTCTTCGGCCAGATGGCGGACGGCGCGCCCGAGGAAGGCGCGGTTGGCGCGGGCCATCGCCCGGCTGGTCGGCAGGATCCTGAGATTCGCTTCGGCCGCCTCCCGGTCGGCCGGGAAGTTGTTCTTGCCACCGAGGAAGTAGTCGTACATCCGCGCCGGGTGGGCGACGGTGGTGTCCACGCCCGGCAGAGCGTTCGCCGGGACGATCGGGCCCCGCCCCCACGGGGTGTCCTCGGGCACGTCCGACCTCCTCGGCCTCGACGATCACGAACCAGACGCAGGATAGCCGATCGGGGCTACGCAATGATTTCGAGCCCTGATACGTGGGGAGGACCGGCCCTCGCCGAGGGCCGGTCCCGATGGTGCTGTCAGCTCATGGAGCGGTCAGGAGGTCGCGACGTCGTCGTACTTCGTGTAGGTGGCGTCGCCGGTGTAGTTGTCGTCGCGGTTGGTCAGGGTCAGGGTGTAGCTGTGGCCCGCCGTGATCGAAGCCGTCACCTGCTTCCAGCCCGAGGAGGACACGCAGGTCTTCGCGAGGACTGTGCTGGTGGTGCCGGAGGTGTTGTCCTTCAGGGTGGCCGTGGCCCAGTCGTAGGTGACGGTGTCCGGGCAGGTCACGTTGTACCAGAAGGTCAGCTTGCTGTTGCCGGAGGCGGCGGTGAACGTCTGCGCGATCGACGAGGTGTTGCTCGGGCTGGTGTTGCCGAGCTGTGCCGCGTCCGCGCCGCTGTGCGGTCCGGAGGTGGTCACCGAGGTGACCCCGGACGCGGTCCAGCCGGACAGGCTGCCGGTCTCGAAGCCGCCGTTGGTGATGGCGTTGCCGCCACCGCCGACCGGGTTGACCGTCCAGCTGAAGGTGGTGCTGCCGGAGGCGGTGCCGGAGGACGCCGTGACGGTGACGCTGGAGGTGCCGGCCGTGCTCGGCGTGCCGGTGATGGCGCCGGAGCTGCTGATCGACAG
>NZ_BAAAQM010000041.1:0-95860 GCF_039531675.1 Catenulispora subtropica
CGCGGGCGCGCCGCGCGCCCGGAGCGGTTCGCCGCCGAGGGCGCGCACGTGCGGGCCGCCGGGCCGGGGGGACCGGGCGGCGCGGGCGGGACGAGCGGCGTCGAGGTCCGCATCACCGGCGTCGGCCGCTGGAAGACGGTGCTGGTGCCGCCGAACGCGTTCGTGGTGCACACCCGGCGCGGCGAGGACCGGCCCCGCCACATCGGCCTGGGCGTGTCCTTCCGCTACCGGCCGGCCATCGACTCGTTCCTGGTCGTGCCGGGCGCGATGCAGACCATCCTGCTCAACGCCTTCTGCATCTGCAGCGAACTGCAGGGCGTGCTGGTCCAGGCCTACGTGCAGTGGATCATCCAGGACTTCGGCACCGCCTACCGCAAGCTGGACTTCTCAGACCCCGAGGACCCGATGCGGCTGGTGAACCTCCAGCTGCGGGAACAGGCCGAGGCCGCCATCAAGGACAAGGTGTCCACGATGAGCGTGCACGAGGTGCTCAGCGACCGGCAGCCGATCATCGAAGAGCTCACCGCCCGGCTGCGCGGCGTGGCCGAGGGCTCCGGCGGGGACGACAGCGGGGGCCTGGGCCTGCGGATCGTGACCGTGCAGATCAAGGAGGCGGTGGTCAGCTCCAAGACGCTGTGGGAGAACCTGCAGAAGCCGTTCCGCTCCGAGCAGGGCCGGCTGGCGGCGCTGGCCGAGCTGGCCGCCGACGGCGCGGTCACCGAGAGCCGCATGGCCGAGGCCCGCAAGCAGGAGACCCGCCGCCTGGCCGACGAACGCGACCTGGCCGAGCTCCGCGCCACCACCGCCGCCCACGAGTTCGACCGTGACAGCCGGGAACAGGCCCGCCGCGACGAGCGCACCCAGGAGAACGCCCGCAAGACCGCCGACGCCGCCCACCAGACCCGCCTGCACGCCCTCGCCCTGGAGCGGGAACGCCACGAGCAGGAGAGCGTGATGGCCCGCCTGCGCCTGGAGGAGGAGCAGGAACTGGCGCGTCTCCGCCTGGACGGCGAACTGGCCGCCACCCGCGCGCGCCACGCCGCCGACCACGAGCGGCAGCTGATGGAGCTGGAGCGCGACCGCATCCGCGCCGAGATCGCCAACGCCCGCACCACCGCCGCCCTGCAGGCCGACCTGATCGGCGCCCTGCCGGACATCGTCGAGAAGCTGCCGGCGCCGTCGGAGTACAAGGCGGTGACGGTGGGCGGCGGCGACGCCGCATCGCTGGCGGGGATCGTGGCGCAACTGACGGCGGTGGTCAATGCTCTGAAAACGGGGCAGTGACCCTCGTCCGTTAGTCCACGTGGCGTAGGCGCGGCCAGAGCTGGTGTAGCTGTCGTGGCCGGAGCAGACGGCGCGGCGCGGGCCGTCCGCCGGACCGAGGATCTGCAGCGCGCCGGCCTCGCCGAAGCCGCCGGCGAAGATCGGCACGTCGGGCGGCAGGTTCGCGGCGGCGTCGGCGTCCGCAGGACCTCACGCCGGGAGCACAGCAGCCCCACGGCGATGCAGTCAGTCAATGAACGCGTCGGCGAAATCGGCTCCACCCATCGCCTGAGCATCTGCCATCATCGGGACACCGCAGCGGACGTCCCGCCGTCCGGCAGCCGCCACCCCGCGGCCGCCGCCCCGGCCGCCGGACTGTCGGCCCGCGTCCCTAGGCTGCGATCAGAACGCTCAGACTCACCGCACACGAATATTGGGGGGATCCACCATGGCCACCAAGCTCAGCCAGATCATCGCGATCGAGAAGGGCGTCAAGAGCAAGTCCTACGCCGACCTCACCCAGGCGCACCACGACGTCCAGAAGCAGGCCCTCCTCACCGGCCTGAGCCGTACCTACCAGCCCAAGGACGAGGACGGCGAGCAGCTGCCGCCGGAGTCCACCCGCGTCCAGGTCAAGGCTGAGGACGTGCTGCGCCAGATCGCCGCCAACCTCACCCGGCTGTTCGACGTCACCGCCACCAAGGACTGGGCCAACTGCACCGCGCGTGCCGACGTCGTCGTCGAGGGCCGGACCCTGCTGCGCGACGTCCCGGTGTCCTACCTGCTGTTCCTTGAGAAGCAGCTCACTGACCTGCACACCTTCGTCAAGAAGCTGCCGGTGCTGGACGCCGCCGAGTCCTGGACCCACGACCCGTCCACCGACTGGTATCGCACCGAGGCGGTCCGCACCCTGCGCACCAAGAAGGTGCCGCGCAACCACGTCAAGGCCGAGGCCACCGAGAAGCACCCGGCGCAGGTCGAGGTCTACTACGAGGACATCGCCGTCGGCTACTGGACCCAGACCAAGTTCTCCGGCGCCCTGCCCGCGCAGCGCGTCAACGAGCTCGTCGAGCGCGTGGAGAAGCTGAGCCAGGCGGTGAAGTTCGCGCGCGAGGAGGCCAACACCTTCGAGGTCACCGACCAGCGCGTCGGTGAGGCCGTCTTCGGCTACCTGTTCGCCTAGCGGATGCGCGGTGCGTACCGCCTACCGGTGCTTGCCCGGCGGGAAGGTGCGCACTATCCGTTGTTTGAACGCCGGGACGGTTGCGGGTGCCTCCGAAGCGGGCTGAGCCGGCGCGGGCTGGGTCGGCGGCACCTCCGGGGCCGGCGGCGCGGCGGGCTTCCTCGGCGTGTCCTGCGGAAGGGTCCGCAGCACGTGCAACACGTGCGAGGAAGCCGGCCGCAGCGCCGGATCCTTCACCAGACACGCCTCGATCATCGGCAGCAGACTGTCGTCGATCCCGGCCAGGTTCGGCTGCTGATGCAGGATCCGCAGCATCACCTCCTGCACCGGGCCGTCGCCGTGCGGCGCGCGCCCCACGGCCGCGAACGTCAGCACGGCGCCGAGCGAGTACACGTCGCTCTTCGGCCCGACCTGCACCCCGCCGATCTGCTCCGGCGACATGTAGGACGGCGTGCCGACCACGATCCCGGTCCGGGTCACACCGCTGCTGTGGTCGCCGACGGCCAGGCCGAAGTCGATCACCCGCGGCCCGTCGCGGCCCAGCAGGACGTTGCTGGGCTTCAGATCGCGATGGGTCAGGCCGGCGCGGTGGATGGTGTCCAGCGCCTCGGCCAGTCCCGCGGCGAGCCGGAACACGCCGGCCACCGGCAGCGGGCCCCGCTTGTGCACGGCGGCGTCCAGGGCCGAGGCGTCGACGTACTCCGAGGCCAGCCAGGCGGGCTCGCCGTCGGGATCGGCCCCCACCACCTTCACCGTGTACCGGCTGGACACGGCCATCATCGCCGAGGCCTCGCGGCGGAACCGCGCGCGGAACTCCGGATCCGCGGCGAACTCCGGCCGGATCACCTTCACGGCCACTTTGCGCCCGTCGGAGGTCTGGCCCAGATACACGTGCCCCATACCGCCGGAGCCGAGCCGGCCGAGGAGCCGGTAGCCGCTGATCCGCGAAGGATCCCCGGGTTGCAGCGGCGTCATCCACGACCCCCCACGTCATGTCGCCCGAGACGGTTTTCAGGTTGCTCGCACATCCCGCCGCTCCGGTAGGATCAACGGCGAGCGACCAAGCTTAATGTGACGCTTGAGATTGACCAACACCGTGACAGTGGGGGTTCGAGTCCCTCTCTCCGCATAGCGCGCGGAGGTAGCCCAAATGGTAGAGGCAGCGGTGACGAACTTCAGACTCTCGCTCCAAGCTAAGTCCTCGCCGTCCATCGCCGGATCGACCGGAAGTGGGTTTTTCACTGAGGTTGCAGGTTCGAGCCCTGTTCCCTGCTCTTCGTGCGGGGATAGCTCAATTGGGAGAGCGCAGTGTCATGAGGCTGACCCACCTCCTTAAACGCCATCGGCGTGCGCACAACGACGGCACCACGCACTGAGCAGCGTGGAGAGGCCCAGGGCGGGCAAAACCCTGGGCCTCGCCCTCGTTCTCACCCCAAGCTCGGTCCCGTGTACTCCCGGCCCTCGGCCTCGGCCAGCTTGCGCCCGGCGTCGAGCTGGAACGGGCTGATGCCGCCGGCGTCCCACGGGCCCACGCTTCCCGCCGCGACCGCCTCGTCGCTCTTGCCCGGCAGCATCAGTTCCCTGCGGAGCACCGCGACCGGCTTGTCCGCGACCGCGAACCAGTCGGTGGCCATGAAGTCGTTGCTGCCGGTGCACAGCGCCGCGCGGCGCAGCGCGTCCCCGAACCGCGTGGTCATCCCCGGCTGCGACAGGTGCCCGCGGTCCGCCTCGAACAGCCCGGCGCCGGCGGCCAGCGCCCCGGTCTCGAACAGGCTGACCACCATCGCCAGCAGCGAGAACGCGTGCAGGTCGTCGTTGGCGCGGGCGATGAAGGCGAACACCTCGATCTCGGACTCCACCCGGGTGCCGTAGTCGGCCAGGATGTGCACCCAGTCGTGCTGGGCCAGCAGCGGCGGCGCCGAGCCGGGGGAGCCGGGGAAGGAGAAGCCGCGGGTGCGGTAGAAGTCGAACACGCCGCGGCCCAGGGTGCCCGGCGGCAGCTCCCCGAGCGAGGCCCAGCGCGCGGCCAGCGCCGGGTCGTCCTCCACCGGCGTCCACGGGCCGTGCAGGGCGCCGTCGCCGACGTGCAGGTGGCCGACGTGTCCGAGGTCGAAGTCGTGCAGGTAGCCGTTGCGGTCGAAGTCGATCGCGGCCAGCCGGCGGCCGCGCTCGGCCGCGCCGGCCAGCACGTCCTCCAGGTCGTCGTGCACCCCCAGCTCGGCGGCGAACTCCGCCACCCGCCCGGCCACCGCCGCCGGCAGCGGGTCCAGCACCAGCTCGGCGATGACCATGTTCTGCACGATCCGGCCGCGGAACGCCGCGTCGCGCCGGTGCAGGTCCTGCGCGAAGTCCCGCGCGCCGTAGGGCCGGGCGGCCAGCTCGGCCTGCACCGCCGCCGGGTCGACGTCGAAGCCGGTCAGCGACCGGAACATGGCAGCCAGCAGGGTCTGCTGCAGTCCGGTCAGGCCGCCCTCCGGCGCCACCGCGGAGATCACGCCGCGAGCCAGGGTCGCGACCTCGGCGGCGTCCGGCGGCAGCAGCAGGACGGACGCGGCATCGGGGAGCGGGACGGGCATGCGCGGGCCTTCCGTCGGCGGTGGTTCGCTGTCGCGGCCCATTCTGGCGCGGCGGCGCCGTCTAGGAGCCGCCGTCCGCGAACCGCCCGGCGACCGTCGAGCGATCGCGGACCGAGATCGGCGGCGCACCGGAAATATCTTGCGCCGCCGCCCACGTTCCCCCACCGTTGACGCCATTGGTCTAGACCTAGAGGGGGGCGCCTTGACGGCGACCTGTGATGTCCCGCTCCGCGCCGCCGCGCCGCTGTGGAGCCGCGATTTCCAGCTGTACTTCACCGCCCGCCTGGTGTCCCTGCTCGGGGACGCCATGCTGCCGGTCGCCCTGATGTACGGCGTGGTCGAGCTCGGATACGGCACCACCGGTGTCGGCCTGGTGCTGGCCGCCGAGATGGTGCCGTTCGTGGCGTTCGTCCTGTTCGGCGGCGTGCTCATGGACCGGTTCACGGCCCAGCGGATGATGGTCGGCGCCGACGCCGCCCGGTTCGTGCTGATGGCCGCCGCCGCCACCGCCTTCGCCGCCGGCCACCCCGCGCTGTGGCTGCTGATGACCCTGTCCGCGCTGTCCGGCACCGCCACCGCCGCCTTCCAGCCCGGCCTGGCCGGCGTCGTCACCCAGGTCTCCGACGACCTGCAACGCGCCAACGCCGTCATCCGCGTCGCCGAATCGATGGCCAACCTCGGCGGACCGGCTCTGGCCGGCGTCCTGATCGCCGCCGCCGGCGTGCCGGTCGTGCTCACCGTCGACGCGGCCACGTTCGCCGTCAGCGGCGTCTGCCTGCTGATGCTGCGGCTGAACAGCGTTCCTCACCGCGGGAGCGAAGACTCCACCTGGCGCAACCTGGTCGAAGGCTGGCACGAGTTCCGGTCCCGCACCTGGATGGCGTCGGTGATCGTCGGCTGGATGGTCCTCGGCATCACCGTGTGGGGCCCGATCCGCCCCCTGGCCACCATTCTGGTGACCGACCACGACGGCGCCTCGGGTCTCGGCCTGATGTGGACCGCGTTCGGCGCCGGCGGCGTCGTCGGCGGGCTGGCCGGGATCCGCTTCCGCCCGGCGCGCCCGCTGGCCTCCGGCGCCACCGTCCTGCTCGCCTGGGCCGGGTGGCCCCTGATCATGGCCACCGGGGCGGCTCTGCCGCTGGTCTGCCTCGGCGCGGCCGTCGGCGGCGCGACGATCGCCTACTGGGGCGTGATGTGGTCGACCAGCGTGCAGACCCACATCCCCGCGACCGTCCTGAACCGCATCTCCGCCTACGAGATCGGCGGGTCCCTGGTCGCCTTCCCCATCGGCCAGGCGCTCGCCGGCCCGGTCAGCGGTGCGGTCGGCACGAGCGCCGCGCTCTATGCGTCCGGCGCCATCCTGGTGGCCGTGTTGGTCACGCTGCTCAGTGTGCCGGCCGTGCGCCATCTCGGGGCGCGTCCCGCGCCGCCGGCCTCGGAGGCCGTCCCCGTTATTGGCTCGGGGAGTTAGAAACGGTCCGGTAACGTCCGCGATATGGCCGAGATTCAGGGCACATACGACAAGCGTTTCACCGCCGTCGCCGACACCCTCGCCGAGATCCTGGACCGGGACGACGTCGGCGCGTCGGCGGCGGTGTTCGTCGCCGGCGAACCGGTCGTCGACATCTGGGGCGGCCACGCCGACGCCGCCCGCACCACGCCGTGGGAACACGACACGATCACCACGGTCATGTCGACGACCAAGCCGATGACGGCGCTGTGCGCGCTGCTCCTGGCCGACCGCGGCGACCTGGACCTGGACGCCCCCGTCGCCGCCTACTGGCCGGAGTTCGCCGCGGCCGGCAAGGACGGCGTCCTGGTCCGCCACCTGCTGTCGCACACCGCCGGCCTGGCCGACTGGCCCGGCACCATGACCGTCGACGAGCTCTACGACTGGCAGGCCGCCACCGCCCGGCTGGCCGCCGCCCCGCCGCAGTGGGAGCCGGGAACGGCATGCGGCTACCACTCGATGACCTTCGGGTTCCTCGTCGGCGAGGTCGTGCGGCGCGTGACCGGCCGCAGCCTCGGCCGATTCTTCGCCGAGGAGATCGCCGGGCCGCTGGGCGCCGACTTCCACATCGGCCTGCCCGCCGAACACGACGGCCGGGTCGCCTCCCTGGTACCGCCGCCCGGGCTGACCGACGAGTTCTCGTCCGCCTCGGCTGCCCCGGCCGCCGACCCCGGGGACGGCGAGCAGGCCGGGGAAACCGCCCGGGGCGGCGTCCGGATCAAGGACGCCGGCACCGCGGCCTGGCGCCGTGCCGAGATCCCCGCCGCCAACGGCATCGGCAACGCGCGGTCCGTCGCTCTGGTCCAGAACGTGCTGGGCAACGGGGGAGTGGCACAGGGCGTGCGCCTGCTTTCCGAGGCCGGCTGCGAGCCGGCGTGGCGTCCGGAGTTCAGCGGCGAGGACCGCGTGCTCGGCATCGCCTCGACCTACAGCACCGGCTTCGGCGTGTTCGGCACGACCTTCGGCTGGGGCGGCTGGGGCGGCTCGATGGTCATGACCGACCCGAAGGCGCACATGACCGTCGCCTACGTGATGAACCGGATGCTCGACCCGCGGACGCAGAACGACGGGCGCGGGCTCAGCCTGGTGATGTCCGCCTACGACGGTCTGCGCTGAGCCCGGACCCGCTTCCGGCTCTCAGTTCACCGCGACGACGGCGCCGCCGGTCACCCGCACCAGCTCGTCGAACGTGATGGCGAACACCGTGTGCGCGTGCCCGGCGGCCGCCCACACCTGCGGATACACGCGCAGCGTCCCGTCGATGAGCGTGCGCACCGGTTTCGGGTGACCGACCGGCGCGACCCCGCCGATGCGCTGGCCGGTGTGCTCGTACACGAACTCCTTCGACGCCCGGCCCAGGCTCGCCACTCCCAGCGCCGCGGCCACCCGGGCGGTGTCCACGCGGTGCGCGCCCGAGGTCAGCACCAGCAGCGGGGCGCCGTCGGCCTCGAAGATCAGGCTGTTCGCGATCGCGCCGACCGCGCAGCCGAGCTGGTCGGCGGCGGCCTGGGCGGTCGGCGCGGACTCCGGCAGCACCACGACCCCCGGCTCGAAGCCCTTCGCGCGCAGCTCCTTCTCGACGGCCAGCACGGCGGGGTGGTTCGTGATCCGTTCCATGCCCGCCGATATTAGCTCCGCCCCTCGCGTGCCGTCCGGCAAAATACGCGCCATGGACCAGCTTGATCGCATCGTCGAGCCCACCGAGATCGTCGCCGGCCGCTACCAGCTGCGCCCGCCGTCGCCGCGGGACGTGCCCGACATGATGGCGATGGCGCTCGACGAGGACATCCGGCTCTGGAACCCGCTGCCCTCCGGCGGCGACGAGGAGACGGCCCGGGCCTGGGCCGAGCGCTGGGCCGACTTCGACGGCGGCACGAGCGGGCTGTTCTGCGTCTACGAGGCCACCGAGGGCCGGCTGCTGGGCATGGTGTCGCTGCACAAGATCGACCTGGAGCACTCGTTCGGCGAGCTGGGCTACCGGGTCGCCCCGTGGGCCCGCGGCCGCGGGGTCGCGACGGTCGCCGTCCGGACCGTCACCGACTGGGCCTTCGGCTTCCTCGGCCTGACCCGCATGCAGCTGATCCACGCCGTCGAGAACCCGGCGTCCTGCCGCGTGGCCGACAAGGCCGGCTACCTGCTGGAGGGCACGACGCGCAGCTCCTACCGCTACGGCGACGGCAAGCTGCACGACGAGCACCTCCACGGCCGGCTCGCGACCGATCCGGTGGGGGACCAGCGGTAGCGGTGGTCTGTCGCCACCGCTGGACAGCCACGGCCGGGCCGAGCCCTCCGCTCACAGCTCCCAGTCCAGTGCCGGCGGCATCACGCCCTCCCACGCCAGCAGCCACTCCTTCGTCCGCAGCCCGCCGCCGAACCCGCCGAGCCCGTCGGCGGCCAGCACCCGGTGGCAGGGCACCACGATCGGCAGCGGATTGCTGCCCATGATCCCGCCGACCGCCTGCGAGGCCGTCACCCCGGCGCCCGACCCCTTGGCCAGGTCCCCGTACGTCACCGTCTCGCCGAACGGCACCTCGGCCAGCAGCTTCAGCACCGTCAGCCGCAGCCCGTTCACGCCGTACCAGTCCAGGGCGATGTCGAACACGGTGCGGGTGCCGTCGAAGTACTCGCGCAGCTGCAGCAGGGCCTCATCGAGCTGCGCCTGGGCGATCCGGTCCGGCTTCTTCCCCGGCGCGGCCTCGTCCCCCGTGACGAACGGCTGATCGGACTCCCGGTCGCGCGGGAACTGGACCAGCCGCAACCCGCGGGCCGTGGCCCCGACGTTCAGCGTCCCGATCGGCGTGTCCAGCAACGCGGTCTGCATGACCGTCATTGTGCCAACCGGGGCTGACAACCCGCTCGGCGGCGCTAGGGTGACCGGCATGCCCAAGGCTTCCACGAACGGCGTCGAGCTCGAGTACGAGACCTTCGGCGACCCCGCCGCCGAACCCCTGCTGCTCATCATGGGCCTCGGAACACAGATGACGGCGTGGCCCGACCCGTTCTGCGGGATGATCGCCGACGCCGGGTACCACGTCATCCGGTTCGACAACCGGGACAGCGGCCTGTCGACGATGGTCGACGCCCCGGTCCCGGACTTCGGGCAGCTGCTCGGCGGCGACCTGTCCGGCGTCCCGTACCGGATGTCCGACCTGGCCTCCGACGCCGCCGGGCTCCTCGACGTCCTGGACATCCCCGCCGCGCACGTCGTCGGCGCGTCCATGGGCGGCATGATCGGGCAGCAGATGGCGATCGACCACCCGCGGCGCGTCCGGTCGCTGTGCTCCATCATGTCCACCACCGGCGCCCGCGACGTCGGCCAGCCCGCCCCCGAAGTGCTGATGCTGGTGTTCGCCCCGGCCGCCAAGACCCGCGAGGAAGCGATCGACCGGGGCCAGAAGATGTTCGAGACCATCGGCTCGCCCGCCTATCCGACGCCCACCGAGGCGCTCCGGACCCGCATCGGCGAGGCCTACGACCGCTCCTACGCCCCGGCCGGGACCGCACGCCAGCTGGCCTGCATCATCGCCTCGCCGGACCGGACCGCCGCACTCGGCTCCGTCACCGTGCCGGCCGCCGTCGTACACGGCGAGGCCGACAAGCTGGTCGACGTCAGCGGCGGCTACGCCACCGCCGCCGCGCTCGGCGTGACCCCGCTCATCATCGCCGGCGCCGGCCACGACCTGCCTGAAGAGCTGTGGGAGACCTACGTCGGCGCGATCGTGGAGAACGCCCGGCGCGCCGCTTGAGAGTGCCGCCGGAAGGCGCCGGCCGCAAGCGCGGCCCGAGGATTCGGCGCCAACCGAATCCGGTGCGCGTCGGTCGCGCGCCGGATAGAACGGAGCCATGGATCTTCTGGCTCACCTCTCCGACAGCGACCGGCAGCGCGTCCAGGACCGGCTCCGCAGCAACCTGATGGCGTGGCTGACCACCGTGCGGCCGGACGGCCAGCCGGTCAGCGTCCCGGTGTGGTTCCTGGCGCGCGAGGACGGCACGATCGTCGTCTACAGCCGGGCGAGCAAGGCCAAGCTGCGGAACATCGCCGAGAACCCCAAGGTGAGCCTGGGCCTGGACGTCACCGACATCGGGCGCAACATCGTGCGGATCGAGGGCGAGGCCCGGCACGACCCCACGCTGCCGCGCGCCGACCGTCACCCGGCCTACCTCGCGAAGTACGTCGAGCGCATGGGCGCCATGTTCGACACGCCCGAGAACTTCGGCGAACAGTTCACCGCCGGGCTGGTGATCACCCCGACGAAGTACTACGCCGGATGAGGCGCGCTCACTCCGGCTGCGCAGACCGCTCGACGACGAAGTACAGCTGCTTGTGCTGGACCCCGGCCTCCATCGCGGCCACGGCGGCCTCGGCAGAGGCGCGATCGGGGTGCCGGGACATCAGGAAGCGGTTGCCGTTGTCGTCTTGACGCCAGACTTCGAACACCTCGGCCCTTTCAGGTCGTCCGGGGCCTGCGAACCCTGCCCCGTCTTCAGTTTCGGTCACGTCCACGCCGCTCCTGTTCACGGCCGGTCCCAGGCGGCACCCGCCCGGGCCAGCCGGTCCCGGTACTCGATCCGCTCGGCCCAGTCCGCCGGAAACGCCGCCATCCCGAGGCGCGCCCCCGCGAACGCGCCCGCGAGCGCCGCGATCGAGTCGGAGTCGCCACTGGTCGCCGCGGCGCGCCCCAGGGCGCGGACCGGCTCGTCCGGATACATGAGGAAGCACAGCAGCGCCGTGGCCAGCGCCTCCTCGGCGATCCAGCCTTCACCGGTGGCGCGACACGGGTCGGCGTCCCGGTCCGGCCGGACCAGGGCCGCGGCCAGGCGGTCCAGGGCCTCCGCGCACTCGTCCCAGCCGCGGGAGATGAAGTCCTCCGGTGACGTCCGGCCCGGCACCCGCCACAGGTCGTCGCCCAGCCACGTGCCGTGATACACCTCGCGCTGCTCCCGGCAGCGGTCGCGCAGCGCGGAGACCAGGTCGGCGGGCGCCATGCCCTCCAGCAGCCGGCGGGTCGCGAACGCGGTCAGGTCCGAGGCGGCCAGCGCGGTCGGGTGGCCGTGGGTCAGCGCCGCCTGCAGCTGCGCCACTCCCGCCACGGTCGACGCGGGCAGCAGCGGCACCAGGCCGATCGGCGTGACGCGCATGTTCGCGCCGCAGCCCTTCGACCCCCGCTGCGACGCGTCGGCCCACGCCGCGCCCTGGGACAGCAGCCCGCACGCCCGCAGGCACGTCATGCCCGGCGCACGGTTGTTGTCCGGGGACTCCGCCCACGCCAGGAAGTGCCGCACCAGTGACGCCGTCAGCGGTTCCGGCTCCAGCGCCGTGCCCGCGGGCTGCTCCAGCAGCGCCTCGGCGACCGCCAAGGCCATCTGCGTGTCGTCGGTGACGAGCGCGCCCTCCGGCAGATCGGTAGGTCCACCCGCCCCGTACTCACGGACGATCTCCTCGAACCGCCGGAACTCGGTGGGCTTGCCCATGCTGTCCCCGTATGCGAGCCCGAACAAAGAACCGGTCGCCGACATGCGATCCCTCCCGTGGCTTGGTGCCGCCAGTCTGCCAGCTACAGTGCCGCATCATGAGCGACTATCCCGGCGAAGACCCCATGCGGCACGACCCGGCCACCGGTCCGGACCCGCACGCCCTGACCCTGCGTGACGCGACGGAAGCCGACCTCCCGGTGATCATCGCCCTCCTCGCCGACGACAAGCTCGGCTCCACCCGCGAGACCCCGGACGACCTCGCTCCCTACCTCGCCGCCTTCGCCGAACTCGATGCCGACCCCAACCAGCGCCTCATCGTCGCCGAACGCGCCGGGGAAGTGGTCGGCACCTTCCAGCTCACCTACATCCCCGGCGTCAGCCAGCGCGGTATGAAGCGCGCCCTCATCGAAGCCGTCCGCGTCGTCGCCACCGAACGCGGCACCGGCCTCGGCACCACCATGATGACGTGGGCCGTCTCGGAAGCCCGTACCGCCGGCTGCGGCATGGTCCAGCTCACTTCCAACGCCGAGCGCCCCGACGCGCACCGGTTCTACGAGCGGCTCGGGTTCGTGCCGTCGCATGTCGGGTTCAAGCTGAAGCTGAGCTGACGCCCCTTTCCAGCTCCAGCTCACGGCAACCGCGCCGTCATCGCCGCCAGCACCGCCGCATCCCCGGCCGTCGTGTTGTCGCCCTGCTCGAAGGACACGAACAGCGTGCTGACATGCGTGCCCTTGGCCACGACGTACAGGTGGATGTGGGACGAGCCCGGCGTGTCGTCGACCTGGAGCGAGAAGCCGGACGGGGAGACCGTGCCGACCTTGACGGCCCGTGTGATCTTGTGGTGCGAGGTTGTGTCCGTGTACGTGCAGCCGTGCTGTGACGTCAGCTGCTTGGCGGTGGTGAACGCGGCCCGGGCGCGCTCGGCGGTCGGGAACGTGGCGATCGACTGGTTCGCGCCTGAGTAGAGGTAGTTCGAGCCCGGGTAGGCCGGAGTGGTGTCGGGGGTGCCGTGGAACATGTGTTCCGCGATCGTGGCGTCTTTGCCCGTGACGATGTCGAGGCCGGCTGAGGAGCAGAGATCGCTGGGCTGGTCGTCTCCGGGCTGCGGGGGCGTCGTCCCCATCTGGTACCAGCCGTGGGACTTGTCGGCGGTCGCGAAGGGGATCTGGAGGGCGTCCAGCCATGCCGAGTCGGGGATGGCGTCCGGCGGCGGGGCGGTGTTCGTCGCGGGGACCGGTGTGCGGCCGTCGAGCCGGTCGGCCATCCGCTGCAGGGCCTTCTGGTCGTCGGCGGTGTCGTACGGCGTGCCCTGGCCCTCGTCCTGGTAGCGCCAGTACGCGATGGTGTCCCCGGAGTGGACGACCAGCGCGTGTTCGGCCGCCGGCCTTCCGCCGTTCGACGCCGGCCAGCTCTGGACCCACGCGAAGCCGTCCGGCACTGTTCCGGTCACATGTCCCGTCAGGGTCCCGGAGCACTTGGCCGGATCCGGCGTCAGCATCGCGAAGTCCTGCTGCGCGGCCTCGGCGGAGGGGTAGTGGAAGATCGACTCGAAGGAGTTCGCGGCGGCGTAGGGGCTCCGGTACTGGGCCACGTCCTCGGTCTTCGCCCGCAGATGCGGAGGGCCGAGCGTGGGCCCGTTGCCGCAGAGCCCGAACTCGACGCCCATGAGCCCCGTGGTCATCGCCACGTCGATCTTCCATTGGAAGGCGCCCGGGTTCGGTGCCTCGTCGTTCTGGAGGAAGCGGCTGGTGTCGATGGTGACCTGGGAGTTCGGCGACTGCCCCGGCGGCGGGATCGGCGAGGCCGTCACGCCGCCCGGGACGATCGGCGCTGAACCGCCATGGGACCCCCCGAATCCCCACGTGACCCCGCCCGCCACCGCACACGCGGCCAGCGCCGACGTCACAGCCGTGAGGTTCCGCCGCCGACGGCGCCGCACCCGGCCGCTCGCCTCGATCGCGCCCGCCGGGAGTGGCCGGGCGACGCCACGCCCTTCGGCGGCGAGGGCGTCGAGCAGGGATGAGAAGTCCTCAGGCACCGGAGACCATTCCTTTCTCGGCCGACGCGGCCGACTGGTTCGTCGAAGCGGGATCGGAACTCGGATCCGAGGCGGCAGCCGGACGGGGGGCCGAAGCCGCCTGCGATCTCGCGGCGCCCGGAGCCGCCTCCTCGTCGGCGAACTCCGACACATACGGCGCGAGCGCCTTCCGCCCCCGCGCCAGCCGGGCCTTCACCGTCCCCTCCGGCGCGCCGATCTCGTGCGCGATCTCCGTGACCGTCAGCCCCTGCATGTGGTGCAGCACCAGCGCCCGCCGCTGCTCGGCCGGGATCCGCCGCAGCGCCTCCACCACGGCCAGCCGGTCCGGCGACAGCGCCGGCACGTGCGTGTACGCCGCCCCCTGCCCGCTCGCCCGGTGCGCGACCAGCCGGTTCTTCGTCTTGCGCCACGAGTTCAGCGCGACCCGGAACCCGACCGTCCGCACCCAGGCCTCCGGGTCGTCGTACGCCCGCACCTTCGACCAGCGCAGCCAGGCGCGGGTATACGCCTCCTGCGCGGCGTCCTCGGCCTCGGCGACACTGCCGAGCACCACATACAGGTACCCCACGACGCGGCTCACCGTCGCCGTGTAGAACCCCCCGAAATCCATCGGCTCAGCCTCTTCGGCCACGTCGCCCCTTGCTCCGATCCGTCCGGCTTCCACGAGCCGGTTCGGCAACACACCCCCGAGGCGATGATCCGGTTGCACACCGGACGAAGAAAACCGAGGGCGTCCGCCGATCTCGCGACCGGCGGACGCCCTCCGTCCTCAGCCCCCGATCCCGGCTCTCAGGCCGCCAGGCCCCGCGCCCGCAGCATCGGCTCCACCTCCGGCGCGCGCCCCCGGAACTCGGCGAACGCCGCCATCAGGTCCACACTCGCGCCGCGCGAGAGCACCGATCGCCGGAACAGCTCGCCGCTCTCGCGGATCGACCGGCCCGCCGCCACGCCCTCCTTGAACCAGTCGACGGTGTCCTTGTCCAGGACCTCGCTCCACAGGTAGGAGTAGTAGCCGGCGGCGTACCCGTGGCTCCAGATGTGCGAGAAGTAGCTGGAGCGGTAGCGCGGCGGCACCTCCGGCACCAGCAGGCCGTAGCGCTTCAGCGCCGCCTCCTCGAACGCCCGGGGGTCGCCCGGCTCCTGGCCGGGAGCCAGCGAGTGCCACGCCCAGTCGAGCATCACCGCGGCCAGGACCTCGACCACCGCGAAGCCCTGCCCGAACTTCTCGGCCCGGCCCATGCGCTCCACCAGGTCGGCGGGCACGGGCTCGCCGGTCCGGTGGTGCTTGGCGTAGTGGGCCAGCACCTGCGGCCATTCCGCCCACATCTCGTTGACCTGCGACGGGTACTCGACGAAGTCCTGCGGCGTGTTCGTGCCGGCCAGCGTCGGGTGCTCCACGTCCGAGAACAGGCCGTGCAGGGCGTGCCCGAACTCGTGGAACAGGGTGCGGACCTCGTCCCAGGTCAGCAGCGTCGGCTCGCCGGCCGGCGGCTTGGCCAGGTTCAGGTTGTTGACGACCACCGGCGGCCGGCCCAGCAGCCGCGACTGCTCGACGTAGTTCGTCATCCACGCCCCGCCCCGCTTCGAGCTCCGGGCGTAGAAGTCGCCGAGGAACAGCCCGATCCCGGTGCCGTCGGCGTCGAACACCTCCCAGATCCGCACGTCCGGGTGGTACGCGACCAGGTCCGGCCGGGCCTTGAAGGTGATCCCGTAGACCAGCTCCGCGGCGTGGAACACCCCGTCGACCAGGACGTTGTCCAGCTCCAGGTACGGCCGCAGCGCCTCGGAGTCCACGTCGTACTCGGCCTGCCGCACCTTCTCCGAGTAGTAGGTCCAGTCCCACGCCTCCAGGCTCTGCCCCTCCGGCAGCAGCGCACGCAGTGCCTCGGCCTCCGCCCCCGCGTTGGCCACCGCGGCCGGGATCAGCCGCGTCATCAGGTCCTCGACCGCCGCCGTGGTCTTCGCGGTCCGGTCCTGCACCGCGTACTCGGCGTGGGTGGCGAAGCCCAGCAGCGCCGCCCGCTCGGCCCGCAGCTTGGCGATCTCGACGATGAGCGGCCCGTTCTCGTCCCACGCCCGGTCCAGCGACGCGGTCAGCAGGGTCCGGCGCGCCTCGCGGTCGTCCAGCGCGGCCAGCTCCGTCTGGTTGGAGAAGTTCTTCAGGGAGATCACGTACTTGCCCGGCAGCCCGAGCGTCTCGCCGTTCTCCTTCGCCGCGGCGACCGCGTCCGACGACATCCCGGCCAGCTGCTCGGCGGTGTCGAACACCTGCTGCCCCGCCTTGTTCGCGGCCAGCAGGTTCCGGTCGAAGTCCGTCGACAGCGCCGCCAGCCGCTCGTTCAGACCCTTCAGCCGCGCCTTGTCCGGCGCCGACAGCTTCGCCCCGCCGAGCACGAAGTCCCGGTGCCGCTTCTCCAGCAGGATCAGCTCCACGTCGCTCAGACCCAGCTCCGCGCGCCGCCCGTACAGGTCGTCGATCCGCGCGAACAGCGCCGCGTCCAGCGTGATCGCGTCCCTGTGCGCGGCCCAGCGCGGGTTGACGACCTGCTCCATCTCCTGCAGGCCCTCGCTGGTGTCGGTCGAGGTCTGCGCGAAGAACACCAGCGCCACGCGGTTCAGCAGCACGCCGGCCCGCTCCAGCGCGACGATCGTGTTCTCGAACGTCGCCGGCTCCGGGTTGTCGGCGATCGCCCTGATCTCGGCGAGGTGCTCGGCGAAACCGGCGTCGAAAGCCGGCACGTAGTGCTCCTCGCGGATCGCGGCGAACGGCGGGAGTTCATACGGGAGCGCGCTGGGCTGGAAGAAGGGGTTGTCAGTGGTCACGCCCCCGACTCTAGCCCGTGGCCGGTAGCGGGCGTACAGGGGTTTAGTCGGTTACCGCAGCTGCTCCCACCGCGCCGCGCAGGTGTCCGAAGATCAGGCTGGTCTCGGTGTGCCCGACCGCCGGGTGTGTCGTCAGGTGCTCCAGCACGAAGTCCCGCAGCGCGTCGGAGTCGGCCACCGCCACGTGCAGCAGATAGTCGTCCGCGCCGGCCACGTGCCAGACCCCGACGACGCCGGGCAGGCCCGGCACGTCCCGGATGAACTCCTGCACCCGCTCCCGGGTGTGGGCCCGCAGGCGCACCGCGATCATCGCCTGCAGCCCGCGCCCCAACGCCGCCGGGTCGATGTCGGCGTGGAACCCGCGGATCACCCCCCGCTCCCGCAGTGCCCGGATCCGGCCCAGGCACGTCGACGGCGCGATCCCCACCGCGTCGGCGATCGCGTTGTTCGGGGTGCGCGCGTCGGCGGCCAGCACCGCCAGGATCGCGCGGTCGGTGGCGTCCAGGACGGGCCGCGGAGCTCGCACATCGTTCGGCATACTCGCCAGTATCGCCAGCACCGATGAACCTTTCAATGCTGCACACGCGTGTTACAGAATCTTCTTCGCGAGACTTTCCCTTCTCCCGATGGATCTTCAACAATGACCGCATGCTGCCCGCTACCGCTCTGCCCGACACGGTCGCCGTCCACGCCGGCCGCGACGACCTGGCCGCCCTCGGCGTCCACGTCCCGCCGATCGACCTGTCCACCACCAACCCGCTGCCGGAGGTAGGCCTCGGCGGCGACAGCTACGAGGCCCTGGCCACCGGCGGCACCCCGATCGCCGGCGGCAGCCACGTCTACCAGCGCCTGTGGAACCCCACGACCGCGCGGTTCGAGGAGGCCCTGGCCCGGCTCGAGAACACTCCGGCCGCGGTCGCCTTCGCCTCCGGCATGGCCGCCATCACCGCCTGCCTGCTCGCCGCGGCCGCCGAGGGCAAACGGCACGTCGTCGCCGTGCGCCCGCTCTACGGCGGCAGCGACCACCTGCTGGCCAGCGGCCTGCTCGGCACCGAGGTGACCTGGGCCGCGGCCGACGCCGTCGGCGCCGCGCTGCGCCCGGACACCGGCCTGGTGATCGTCGAGACCCCGGCCAACCCGACCCTGGAGCTGCTGGACCTGGCGCGCGTCGCCGAACAGTGCGGCGACGTGCCGCTGCTGGTCGACAACACCTTCGCCACGCCGATCCTGCAGAAGCCGGCCGACTTCGGCGCCACCCTGGTCGTGCACAGCGCCACCAAGTACCTCGGCGGCCACGGCGACGTGCTGGCCGGCGTCGTCGCCACCACCGACGCCTGGGCCGAGCGGCTGCGCCCCATCCGCGCCATCACCGGCTCGGTCCTGCACCCGCTGTCGTCCTATCTGCTGCACCGCGGCCTGCAGACGCTGCCGCTGCGCGTCCGCCACCAGTCGCAGAACGCGCAGAAGCTCGTCGACCGCCTGCTCGCCAACCCGGCGGTCGAACGCGTCCACTACCCGGGCCTGCCCGACTGCGACCCCCGCCATCTGGTCGGCCGCCAGATGAGCGGACCCGGCGCGGTGTTCGCGATGTCGGTCCGCGGCGGCTACCAGGCCGCGGCGCGGGTGGCGGACTCGGTGCGGCTGATCACGCACGCGGTGTCGCTCGGGGGAGTGGACACCCTGATCCAGCACCCCGCCTCGCTGACCCACCGGCCGGTCGCCGCCGACGCCAAGCCGCACGCATCGGTGCTGCGGGTGTCGGTCGGGTTGGAGGACCCTGAGGACCTGTACGCCGACTTGGAACGGGCGCTGCGGTCGTAGGCCGCGGGCGCGGTCATCGTCGCGGTCGCGGTCGCGGTCAGAAGATTGATCTAGCGCCGTCGGCCTGGGCGCTGATAGGTTCTTCCCCGACCGAGACCTGTCTAGGGAGGTGAGACCCATGGACGCAGTACCGCAGTGGGTGCTCCCCCTCATCGTCACGGTCGGGCGATAGACGCAGGTGTCGCCGGGAGCGCCTCGACATCAAGGCACTCCCGAAGGGCACTGACTATGTACTCTCTCGTTTTCACCTCCGAGTCGTCGGCCGGCGGCATCCGCGAACGTGACTTCACCGTGGGCGGCGTCCCCGGTGTGCTCTGGTCACCGTCCGCCGGTGCCGACGGCGCACCGCTGATCCTGATGGGCCACGGCGGCGGCAACCACAAGAAGCACCCGGCGATGGCCGGCCGGGCCCGCCTCCTCGTGCTCGGCTGCGGCTTCCACGTCGCGGTCATCGACGCGCCCGGCCACGGCGACCGTCCCCGCACCGCTCATGACGAGGCCGAGATCGCCGACCTCTTCCGGGCCCGGGAGGCGGGCGAACCGGAGGGTCCGATCGTCGTCCGCTACAACGCGCACCTGGCCGAGCAGGCCGTGCCGGAGTGGCGGGCGACCCTGGACGCCCTCCAGGCGCTCCCGGAGATCGGCCCCGACGGACCGGTCGGCTACTTCGGCATCAACATGGGCACCGCGATCGGCGTGCCCCTGGTGGCGTCCGAGCCCCGGATCAAGGCCGCGGTCCTCGGCCAGCACTGGCCCGACGTCCTGGCCGAGCAGGCCGAGCGGATCACCGTCCCGATCGAGTTCGTCATGCAGTGGGACGACGAGCACATCTCCCGCGAAGAGGGGCTCGCCCTGTTCGACGCCTTCGCGTCCGAGCAGAAGTCGCTGCACGTCAACTCGGGCCGGCACAAGGAACTGCCGCGGTTCGAGGCCGAGAGCGCGGTGCGGTTCTTCGCCCGGCACTTCGGCACTCGTTCCTAGCGGCCGTTCCCGGCTGCCGTTTCTAGCTCCCGACGCCGAGTGCCGCGAGGAACTCCTCGTGGTGCTCGGCGAGCCACTTCTGGATCTTGTCCCACCGCTGCGGATCACGCTGCGCGTCGATCTCGGTGAAGACCGGATCGCCGCTCGCGACGCGTCCGTCGACGAACCGGTGGCAGGACTCGGACACCAGCGGCAGCAGCTCCAGCAGGGTGCGGCGCCCGGCGGCGTCAAGGCCGTACGCGTCCGCCAGCACCCGCAGGCGGCTGAGCGCGTCGAGGCCGCCCATGCCCTCGACGCCGCGGATCTCGTCCGGAACCATCGGCACCCAGTACCAGGCGCAGAAGGCCAAGTCCCACAGCGGACGCCCCGGAGCGGCGAAGTCGAAGTCGATGAGCGCCGCCGCCTCGCCGTCACGGAAGACCACGTTCTCCTGGCAGACGTCGTTATGACACAGGATGAGCTGGTCTTCTCCGCTCTTGGCGGCGGGGTCGCGGAACTCGGCCGGCCAGTCCGCGTCCGGAACGGGTACCTCGGCGGCGACCTCGTGCAGGCGCCGCAGCAGCCGTCCCACGGACGCCAGCGCTGGCTCGCCCCGGGACCACTCCGGGAAGGGCGCCACCGCGACGTCACCGGGTACGAAGCTCAGGACCTCGCGGCCGTCCAGCAGCTCCTTCGGCTCCGGCGCGCCGTCGAATCCGGCGTCGCGCAGCGCGCGCAGATACCGGTGCAGCGCCTCGGCGTGCGGGGGAGCGGGACGTTCCACGACGTCGCCGCGTCGCACGACCTGCCCGAAGTTCGCGAGCCCGCCGCCCAGCACCTCATCCGCCACCGCCATCCACCTCCGGCCAGGCCCGCCCGGCCATCAGGTCCAGGACGAGCGCTGCGATGTTCCACGCGTCGTCGGCCCCGCTGTGGTGCCGACCTTCCAGGGGGCGGCCTGCGACCTCCAGCGCGTGGCGCATGCCGACGCCCTTCGTCCAGCCCTGTGCCGCGGCGAACTGCTGCTTCGCGTTCACATGCGCGGACCCGAAGGGGTAGCTCACGCCGCCGGCGTCGCACTGCCGCTGGAACTGCTTGCGGTCGTAGTCGCCCCAGCTCGCCCACACCCGCGAATCGGAGCGGTGCTCCTTCCGCAGCTGCGCGCAGGCCTCCGCGAACGTTACACCGGTGTCGACCTCCTCCTGCGTCAACCCTGTGAGTTCCGTGCAGAAGGCGCTGACGGTCGAGTGCTCGGGCCGCACCAGGATCCGGTGCTTGCCGACGCGCGTCCGCTCCTGCGTGTCGACGACGGTGAGTCCGATCTCGATGATCTCCGACACCTGTCCGGCCGGAGGCCGGCCGGTCCAACAAGTGGCCTCCACATCCACCACGTTCAGATATCTGCCATACGTTTCCATGCCAGGCAGCGTAGGCGGCACCACCCCGTGATCCTCCGGATTATCGGACGGAAACATCGCGGTAACAGCCCGGTCCTAGCATCCCTCCATGATCGCCATCGTTCCGATGACGCCGGCCCACGCCGCCGACGTCCTGCGCGTCTACCAGCACGGCATCGACGAAGGCAACGCCACCTTCGAGACCAAGGCCCCCACCTGGGACGCCTTCGACGCCGCCAAACTCCCCGACCACCGCTTCGTCGCGCTCGACGCCGCAACCGGACCCGCCCTCGGCTACGTCGTGGCCTCCGCCGTCTCGAAACGCGCCTGCTACGCCGGCGTCGTCGAACTCTCCGTCTACGTCGGCCCCGAAGCGCGCGGCCGCGGCATCGGCAGCCGCCTGCTCTCCGCCCTCATCACCTCCACCGAGGCCGCCGGCATCTGGACCATCAACGCCGGCATCTTCCCCGAGAACACCGCCAGCCTGGCCCTCCACACCCGCCACGGCTTCCGCGTGCTGGGCCGGCAGGAACGCGTCGGCAAGACGGCCGCCGGAGTATGGCGGGATGTCGTGCTGCTGGAACGGCGCAGTGGGGTGGTGAACTGACAAAAGAGGGACGGCCGCCGTCCCAACCCCACGAGTTCCGACGGCCGCCCCGGCACGGGAGCACCTACTCACAGCAACGCGCCACCCCGCAGCCCGGTTCGTTCCGGAGCTGGTACGTCGCCCTCAATACGAACCCTTAGGTGCTCAGCCCCATCCCCGGACGCCACCCCGGCACCGGCACCGAAGCCCGCAGCGTCCGTGTGTACTCGTCCGCCGGAGCGTCCAGCACCGCGCCGCAGTCCCCGGACTCCACCACCCGGCCGCGGCGTAGCACCACCACCGAGTCGCACAGGTGGCGCACCACTGCCAGATCGTGGGAGATCAGCAGGTACGCGATCCCCGTCGCCGCGCGGATGTCCACGAGCAGGTTCAGGATCTGGGCCTGGATCGACACGTCCAGTGCGGACACCGCCTCGTCCAGGATCAGCACCCGGGGGTCGGCGGCCAGGGCGCGGGCGATCGCCACGCGCTGGCGCTGGCCGCCGGACAGGTCGCGGGGGCGGGCCGAGGCCTGGCGCTCGTCGAAGCCGACCTGGTCCAGGAGCTCCGCCAGCCGTTCGGCGCGCGCCGTCCCCTCCAGACCGCTGTGGGCGCGGAGCACCTCGTCGATCGCGGCGCGCACCGTCTGGCTCGGGTCCAGGGAGGTGTACGGGTCCTGGAACACGATCTGCAGCTCGCGGGCGCGGCGGCGGCGTTCGGCCGCTCCGCGGGCGGGCTGGGAACGGTCGTGGCCCAGCACCTCGATGCGGCCCGCGGTCGGGATCTCCAGGCCGACGAGCATCCGGGCGGTCGTGGTCTTGCCGGAGCCGGACTCGCCGACCAGGCCCAGCGAGCCGCCGGGCGGCACGGTGAACGACACGTCGGACACCGCTGTGAACTGCGAGCGGCGGCCGTGGGCGTCGGTGACCCGGAAGGACTTCGTCAGGCCGCTGACCGTCACCGCCGGCCGGTTCCCGCTTCTGACTCCGGTCACCGGACGTCGTGCTGCCGGGCGCCCGGAAGCGGGTTCAGACGACAGAGTGTTCATGGATCTCCTCCACCCGGTGGCATCGGACCAGCCCGTCCTGGAACGCCTCCAACCGCGGCCGCCTCGCCCGGCACTCGGCCTGGGCGAAGGCGCACCGGGTGGCGAAGGCGCAGCCCGGTCCCGCTTCGAACGCCGACACCGGGCGCCCCGGGATCGCCGCGAGCCGCGGCGCCCGCTCCTCGATCGACGGCCGCGAGCCCAGCAGGCCGATCGTGTAGGGGTGCCGTGCGGTCTCGTGCAGGTCCCGCGCCGAGCGCACCTCGACCACCGAACCCGCGTACATCACCGCCACCCGGTCGCACACCGCCAGCGCCAGGTCCAGGTCGTGGGTGATGAACACCATGCTCAGCCCGCGCTCGCGGCGCAGCCGGTCCAGGATCCCCACCACCTCGGCCTGGATCGTCACGTCCAGGGCGGTCGTCGGCTCGTCGGCCAGGATCAGCCGCGGCTCGGCGGCCAGCACCGAAGCGATCATGACGCGTTGCAGCATGCCGCCGCTGAGCTCGTGCGGGTACTGGCGCAGCCGCCGCCCGGCGTCGTCGATGCCGACCGAGGCCAGCAGGTCCGCCGACCGCCGCGCCGCCTCGGCCCTCGACACGCCGCGGTTCACCGTCAGCGCCTCGCCGAGGAACTCGCCGATGCGGTGCGTCGGGTTGATCGCGGCCCGCGGGTCCTGGAAGACCACGCCGACGTCGGAGCCGCGGAACGCCCGCAGCTCGGCCGGCCGCATCGCCAGCACGTCGCGGCCGTCGACCTCGACGGAGCCGCTCACCCGTGCGCCCTGCGGCAACAACCGGGTGATGGTCCGCACCGTCATCGACTTGCCGGACCCCGACTCGCCGACCAGCCCCAGCGCCTCGCCTTCGGCCAGGTCCAGGTTCAGGCCGGACAGCACCGGCCGCATCCGTCCCTCGACGTTGAGCGCCACATTCACATCACGAAGCCGGAGCATCGGCCCGCCTCCTTCCCGAGACCCGTCCGAACACCCGTCCGAACAGCGGGTGCCGCTCCGGGCGCTCGCCGGAGATCCGCGCCCCCAGCACCGTCAGCGACAGCACCGAACACACGATCAGCACCCCCGGCAGGAACACCGGCGTCGAATAGCCCTTCAACAGCGCGTCGGTGTCGCTGACCATCACGCCCCAGTCCGCGGTCGGAGCCTGCACCGCCAGACCGAGATACGACAGCGACGCCAGATCCAGCAGCGCGTACCCGAACGCGATCGCCGCCTGCCCCAGCACCACCGGCGCGATGTTGCGCAGGATGTGCCGCACGCTGATCCGGAACACGCCGAAGCCCTGCACCGTCAGCGCGTCCACATACGGGCTCACCCGCTGCTGCCGCGCCGCCGCCCGCACGATCCGCGACAGGAACGGCACATACGCGATCGACAGCGCCACCACCGCCGGGGTCATCCCCGGGCCGAACAGCGCCACGGTCAGCACCGCCAGCAACAGCCCCGGCAGCGCGTACACCAGGTCCAGCACCCGCGCCACGGCCGCGTCGACCAGGCCGCCGTACCAGGCCCCGATCAGCGCCAGCGGGATCCCCACCGCCATCGACACTCCGACCACCAGCGCCGGCCCCAGCAGCGAGGTCCGCGCGCCGTAGATCAGACGGGACAGGATGTCCCGGCCGATGCCGTCGGTGCCCAGCAGGTGATCCGCCGACGAGCCCTGATAGTTGTCCAGCAGGCTGCCGGTGTTCGGATCGGCCGGGGCCAGCGCCGAGGCGAACACCGCCGCCAGCACCATCAGCAGCAAGAACAGCGCCGCCGCCGTCCCCGACGGCCCCAGCCACCGGTACGCGGCCCGGATCCTTCCCCGCTTCTTACTCCCGTTTCCAGCTCCGGCAGTACCGGACGCCCCAGGGGCGCCCGTCGTGCCTTCCAAGACCGCGGTCACACCGCACCTCCCGCCGTCTTCAGCCGCGGATCCACCAGACCCTGCACCAGGTCCGTCACCGCGTTCGCCACCACGAAGGCCGTCACCAGCAGCAGCGCCACCGCCTGCACCACCGGGAAGTCCTTCTGCGCCACCGACTGGATCGTCAGCCGCCCGATCCCCGGCACCCCGAACGCCGACTCCACGACCAGCGTCGAAGCGAACAGCCCGGCCACCTGCAGCCCGATCACCGTCACGATCGGCGGCAGCGCGTTGCGCAGCACGTGCCGGCGGATCACGTGCCGCCGCGGCAGCCCGCGGACCATCGCCGTCTGCACGTGGTCCTTGGCCAGCTGCTCGCGCATCGCGTTGCGCGTCACCCGGGCCAGGAACCCGCACGAGATCAGCGCCATCGCCGCCGCCGGCAGGATCAGCCCGTCGATCCGCCCCCAGAACCCGTCCTCGATCCCGGAAGCGGGGAACCAGCCGAGCTTCACCGCGAACGTCGAGATCAGCACCGCCGAAGCCACGAACGGGGGCACCGTCACCGACACCGACGTGTACACGTTCACCGCCGAGTCGACGATCCCCGGCTTCAACGCCGCGGCCGTCCCCAGCGCCAGACCGAGCAGCGCGATCATCAGCGCCGCCAGCACCACCAGGGTCACGGTGGTCGCCAGTCCGGCGCCGACCCGGTCGGACACCTGCTGGTTCGTCACCATCGACCGCCCGAAGTCGCCGTGCAGCGCCCCGGTCAGCCAGTCCCAGTACCGCACCGGCAGCGGGTCGTCCAGGTGCAGCTGGTGCCGCACCGCCGCCCGCGCCGCCGGTGACGGCGTCCGGTTCCCGAACACGATGTTCTCCGGGCTCCCCGGCGCCAGATACAGCGAGGAGAAGATCAGCATGCTGGCCAGCAGCAGCGTGACCGCCAGCCCGCCGAGCCGGCGGACGAGGAACCGGGCGGTCACGGCGCGCCCACCGCCGCGCCCCACGCGTAGGACATGTACGAGAACGTCAGCGGCGCCCCGGTCACCTGCTTGCCCTGCCACACCAGCGCCCGCGGCGCCACGATCGGGATCCACGGCAGGTCCTGCATCACCTGCGCCTGCGCCTGCGTCGCGAAGTCCGCACGCTTGGCCAGGTCGTCGGTACCCGCCGCCTTGTCCACCAGGGCCTGCACGGTGGCGTTGTCGTACCCGTTGAAGTTCTGCACACCGTCCTTGGTCGCGTAGCTGGTGTACATGGTCGAGACGTCGGGGAACTCCATGTAGTTCAGCGTCAGGAAGCCGTCGTAGTCGGCGCGCGCCTTGGGGTCGGTGAACAGGCTGCCGTACTGCTGCATCGGCAGGCCGACGATCTTCAGGTCCAGGCCGATGGCGTTGCCGGTCTGCTGCAGCACCTGCGCCAGCTGGGCGAACGGCCCGCCGTCGGCGGCGTAGGCGATCTTGACCGTCTTGCCCTTGGCGCCGGCCTGGTCGACCATGTCCGCGGCCTTCTTCAGGTCCGGGGTGACCTTCAGCTTGTCGTACGCGGCCTGGTAGACGGCCTTCACCTGGTCGGGCTGGCTGGTGAAGAAGCCCGGCCCGGCCACGGCGTACAGCGGGTCCGCGGCGCCGGCGTAGATCGACTTGGCGATGCCAGCCCGGTCGATGGCCAGCGACAGCGCCTGCCGCACCGCCGGGTCCTTCAGGCCGCCGTCGAGCTTGGAGACGATCAGGTCCACGTTCTGCGTCGTGGAGCCCTCACCGCCGACGTACAGCTTGCCGTCGGTCGCCTTCTGCAGCGCCGACAGCGCCGAGACCGGCACGTCGAACGCACCCTGCATGGTGCCCTGGGTCAGACCGTTGACGAAGCTCTGCGGGTCCTGCGGGAAGGAGAAGGTCAGCTTGCCGACCTTGGCGGCGTGCTTGGTGTCCCAGTAGTTCGGGTCCTTCTTCAGCACCAGCGTGTTGGTGCCGTCGAAGGAGTCGACGGTGAACGGCCCGGAGCACACCAGCTTGCCGGTGGCGCTGCCGAAGTCCGACCCGGCGGCCACCGTGTTCGCCTTCTCCACGATCGCCCCGGCCAGGATCCCCATGTTGCGGACGAACAGGTAGTTCGGCCGCGACAGGGTGATCGTCACCTGCGACGCCCCGGTGGCGGCGATGTCGGCCACCGGGTTGTAGGAGTCGGCGTAGTTCGAGGCGACGTTCGGGTCCGTGTTGCGCTTGAGGCTGAACACCACGTCCTCGGGCGTGACCGGCTTGCCGTCGCTGAAGTGCGCGGCCGGGTTCAGGTCGAACACGATGTGCGTGGGGTCGGACTGCGACCAGGCCTTGGCCAGTCCCGGCGCCAGCGAGTAGTCCGGGTTGGTGCGCAGCAGCGGCTCGCACACGTTGCCCAGGATCGTCTCCTCCGGATAGTCCGCGGTCTTCAGCGGGTCCAGCGAGTACGGCGCCCGGTAGTCCCCGGACCAGGTCACGGAGTCGAGCGGGCCGGTGGCGGTACCGGTGGTCAGCTGGTTGGCGTCGATGTTCGCGCTGGGCGCGGGGGCGTGCTTCGCACCGCTGCTCTTGCCGGAGCAGCCGGACAGAGCCAGCGACACGGCGGCGGTGGCGGCCAGAGGGGCGGCCAGGCGGGCCGGTATGCGGTTCATGGCGATGCTGTCCTTCCTAGGAACGGGAGTGGGAACGGGACACGCGCGCGCCTACTCGGCGCCGTACACCTGGACGCCCTCGACGAACGTCCGCAGGACCCTGGCGTCGCCGATCTCGTGCGCCGGGCCGTCGAACGGGTCGCGGTCCAGCACCACCAGGTCGGCGAACTTGCCGACCTGCACCGAGCCGGTCACGTCGTCCAGCTGGTTCACGTACGCCGAACCGGCCGTGTACGCCGCGATCGCCTGGCCGAGCTCCAGCCGCTCGGACGGGAAGAACACCTTGCGCGCGGCGAACTCCTCGGCCGACAGGCTCGGCTCCACCCGGTTCACCGCCGTGTGGATCCCCCACAACGGGTTCGGCGAGGACACCGACCAGTCCGACCCGGCCGCGATCGTCGCGCCGGCGCGGCTCAGCGAGCCGAACGGGTACTGCCACGCCGCGCGCTCCTCGCCGAGGAACGGGATGGTCAGCTCGTCCATGGCCGGCTCGTGCGCGGCCCACAGCGGCTGGATGTTCGCCGTCGCGCCGAGCTGTCGGAACCGCTTGATGTCGTCGGGGTGCACGACCTGCAGGTGCGCCAGGTGGTGCCGGCCGCCGGCGCCGTTCGCGGCGCGCGCGGCCGCCACGGCGTCCAGGGCGTTGCGGACGGCGCGGTCGCCGAGGGCGTGGAAGTGCACCTGGAAGCCGGCGGCGTCGAGCTCGGTGACGTAGGCCGGGAGCTTGTCCGGATCGATGAAGTCCAGGCCCGCGTTGTCGGTGGCGCAGCCGCAGCCGTCCAGGTAGGGGTCGAGCAGTGCGGCGGTGTGGTTCTCCGCGACGCCGTCCAGCATCATCTTGACGCTGCGGGCCCGGAACCGGCCGTCGCCGGCTTCCTCACGCCGGGCCCGGAACAGTTCGAGCTGCTCGAGGCCGCCCTCGCGGTCCCACCACAACGCTCCGGCCACGCGCGCGGTCAGGGCGCCGGAGCGGGAGGCGTCCAGGTAGGGGGCGAACACGTCGGCGGGACCGAGGCCGGCGCCGACCCACGCGTCCTGCCACGCGGTGATCCCGAACGAGTGCAGATACGCCTGGCCGGCCAGCAGGCCGTCGGCCAGTTCCCGGTCGGTCGGCGGCGGCACGTGCGCGTTCACCAGCGCCATCGCGCCTTCCTGCAGGCAGCCGTTGGGCTCGCCGTCGGCGTCGCGCTCGATCCGGCCGTCGAACGGGTCCGGGGTGTCGCGGGTGATGCCGCACAGCTCCAGGGCCTTGCTGTTCACCCACATCCCGTGGCCGTCGCGGTTCGGCAGCGCGACCGGCCGGTCCGGGACGACGGCGTCCAGCAGGTCCTTGGTCGGCATGCCGCCGGGGAAGGCGTCCATGCTCCAGCCGCCGCCGCGGATCCACTCGGCCTGCGGGTTGCGCCCCGCGTAGTCGCCGACGGCGGCGACGAACTGCTCGAGGGTGTGCAGTTCGTGCAGGTCGCACTGGCGCAGGGTGGTGCCGCCGAGGACCGGGTGGACGTGCGCGTCCTGGAAGCCGGGCAGCAGCAGCTTGCCGGCCAGGTCGACGACCTCGGTCGCGGGGCCGATCAGGTCCGTGACGTCGCGCTCGCGGCCGACCGCGGTGATCCGGCCGCCGGCCACCGCGACCGCGGTGGCCCAGGAGCGGGCCGGGTCGACGGTGAAGACCGGACCGCCTTTGAAGACGAGGTCTGCGAACGGGGAAGGGGACACCGGTCCTCCAGAGATGTTCGTAACGAGTTTCCGTGAGCTACGCCACGGCGTGCGTCGTGGGCAGTAGCAAAACTCATGACAGCGCCCCTGTCAATGGCATTGACAACGTGATCGCGACTACGATGGGATCGCTGCACACTGCTGGGCCGGGCGGGACGTCGCACGGGGAGGCGCCGGCCGCCGACCTGTCCGACGACCCGGGCGACCAGCTCCCCGCCGACCCGTGCCGAACGGAGAACCGCGATGCCGCGCGCCGCGACCGAGTCCCCCAAGGGCGGCAGCCGCCGCCGTGCCGCGCTGTCCCGCGAGGTGATCATCGAGGCCGCGCTGAACATCGGCTCGAAGGAGGGCGGCTCGGCGCTGACGTTCAGCCGCCTGGGCAAGGAGCTGGGCGCCGACCCGACCAGCGTCTACCGGCACTTCCGCGACAAGGACGAGCTGGTGGTGGCGCTCACCGACCGGATGGTGACCGAGTCGGTGGAGCGGATGGCCGGGGTGGAGCCGGACGCGGTCGGCTGGCGCGAGTGGCTGCGGCGGGTCGCGCACTCGATCCGCTCCGTCTACCTGGACCGGCCGGCGATCGCGGTGCTGGCCGCCAGCCGCACCGCCGCCAGCAAGTCCGAGACCGAGAGCGTCGAACGGATCATCGGGGTGCTGCACGGCGCCGGGCTGCCGGTGGTCGAGGCCGCCGAGGTCTACCGCGCGCTGGTGGACCTGACACTGGCGTTCACGCAGTACAGCGCCGCCTGGTCGCTGCTCGACCCCGAATACCAGAGCCGTGACGAGCAGGCGTGGGCGGTGGGTTACGCGACGCTGCCGGCCGAGCGGTTCCCGCTGGTGCACGCCAGCGCCGCCCGCCTGTTGGAGCTGACCCGGGATGACGCGGCCGTGTTCGAATACACGCTCGGGCTGTTCCTGGACGGCGTGCAGGCCCGGCTGGCCGGGCGCCAGGGCTCCGCCACCTAATCGGCGTACCGGTGTCACCGTGCTGAGGTGCGACGCCGGGATACGGGTGTTACCAACGTTGTGGGGATGTGCCCCGTCACCGCACCGTTGGAGGAACCTTCATGGGACCGAGACTCGCAATATCGGTCGATTGGGGCCAGGGCATCACGAGTGCCTGGTCCTCGGTGGTCAACATCATCCCGAAGCTGATCGCCTTCGCGGTGATCATGCTCGTGGGCTGGCTGATCTGCAAGGCCATCGCCCGCCTCGTGGACGTCGTGCTGCGCCGCATCGGCGTGGAGCGCATGGCCGAGCGCGCCGGTTCGCAACGGTTCCTGGCCGGCTCGAAATGGGACGCCACCGCGATCCTGACCAAGGTCGTGTACTACGGCCTGCTGCTGGTCGTGCTGCAGTTGGCCCTGGGCGTCTTCGGCCCGAACCCGATCAGCGACATGATCCACAGCGTGGTGGCCTGGCTGCCCAAGCTGATCGTCGCCATGATCATCTTCGGGGTCGCGATGGCGCTCGCCAACGTGGTCCGCGAACTCGTGACCAACATCCTGTCGTCCTTCTCCTACGGCAAGACCCTGGGCTGGATCGCCTGGGCCTTCATCGCCTTCTTCGGCACCATCGCGGCCCTGGCCCAGGTCGGGATCGCCAACTTCGTCCTGGGCCCGATCCTGGTCGCGGTCCTGGCCACCATCGCCGGCGTCGCCGTCGTCGGCGTGGGCGGCGGCCTGATCCAGCCCATGCGCTCCCGCTGGGAGCGGATGCTGACCAAGGCCGAGCTGGAGACGGTCCGCGTGGCCTCCACCACGGACCTGTCGGCGTACCAGATGGGACGCCACGACGCGGAGGCCGGACTGCCGACCGCACCGCCCACGACGCAGCAGCCGCAGCAGCCCTACGGGCGGGAGCCGGGTACGACGGCGTGAGCGGTTGACGGGTGAGGTGCGGGGGAGGTGCGGGGGAGGGCGCGGGTCCCGGTTGCGGGCCCGCGCCCTTGGTTTCGGATCCCGGTCTTCGATCCCGGTCTTCGATCCCGGTTCAAGCGCCCGGCGCCGGTGCCAGAGAAGTTGGCCGATCCCGTGCTCTGGCGGGTGCCTTCGGGGCGAGGAGGCCGAAGGTCTATCGGGGATGGGTGTTCGTCAGGGCTGGAGCAGGCCGGTGGCTGCCGGGATGTCGTGACGATTAGGCCAGAGCCTAATTGCTGGCCCGTGGACCCTGCATCGGCGAGACTCCTCTGGTTAGCAGCCTCCGATGTCGGAGGCTGTTGGTGGTGTGCTATGTCCCAAAAAGGAGACGCTCATGAGTATCCGCAACAAACTAGCCGTAGCCGCCGTTGCCGGCGGCGTCTTTGCCGGCGGCGTAGTCACGGCCGCGCCTGCCAGCGCCGACACGATATCCCAGGTCGGATGTGCACACTACGACCTGGTGATTTGGGGTGCGGGAGGAATTCCCTACTGCTTCGCGGGGAGTGGCACCCTCTACCTGCACTATTCGATAACCGGTGTCACGGGTGCCAACTGGCTTCCCGACGCAGGCTGCTATTCGGTCGAAACACAGCCGGGAGACGCGTGGCAAGGCTGCTATTCCGATTACGCTCGTCCTTTCCCGAACGCGACGATTGACGCGGTGTACATTTGATCGCGGCGCGCCTGCCTGCTCATTCGCACAGTCCGCACCACGTGCGGAGACCCAGGGTCACTGCTGCGGCACTGCTGACCATCGGCGTCGGCCAGTTCACGGCGGTGCCGGTCCGGGTCACGAGCAACGGCGGCCTCTGCTCGCTTGCGGTGACCGGTTAGCTGCTAGCTCTCGCGGCAGAGGCAGAACGGATGCCCAGCCGGGTCGAACAGCACCCGCACGTTCTCCCGCGGCTGGTGCGCCGCGAGCGTGGCTCCCAGCTCCCGCGCCTCGGCGACCGCGTCGTCCAGGTCGCCGACCTGGAAGTCGAAGTGCATCATCGGGCGCTGGTCGCCGTCGGCCGGGGGCCAGACCGGGGGCCGGTAGTCGTCGGCCTGCTGGAACACGATGTAGATCGGCCCCTCGGGGGCGGTGAGGATGGACGTCCCGGGCTCCTCGTGGCCGATGGGCCAGCCCAGGAGCTGGGAGTAGAAACGGGCGAGGGCGGCGGGGTCGGGCGCCTCCAGGGCCGTGCCCCACCACATGCCGGAGGTCCGTGAGCGCATCAGACGAGCAGGTCCTTCTCGCGGACCAGCCAGCAGATGGCGGTCAGGCGCAGGGTGGCGAAGTCGTAGCCGACCGGCTCCTGCCAGCCCTTCTCGGCCAGGACGTCGTTGAATCCGAGCACGTAGTCGGTGAGCTCCGCGCGGTCGACCGTGCGCTGGGTCGGCAGGAGGGCGCCGGTGGGGCCGAGGGTGTCGCAGACCGCCGCCGCGTGCTGGTCGATCGCCGCGACCAGGCCGGGGTCGAAGGCGAACTCGGCCAGGCGCGGCATGAAAGCGGCGACCACGCCGGCCAAGGGGGAGGCCATCGGCGGCGCGTCGTCGTGGGGCGGCGGGAAGTCCATCCGTCGACGGTAAATGCCCATTTCAGGACGCGTCAAAGGGGACTTTGTTGGGTGACGGGGCCGGTGCCGACGGTAATCGCCGGAGGTGGTTTCCGGGACCCGGTCTCGGCGCGCCGGTGAGGGCGCGCCGAAGGTCATTCGGTCGGGTTGTCGGCCTCCGCGGCGCTTCCGTCGTCCTTGGCGGGAGCCTGCTCGGACGACGTGTCCGGACTGTCGGCGGGCTTCTCGGCCGGCTTTTCGGCCGCCTTCTCAGCCGGCTTTTCGGCTGCATTCTCGGCTGCCTTGTCGGCGGTCGCCTCGCTCGCGTTCTCGGCCTTCTTCTCCGGCGCGCTGTCCGACGCCTTCGCCGTCGCGTTGCCGGGAGCCTTTTCCGGTGCCTTTTCAGCCGCCTCGCCGGCGCCCTTGCCCCGCGCGTCCATCTCCGCGGCCTCCTCCGGCGTCGGCGCCGTGCCGCCCATGTACGCCGGCAGCCACCACGAGTCCTCGGGGCCGGCGGGCTTGTCGGGGTAGGACGCCTGTGCCTCCTCGAGCAGCGCGCTCAGCCGCGCGTGCAGCTCGGCGGTCAGCTCGGTCGCGTTCTGCCCCTTCTTCGGGTGCATCGGCTCGCCGACCAGCACCGTGATCGGCACGTGCCGCTGCCACAGCCGGCGCGGCCGGCCCTTGGTCCACAGCCGCTGCGTGCCCCACAGCACCACCGGGATCAGCGGCACGTCCGCGGCCTGCGCCATCCGCACCGCGCCGTTCTTCAGATCCTTGATCATGAACGACCGGCTGATCGTCGCCTCGCCGAACACGCCCACCACTTCGCCGGACTTCAGGAAGTCCAGCGCCTGCCGGTAGGACGACAGCCCGGCTTCCCGGTCCACGGGGATGTGCCGCATGCCCCGCATCAGCGGCCCGGAGACCCGGTTGTCGAAGACCTCCTTCTTGGCCATGAACCGCACCCGCCGCTTCGACGGCAGCGCCGCCGCCCCGGCGAAGATGAAGTCCAGGTAGCTGATGTGGTTGCTGGCCAGCACCGCCCCGCCGCTGCGCGGGATCCGGTCGGCCCCGCGGACGTCGACCTTCAGGTCGAGCACCCGGAAAGCACCCAGCATCGCCCGGATAACCGGGGGATAAACGTATTCGCGTTCGGCCACAGGAGGACCCTAACCTACTGTGCCGTAGGTTAGCGCCACCCATCGTCCCCGGAGATGAGCCTCGGCGCCGTACGCACCACTGGAACAAGAGGATGCCGTGACCCCCGTACCGACCCTCACACCCGCGACGACCATCACCGTCCGCCTCCTCAAAGCGCCGCGTCCCGACGTCGAATACCCGGCCACGGTCCTCCACGACGACGGCGACCACGTGGCCGTCCGCGCCCCCTGGTTCGGCGACAGCCCCCGCGACATGGGCTTCGAGGTCTTCGAGCCCGGCGACGTGTGGATCGAGCACTTCTGGCGCACCCGCTGGTTCTCCATCAAGGAGGTCCGAACCGCCGACGGCACCGTGAAGGGCTGGTACTGCGACGTCGCCCGACCCGCCGCGGTCACCGTCGACCCGCCGGCCGGACCCCGCATCGCCATCGCCGATCTCGACCTGGACCTGTGGCTCTCCGCCGACCACGCCCGCGTCCTGCGCCTGGACGAGGACGAGTTCGAGGCCAGCGGCCTGGCCGACCGCGAACCCGAGACGGCCGCCCGGGCGGTGGCGTCACTGGACGAGCTGGAGGCGACGGCGCGCGCGGACGGGTTCAAGGCTCTTCTGGCCTGGTGACGGGCGGTTCGGCGGCGGCCGCCTCCTCGGGGGCTTTGATCTTCACGACCCCGCTCTCCAGGTCTATCGGCCCGCGATGCGGATCCCCGAGCCCTTCCTCGTCCCGCGACCACTCGAGCCGGTTCCGCTCCTCTTCCCGGTGGCGCCGGCTCGGGACCAGCCAGTCCAAGATGATGCTCACACCCCGCTCAACGATCAGGAGGCGCGGGACGTTCCACCGTCCCGCCGTGGGCCGGCCGGGTGAATTATGAGCATTCTGCCTTGAACATCCGGAACGCCCCCAAGATCCTGGTGCCTTCGAAATCCTGGGGGACAGGGGGAAGGGGGCGCCACGATGGCACCACGCACCAAGACCGACTACCTGAACATCACCGGCCTCACCGCCCGCGGCTGGACCGCGGCCATGATCCGCGACTTCCTGGGCCGGCCCGACGCCACCGCGCCCAACCCACGCTTCCACAACGCCCCGCCCACCCCCCTGTTCGCCCGCACCCGCATCGACGCCGCCGAACGCACCCGGAAGTTCGCCGAACGTCGCGACCTGGCCGCCCGCCGCTCCGCCTCGGGCAAAGCCGCGGCCCGACGCCGGCGCATGGAGATGCTCCGCCTGATGGCCGCCGAGGACATCTCCATCCCGCACCTCGACCCGGCAGTCCTCGAAGCCCGCGCGGTACGCCACCGCGACGCCCGCGCCCGCGTCGGCGGCGCGAGCGTCGATCGCAAGACCCTGAACCGCTGGAAGGTCAACTACCTGCGCCAGCACCTCACGCGCTACGACCCGATGATCGAGGGCTTGTTCGGCCGCATCGGCCGGGCCGACGCCGAACGGTCGCTGCTGCGACGGACGTTCGAGGCGATCGCCAAGGCCTACCCGGACCTGCACGACGAGTGCCAGCGTCAGCTCCGGGCCAGCGAACGCCGAGGGTAGCGCGACGCCGCCGCGGGCTTACGCGCCGGCGATCCTAACCTCGATACAGCTCCCGCCCGATGATCGTCCGCTGCACCTCCGACGCGCCCTCGTAGATCCGCGGCGCGCGCACCTCGCGGTACAGGTGCTCCAGCAGGTGTCCGTGCTGCAGGGCGACGGCGCCGTGGATCTGCACCGCCGCGTCGATCACGAATTGCGCGGTCTCCGTCGCGAACAGCTTCGCCATCGCCGAGCGGCCCGCGATGCGCTTCTCGCCGGCGTCGTACGCCTCCGCGGCGCTGTAGACGAGCAGGCGGGCGGCTTCGATGCGGGTCGCCATCTCGGCGAGGGAATGGGAGACCGCCTGGAGGTCCTTCAGGACGCCGCCGAAGGCCTCGCGTCGGCCCGCGTGGGTGATCGAGGCGTCGAGGGCGGCTTGGGCCATGCCCACGGCGAAGGCGCCGACGCTGGGGCGGAACAGGTCGAGGGTGCGCATGGCGACGCGGAAGCCCTGGTCGGCTTCGCCGAGGAGGTCGGCGCGGGTCACGGGGACGGCGTCGAAGATCAGGCGGCCGATCGGGTGGGGGGAGATCATGTCCAGGTGCTCGCCGGTCAGGCCGGGGCGGTCGGCGGGGACCAGGAACGCGGTGATGCCGCGGGAGCCCGCGTCCGGGGTGGTGCGGGCGAAGACGCTGTAGAAGTCGGCTTCGGGGGCGTTGGAGATCCAGATCTTCTCGCCGGTCAGGGTCCAGCCGTCGCCGGTGGGCGAGGCGGTGGCGGCCAGGGAGAGGGACGCCGCGTCCGAGCCGCTGCCCGGTTCCGACAGGGCGAACCCTGCTACCGCGGTGCCGGCCACCACTTTCGGCAGCCAGTGGGCGATCTGTTCCTCACTCCCGTTTTGAACGACGGGGTACGTTCCCAGCCCCTGCAACGCCAGGGCCGTCTCGGCCTCGGTCGACACCTGCGCCAGCGACTCGCGCAGCAGGCACAGGTCCAGGGCGGCGGCTTCGGCGCGGTGGTCCGCGGTGGCGGAGCCGGAGGCCGGGGCGGCAGCCGAGCCGGAGCCGGCCCCTGGGAACAACCGTGCCAGCAACCCGTGCCGGCCCATGGCCTCCAGCAGGGGCCGGTTGACGTGGCCCGGTGCTCCGGCGGCGGCCAGGGGGGCCAGTTCGGTCTCGGCGAGGGCGCGGACCTGGGCGCAGAAGGCGGTCTGGGCGGGGGTGAGGCGGAACTGGGCGGATTCCATGCCTGTCAATGTAACAAAATCTTGACTGCCGTCACAGAAGTCGTACGCTGGTGCCGTCGAGCCCGGTACCACGCCCCGCCAGCACCCAGTCAGCAGCACGGAGTCCCGGAGGACCCGATGGACCTGCTCCCGTCAGCGCACGTCGACAGCTTCGCCCGCGACCGCCTGCCCGCGGACGACCGCTGGCCCGAGCTTCTGCCCGGCCTCGACGGACTGCGCTATCCGGACCGCCTGAACTGCGCCTCCCACCTGCTCGACACCGCGATCGCGGCGGTCGGGACGGAGCGTCGCTGCCTCATCTCCGACACCGAGACGTGGACCTACGGCGACCTGGACCGCCGCAGCGACCAGATCGCCGAGGTGCTGGTCGAGGACTTCGGCGTGGTGCCCGGCAACCGGGTCCTGATCTGTGGTCCGAACAGTCCGTGGACGGTGGCCTGCTGGTTCGGCGTGCTCAAGGCGGGCGGCGTGGTCGTGACCGTCGTGCCCCTGCTGCGCAGCGAGGAGATCGCGACCGTCTCCCGGATCGCCGAGGTGAGCGTGGCCCTGTGTGCGCCCGGCTGCGACACCGAGGCGGCCGACGCCGGCGTCGAGGGCATGCGCGTGGTCACGGTCGGCGGCCCCGGCCCGGATGACCTGGTCGCACGTTGTGCCCGCTCCTCACAGCGGAAGTTCGCGACGGTGCGGACGTCCCAGGACGACGTCGCGATGATCGCCTTCACCTCCGGCACCACCGGCCGCCCCAAGGGGTGCATGCACTTCCACCGCGACGTCCTGGCCATCGCCGACACCTTCGCCAAGCACGTCCTCAAGCCGCAGGCCGACGACGTCTTCACCGGCAGCCCGCCCCTGGGCTTCACCTTCGGTCTCGGCGGGCTGGTCATCTTCCCGCTCTACGCCGGCGCCTCGACCGTGCTGCTGGAGCGTGGCAGCCCGGAGGCCTTGCTCGCGGCCGTCGAGAAGCACGGTGTCAGCGTCCTGTTCACCGCCCCGACCGCCTACCGCGCCATGCTCGCGATGCTGGAAAAGGGTGATGAGGCCGGCGGTCGCGACCCCCGGCTCCAGACTCTCCGCCGCTGCGTCTCGGCCGGCGAGGCCCTTCCCGCCGAGACGTGGCGCGCCTGGCAGACCGCCACCGGCATCAAGATCATCGACGGCATCGGGGCCACCGAGCTGCTGCACATCTTCATCTCCGCCGCCGACGACGACATCCGTCCCGGGTCCACCGGCCGCCCGGTGCCCGGCTGGCAGGCGGCCATCCTCGACAAGGACGGCCGCCCGGTCCCGGACGGCGAGCCCGGCCTGTTGGCCGTGCGCGGCCCGATCGGCTGCCGTTACCTGGCCGATGAGCGCCAGACCACGTACGTCCGTCATGGCTGGAACTACACCGGCGACACCTACGTCCGCGACGAGGACGGCTACTTCTGGTACCAGGCGCGCTCGGACGACATGATCATCTCCTCGGGGTACAACATCGCCGGCCCCGAGGTCGAGAACGCCCTGCTGCGGCACCCCTCGGTGCTGGAAGCCGGCGTGATCGGCATGCCGGATCCGGACCGCGGCCAGCTCGTCACCGCCTTCGTGGTGCTGCGCGCGGACACGCCGCAGGACGAGGCGACGGTCAAGGAGCTCCAGGAGTTCGTCAAGGCGCGGATCGCGCCCTACAAATACCCCAGGGCGGTGCGCTTCGTCCCGGCGCTGCCCCGGACCGCGACCGGCAAGCTCCAGCGTTTCCGGCTCAGAGATCTGGCCTGAGCCGGAAAGGTCCGCACGGTATCTTGCCGCTGTGTCGCCCCAGCCCGCCCAAGCCGCCACCCCCAGGAAGCCGCCCGTGAGCCCACCGCCGAAGCCAGAGAAAGCAGCGGCCGGGTTCCCGGTGGCCCAGGCCCCGGCGCCCGAGGCCACCGCCATGAAGGCGCCGACGCCGCGCTCGCTCATCGTGTCCTTCTTCGGTGCCTACGGCCGCGAACTCGGCGGCTGGATCGCGGTCGCCGACCTGGTCACGCTGCTCGGCCTGCTCGGCGTCGACGCCCCCGCCGTCCGCTCCGCCGTGTCCCGGCAGAAGCAACGCGGCTTCCTGCGAGCCCGCCAGTCCGGCGGCGTCGCGGGCTACTCGCTGTCGGAGGAGGCCGAGCAGATCCTCGCCGACGGTGACCGCCGTATCTACACCCGCCAGGACGCGAAGCTCGACGACGGCTGGGTGCTGGCCGTCTTCTCCGTCCCCGAATCCGAACGCCACCGCCGTCACCTGCTGCGCTCCCGCCTGTCCCGCCTGGGCTTCGGGGCCACCGCGCCCGGTGTCTGGATCGCGCCGTCGCACCTGGCCGAGGAGGCCCGGCACACGCTGGAGCGGCTGGAACTGGCCCCGTACGTCGACTTGTTCCACGCCGACTACCTCGCCTATGCCGACCTGCGCGAGGCCGCCGCCCGCTGGTGGGATCTCGGCGCGGTGCAGGCCGGCTACGCCGAGTTCTCCGCACAGTTCCTCGAAACGGACGACGCCCCGGCGGACGACTCCGAGGCCTTCGCGACGTACCTCAGGGCTCTGGATGCCTGGCGGCGCATGCCGTACCGGGACCCGGGCCTGCCCCCGGAGCTGCTGCCCGACGACTGGCACGGCGTGCAGGCCGCGGACATCTTCTTCCGTCTGCACGACACCCTGCGCGCCCGCGGCATGAACTACGTCCGTAGTGTCGTGGAGCGCTGAGAAGGTCCGAAGAGTTCGTCCAAGTGGTAGGTGAGCACGGTCATCGCCTCGTCGCTGTCACGCTGCCCGCCTAACACGCTCGACCCCAGTCCGTTCACCATCGCCAGCAGCCCGGCCGCCACCATCGCCGGGTCCTTACGGCTGTCGACGTCACCGGCTTTCTGCGCCGCGCGGATCTGCTTGGCGAGAAAGCCTTCGAGGATGTCCGGCTGCGCCGCGCCGTGCTTCTCCAACACCTCGGGGTCATTGAGCACCAGCGTGTAGTACGCGCTGTAGGTCCGCGTGATGCGCCGGCTCTCGGCGTCGGTCGGCAGGATGCAGGCCAGGATCGCGGTCACCACCGACCTCGGCGTCGGCGGGGAGCCCGCGGCCGTGATCCACGCGTTCATCCGCGCCTGCAGCTGGTCGCGCAGCCGGGCCAGCGCGTCCAGCAGCAGAGCCTGCTTGGTCGTGAAGTAGTACTGGACCAGGCGCAACGACACGCCGGCCTCCGCCGCGACCGCGCGCATGCTCGCCGACTGCAGCCCTTCCGTGTCCGCGATCCGCAGCAGCGCCTCGGCGATCTGGGTCCGGCGCGCCTCGTGGTCGACTCGCGCGGTCATGGTGTGACCTCCCTCTCGTGGTACGACCGTATCACGCCGTGGTACACCTGTATCATGACAGCGCACGAAGTGAAGACCAGCGAGTTCAAGACCACTGCGGCCGCCGACCGCTACCGCGCCGCCTACCAGCAGACCTTCGACCGGGTCTGGCCGGTCCCCGCCACACCCCTGGACGTCCCCACCGCCTACGGCACGACCCGCGTCCACCGCTGCGGCTCGCAGGACGGCACGCCGATCGTGCTGCTTCCGGCCTCGGGTGGAAACGCGCTGATGTGGCATCGGTACATCGAGCCCCTGAGTCGCGAGCACGCGGTCTACGCCGTGGACACCGTCGGCGAACCCGGCCTGAGCGTCCAGACCGCGCCCCTCGCCGACGGCCGGGACCTCGCCGACTGGCTCGACCAGACCCTCGACGGCCTGGACCTCGCAGGCGTTCACATCGTCGGAGCCTCCTACGGCGGCTGGGTCGCCCTGAGCCACCAGGTCCACCATCCAGGCCGGGCGGCGGGCCTCACGCTCGTGGACTCGGCCGGCTTCGCCGAGGTCGGCTTCCGTTTCTACCTCTGGCTCATCGGCGGGGGACTGGCCGGCCTGGCTCTCCGCCCGCTGCGTCCCCGGTTGGCGCGCATCGTGCACAACAGCGCCATCCTCGACGACGACCTCATGGGGCTGATGAAGGCCTCGATGGGCTTCCGGCGCAGGCTGCCGGCAGCCACCGTCTTCAGCGACGAGGAACTGGAGCGAATCCGGGTTCCCGCGCAGTTCCTGCTCGGCGCGAGCAGCGCGCTGCACCGCTCAGGTCAGGTCGCCGATCATCTTCACCGAGTCCTGCCGGCGGCGCAGGTCGAGATCGTGCCCGGCACCGGCCACGCCTTGTCCACGGACGAACCAGCCCTGGTCCTCGACCGCATCCTCCAGGCCGCCGCGCCCGCACGGGCGGACGCGGCGGAGGCTTAGCGGCTACCGGCTACCCCTGCGGCCGCCACCGTGCATGGGCCGTGCCCTCCGATCCGCTCCTGATCAGCTCCAACCGCGGACGCGGACCGTCGGTCCGGCCGGACGCCGGTTTGCGCGCGCCGGCGCGGAACGGCAGCGGCCACTCGGCGCCCGGGCCCGAGTACTCCTGCTCGACGGCCGCGTGCAGCGTCCACTGCGGGTCGTACAGGTGGGTGCGGCCCAGCGCGCACAGGTCCGCGCGTCCGGCGAGCAGGATCGAGTTCACGTCGTCGTAGGAGGAGATGGCTCCCACGGCGATGGTCGCGATGCCGGCCTCGTTTCGGATCCGGTCGGCGTACGGGGTCTGGTACGACCGGCCGTACTCCGGCTTCTCGGCCGGGGTGACCTGGCCGGTGGAGACGTCGATGGCGTCGGCGCCGTGCAGGGCGAAGGCCTTGGCGATCGTCACGGACTCGGCACCGTCCACGCCGCCGGGCGCCCAGTCGGTCGCCGACACGCGCACCGTCATCGGCCGGTCCGCCGGCCACACCGCCCGGACCGCGTCGAACACCTCCAGCGGGAAGCGCAGCCGGTTCTCCAACGGGCCGCCGTACTCGTCCGTGCGCTGGTTGGTCAGCGGCGACAGGAAGCTGGAGAGCAGGTAGCCGTGGGCGCAGTGCAGCTCCAGCAGGTCGAATCCGGCGCGCGCCCCGCGCTCGGCGGCCTCGACGAAGTCGTTCTTCACCGTTTCGAGCTCCGCTACCGAGAGCTCGTGCGGAACCTGGTTCACCCCGGGCTTGTACGGCAGGGGCGAGGGTCCGACGACCGGCCAGTTCCCGTCGGGCAGCGGCTCGTCGATGCCCTCCCACATCAGCTTGGTCGAACCCTTGCGGCCCGAGTGCCCGATCTGCAGGCCGATCGCCGCGTCGGACCGCTCGTGCACGAAGTCGACGATGCGCCGCCACGCCGCTTCCTGCTCGGCGGTGTAGAGCCCGGTGCAGCCCGGGGTGATCCTGCCGTTCGGCGAGACGCAGACCATCTCGGTCATCACCAGCCCGGCCCCGCCGAGCGCCTTCGAGCCCAGATGGACGAGGTGGAAGTCGTTGGGGACGCCGTCGACCGCCGAGTACATGTCCATCGGCGAGACGATCACGCGGTTCTTCAACGTCAGCCCGCCGAGCCGGAACGGCCGGAACATCGGCGGCGTCGGGTCGCCGCTGACCTCGGCGGCGAACTCGGGGTCGCGCAGTTTCAGGTTGTCGTACGTCACCCGCCGCGACCGGGTCAGCAGGTTGAACGCGAACTGCAGCGGCTCCTGGGCGGTGTAGCGGCCCATGTCCTCGAACCAGCGCAGGGATGCCGCCGCGGCGCGCTGCGTGGAGGCGACCACCGGCCGCCGCTCCGCCTCGTAGGCGGCCAGCGCGGACGGGATGTCCGGGTTCTCGCGCAGGCAGGCGGCCAGCGCGAGCGCGTCCTCCATGGCCAGCTTCGTGCCGGAGCCGATGGAGAAGTGCGCGGTGTGCGCGGCGTCGCCGAGCAGCACGATGTTGCCGTGCGACCAGTGCGCCGTGGTCACGGTCGGGAAGCTCAGCCACCGGGAGTTGTTGGCGATCAGCCGGTGTCCGCCGAGCATGTCGGCGAAGATGTCGGCGACGACCGCGATGCTCTCGTGGTCGCTCTCACCGGGCTGGAAGTCGCGGGCGGCGAACTTGTCGAAGCCGGCGCGGCGCCACACACGCTCGTGCATCTCGACGATGAAGGTGGAACCGTGGGCGTCGTACGGGTAGCCGTGGACCTGCATGGCGCCGTAACGCGTCAGCTGGACCTGGAAGCGGAAGGCGTCGAAGACCAGGTCGGTGCCCAGCCACATGTAGCGGCAGTCGTGGGTGCGCACCGTGGGGCCGAAGGCATCGGCGTATTCGGTGCGGATCGCAGAATTGACGCCGTCGGCGGCGACCACGAGGTCGTATTCGGCTGCCAGTTCCTCGGCCGGCGGCGCCGTGGTGAGGAACCGGACCTCGACGCCGAGGTCGGCGCAGCGCCGCTGGAGCATCTGCAGCAGCCGGACGCGGCTCAGCGCGGCGAAGCCGTGGCCGCCGGAGGTGACGACCTGACCGCGGTAGTGCACGTCGATGTCGTCCCAGCGGGCGAACTCGGCGGCCATCGCCTCGTGGATCACCGGGTCGGCGTGCTCGATCCCGCCGAGGGTCTCGTCGGAGAACACCACGCCGAAGCCGAAGGTGTCGTCGGCGGCGTTGCGCTCCCAGACGTCGACGACCGCGTCCGGGTCCAGCTGCTTGGCCAGCGCCGCGAAGTAGAGCCCGCCGGGGCCGCCGCCGACGACCGCGATCCTCACGGCACCACCGCGACGCCGGTCAGTTCCACCAGCGCCGCCGGGTCGAACAGGCCCTTGACCTCGAAGAACGCCATCGCCGGGTAGTGGCGGCCCAGGTGGCGGCGCCACACCGCGCCGAGCTCCTTGAGGTCCTTCCGGTACTGCTCGGCGTCGGTGGCGAAGACGGTGACCGTCACCAGGTGCTCCGGCGCCGCGCCGGCGGCCTCCAGCGTCGCCGCCATGTTGGCCAGCGCGAGGTCGAACTGCTCGACCAGGGTGGAGCCCGGGCTCACGGTGCCGTCCGGGTGCAGGGCCGCTTGGCCGCCCAGGTAGACCGTGCGGCCCGGGCCGGCCGCGACGGCGTGCGAGAACCCGACCGGCGCCGCCAGCTGCGGCGGGTTCACCAGCTCGTGCGGCGTGGTCATCGGCCCTCCCACTTCGGCGTCTCCTTGGCGTTGAACGCGCGGTGGAACTCGGCGTGGTCGCGGCTGTTCATCAGCAGCGCCTGCACGGCCGCGTCCATCTCCAGCGACGGCGAGAGCCCCATGTCCAGCTCGCGGGTGAGCAGCATCTTCGTCTGCGCGTAGGCCAGGGCCGGCCCCTCGGCCAGCCGCCTGGCCAACGCCGTCGTCGCCGTTTCCAGCTCCGAGTCCTCGACCAGCTCGCTGACCAGGCCGTACTTGTCGGCCTCGGGAGCCTTGACGGTGTCCCCGAGCATCAACAGCTTGGTGGCGTTGCCGAGGCCGACGATGCGGGGGAGCAGGTAGGCCGCCCCCATGTCGGAACCGGACAGGCCGACCTTCGTGAACAGGAACGCGAACCGCGCCGAGGCGGCCACGACCCGGAAGTCCGCCGCCAGCGCCAGCACCGAGCCGGCGCCCGCGGCGATGCCGTGGATCGAGGCGATGACCGGGATGGGGATCTCCCGGAGGGCGCGCACCACGTCGCCCGTCATGCGGGTGAAGGACAGGTGCTCGTCCGGGCGCATCTTCAGCAGCTCGCCGATGATCTCGTTGACGTCGCCGCCGGAGCAGAAGCCCGGACCCTCGCCGCGCAGCACCAGCACCCGGGTGTCTCCGCGGTGCGGCAGCTCGGCCAGCAGGTCGCGCAGGTCGGCGTACGCCTCGAAGGTCAGGGCGTTGATCTTGTCGGGACGGTTCAGGGTGACGGTCGCGACCCCGTCGGCGTGCTCCACGCGGAAGTGGTCCCACTGGTCGGTGAACGGGACCGAACCCCGGAACGGGCTCATGCGCTGTTCCTCCCGGTGCGCTGCGACTCTGACGGCCATCACCAATGTATGACCACCGTCATGAAAACGCCATACCCGGGGGCCGTGTCGTCCGATCCGTTCCGGAGGGCCGCTGCTTTCCGTGTAATGTTCACGCGGCGACAAGCTGTAGCAGCAGTGCTCGGCACGCACGGTTGGAGGAGGGGTACGGCTTGGCCTGGGGCGATCTGGATTCCGCCCTCGCCGCGGCCCGCCGCGGCGAGGAGACGGGATTCGCAGAGCTTTGGCATGCCCTGCATCCGCCTCTGCTGCGCTATCTGCGCGCCGTGGTCGGCGACACGGCGGAGGACGTGGCCAGCGAGACGTGGTTGCAGGCGGCCAAGGACGTGCGCGGATACCGCGGCGACGCGGCCGGCTTCCGGGTCTGGCTGTTCCGGGTGGCGCGCCACCGCGCTCTGGACGAGCTGCGCAAGACCTCCCGGCGCAAGGAGGACAACGGCGACGTCGCGGCGATCGCGACGGACTGGCCGTCCGCCGACGACACCGAGAGCGTCGCCGCCGAGCGCGAGGACACCGAGCGGGCGCTGCGGCTGATAGCCCGGCTGCCCAAGGACCAGGCCGAGGCCGTCCTGTTGCGGGTCGTCGCGGGACTCGACGTGGCCCAGACGGCGAAGGTGCTCGACAAGCGGGACGGCGCGGTGCGCATCGCCGCCATGCGCGGGCTGAAGCGGCTCGCGGTGATCCTCGCCGAGCAGGCCGACGGCGCGGGAGCCGACGGCGGGTCCGTCGAGGGCGCGGTGGACGGCGCGGTGGACGGTGCGGCGGAGCGTCCGGCCGGACGCGCGGCCCGGGCCCGTGCCACAGGGGGAGCGGAGGGGACCGGGGACGCGGGCCAGGGACGGACGGGCCGGGGCTCGCGGACGGTGAAGGGCGCGGAGCATGGCTGAGGAATTCGACGAACGTGGTCCCGGCGCGCTCAGCGACGCCGAGGCCGAGCGCCTGCTGAACGGCCCCTGGGCTCTTCCTCGGCCGGTCCGGCCCACAGATTTGCCAGACTTTGAGAGTTCTGCCGTCGCAGGGAGCACCGCGCGAGTGGCATACTCGGCCGGCTGGGATGGAGCCGACGACCCGAGCGGGCACGCCGGCGCGCGCGGCCCGGCCGGTGTCCCAGGCGTCCACGGCGCCCGAGGTGTCCAGGACCCGGCGGGCGCGGGCGGCGCGTGGCGGCCCGCCCCCGTCGCCGGTGCACCGGACAGCGGAGGTGAGATGACCGTGAGCAGCGTGGACTTCCCCATCGACCTGGCGTCGCCGGACGCCCAGGCGGTGGCTCGGCTCCTGGCGGCGGCGACCGCCCCGCCGCGGCCGCACGAGCTGCGCGGCTACGAGGCCGCCCGCCGGGCCTTCGAGCGGGCCGGCACGGCCGGGGCGACGCCGGTCCGGCGCGCCGGGCTCCCACTGCGACGGATGATCGGCGTCAAGGTCGCGGCGGTGGCCGGGGCGCTGACCGTGACCGGTGTGGCGGTGGCGGCCGAGGCCGACGTGCTGCCGACGCCCCTCCAGCGGGTCGCGCACCAGATGCTCGGCGGGGTCGGCGTGCCGGACCCGGATCCCGATCCGGCGCCGTCGACGGCCCCGGGCCTGGCCTCGAGCTCGTCCACGCGGCCGGGGACGCCGCACCCGACCGGGACGACGCCGGGCGGCAGGACCGGCAGCAGCGGCGGATCGCTGCCCGGGACGCCGACCGGGACTCCGACCGGGACCGGGAGTGCGAGCGCACCCGGCTCGAGCTCTGCGGCCGACACCGACGTGCTGACCCTGTGCCGTGCCTACACCGCGCAGGAGCAGGGCGGCGCCGCGCTCTCCGCGCCTGACCGGCGCCGTCTGGCGACGCTGGCCGGCGGCGAGGAGAAGATCGCCGGCTACTGCGCCCGGATGCTCGCGCCCGCCTCGCCGCAGCCGTCGGACAGCGCCGGTTCGAACAACGCGCCGAGCCCGTCCAAGGACCACAAGCCCACGGACCCGTCGAGCCCGGGCGCGCAGCCGACGACTCCCGGGAGCCCCGACGGCGGCAACGGCAACGGGCACGGCCGCACACCCGACCCGACGCGCACGCCGCACGCAAGCAAGCCCTGACCTGCGACGGTAACGTCGACGCGGGTCCGAACGCCTCTTCCCACAAGAGGGATCGCGGCATGCGAGCCCGGCCGTACCCATCCCTGCCGGCCGGTCCTCCGGGTTGGGCCCCGCCGTTTTCCCCGGCGGGGCACAACCGTCAGCCCACGGTGAAGGACTACCAGGAACAGTGCAGACTCCGACGGGACGGCAGCGGCCGCCGACGCATCCGATACCGCGTCCCCGTCCGCACGGCCCGGCCGATCTGGGCGTGCTCGCTGACGACCTCGACTACCTCGCCGATATGAACGGCCGCTCCCCGGCCTCGGAGCTGAGAACCGGGATGAGGAGCGCCCCAGAGGGCGGCAAGTCGGCTCCGGATTCGTACGCGGACCCGTACGCGGACCCGTACGCGGTCACCGACCCCGAAACGGGAGCCGAGCCCGCCTGGGACGACGCCGACGCCGACCCCGGACTGGAGACCGCGCCGGCGGGCCCGATCTTCGTGGACGCCTCCGGGCGGCGGCGCAAGCTCGCCCGCCGGGCGTCGCTGGCGGCGATCGCCGTCGTGGCCGGATACGCCGGTCTGCTCGCGGTGAGCTTCGCCGGCGGGCCGATCCCGCCGAAGGCGCTGCTGCCGGTGCCCGGGATGCCGGCGGAGAAGGATCCCGCGCCGGCGTCGACCTCGGTCGCCCAGAACGGCGCGGAGACCTCCGGGAAGCCGGGCGCGACCGACCATTCCGCGGGCCGGCCCAGCGGCAGCACCTCCGAGCGCAAGCCGGAGGCGCACCCCAGTTCGACCGCTGCGAAGCCGGGTCCGGGTACGTCTTCCGCTCCGCAGCCCACGGCGACCGGTACAGCGGCTCCGCCTCCGACCCCCACCTCGGCGCCGACGAGCGGCCCGGTCTCGTCGACCTCGACCAGTCACGGCAACCCGACGCCCGGGCACGGGCGCAAGTCGTCGCCGGGACCGACCGGCTGAGTCGGTGGATGAGGCCTGATGCGCGCCGACGAGCCGTCCCCGTTATCAGCTCCAGTCGCCAGAACCCGTTTCTAGCTGCCGCCCCCAGCTTCGGCTCCCCGTTCCGGAGCTGACGAGCGAACCGTCCCCCTGCTCCCCGACACCCCCCACGAGATGCCGACCCCACCTTCTCGCAACCACGATTCCGGCCCGTCCGCCCGGCCGCACTCACGCCCCGGGTCCGCGCCGCAGCCGCGCAGCCCCGGCCGCCCGCCGCGCGGGCCGAGCCGCCCGCCGCGCCAACCCCCGGTGCGGCATCGCGGCGTCAAGATGCGCAACCCGCGCAGCCACTGGCTCCTGATGGGCGCCATGATGCTGGTCCTGGCGTCGATGCTGCTGCTCGGCGGCGTGCTCGACCACCAGGTCGGCGCGGAGGGCGGAGGTGGTCCGCACACCCCGCTGGGCGCCGCGGGCGTGCCGCCGTCGGTCTCCCAGGGCGGGCCGGTCGTCGACACCCGCTCCGGGGCCGAGCGCTCCCTGTCCGCGCAGCCCGGCAAGGTCGCCCTGACCTTCGACGACGGCCCCGACCCGCGGTGGACACCCCAGGTGCTCGCGGTGCTGGCCAAGTACCACGTGCCCGCCACGTTCTTCGTGATCGGGGCGCATGTGGCGCAGAACCCGGGCATCGTCCACGACGAGGTGGCCTCGGGCAGCCAGGTCGGCATCCACACGTTCACCCACGACGACCTCGGCACCGCCCCGGACTGGCGCCGGAACCTGGAGTTCTCGCAGACGCAGTCGGTGATCGCGGGCGCGGCCGGCATCTCGACCCCCTTGCTGCGCCCGCCGTACTCCTCCGAGCCTGACGCGCTGGACCGGTTGGACTGGGGGGCCGTCCAGGACGCGGGCAAGCACGGCTACCTCGTGGTGCTCACCGACCGCGACAGCGAGGACTGGCGGCGCGAGGGCGTGCAGAAGATCCTCGACGCCTCGATACCGGCGGCGCCGGCTTCGGGCGCCGAGAACGGGCACGACCCGAAGGACCAGAAGAACCCGAAGGGCGCCGCGGCCGCTCCGCCGCCCGGGTTCGTCCTGATGATGCACGACGGAGGCGGCGACCGGTCCGAGACCGTCGCCGCCCTGGACCAGCTCATCCCGGCGTTGCAGGCCCGCGGGTACACCTTCGACACCGTCAGCGGAGCCGTCGGCGCGCCCTCGCCGCTGGCGCCGGCCGGCAGCACCGCCCGGTGGAAGGGCGCGGCCCTGATCGCCGCTGTCCAGGTCTCGGTGGCCGCCGTGCGCTGGATCGGATGGGCCGTGCTCGCCTCCGGCGTGGTCGGCGGGATCCGCGTCGTCGTCCTGCTGTTCGCCGCCCGCCGCCACAAGAAGCGGCGGGCGCGGCCGTGGGGGCCGCCGGTGCGCCGTCCGGTGTCGGTGATCGTCCCCGCGTACAACGAGGAGGCCGGGATCCGCGCGACCGTGGAGTCGCTGTCGGCCAGCCGTCACCCGATCGAGATCATCGTGGTCGACGACGGGTCGACCGACGGCACGTCCGCGGTCGTCGAGGACCTCATCCGGCACCGCCGGCCGGGCGAGCCGCCGCTGCGGCTGATCAGGCAGGCCAACGGCGGCAAGCCGGCCGCCCTCAACACCGGCGCCGCCGCCGCGCGCGGCGACCTGCTGGTGATGATGGACGGCGACACCGTCTTCGAGCCCGAGACCATCGCCTGGCTGGTCCAGCCGTTCGCCGACCCCTCGGTCGGCGCCGTGTCGGGCAACGCCAAGGTCGGCAACCGCAAGGGCATCCTGGGGCGCTGGCAGCACATCGAGTACGTCGTCGGCTTCAACCTCGAGCGCCGCATGTACGACCTGGCCGGCTGCATGCCGACGGTGCCCGGCGCGGTCGGCGCGTTCCGCCGCGAGGCGCTGGCCCGGGTCGGCGGCGTCAGTGACGACACCCTCGCCGAGGACACGGACCTGACCATGGCCGTCATCCGCGACGGCTGGCGCGCGGTCTACGAGGAACGGGCCATCGCCTGGACCGAGGCCCCGTCGTCGCTGCGGCAGTTCTGGCGGCAGCGCTACCGCTGGTGCTACGGCACGCTGCAGGCCATGTGGAAGCACCGCGGCAGCGTCCTGCGGCGCGGCAGCGAGGGCAAACTGGGCCGCCGCGGCCTGACCTACATGCTGCTGTTCCAGGTCCTGATGCCGTTGCTGGCCCCGGTGGTGGACGTGTTCGCCATATACGGACTCCTGTTCAACGACGCCGCCCGGGTCGGCGCGGTGTGGCTGGCGTTCCTGGCGGTGCAGGTCCTGATCGCGCTGTACGCGTTCCGCCTCGACAAGGAGCGCCCGACCGCCCTGTGGACGCTGCCGCTGCAACAAGTGGTCTACCGCCAACTGATGTACCTGGTGGTGATCCACTCGTTGGTCACGGCGGTCGTGGGCACCCGGCTGCGCTGGCAGCGGATGCAGCGTTACGGCTCGTTCGGCACTCCCGCCGCAGGTCAGCAGCGTATTTAGCGTCTTTCGCCGAGGGGTGTAACGCCAGAGCGGGCTGTGACGCCTATATGTCGGCGAGAAGGTGGCATCTCGTACAGCGTTCGGCTCCGGAACCCCGTCGCCCATTCCCGACGGGGCCCGGAGCCGAATGCTTATATCCGCCGTATTTCCGGCTCCCGGCCGCCCATCACGCGGCCCGGCGCCCGAAAGTCCCTTGCGATCAGCCTCCCGGCTGCGGGACCTTGGGCGCCAAGATGAATGAGAAGGAACTGGTCCGCTTGTCGAAGCGGATGTCGAACTGGCTGCGCCACAACCCCGAAGCGATCGGCCTGGCGATGGACGAGGCCGGCTGGGTGCTGGTCGACGACCTGCTGGCGCAGGCGGCCGCGCACGGCCGCGCGTTCAGCCGCGACCAGCTGGAACAGGTCGTGGCCGAGAACAACAAACGGCGCTTCGAGTTCGACGACACCGGGTCGCTGATCCGGGCCCGGCAGGGGCACTCGGTGCCGGTGGACCTGGGCTACGAGCCGGCGGCCCCGCCCGAGGTGCTGTTCCACGGCACCGGCCAGGGCTCGCTGGCCGTGATCCGCCGCGACGGGCTGCTGCCGATGGCACGGCACGCCGTGCACCTGTCCCCGGACACCGAGACCGCCGTGAAGGTCGGCAGCCGGCACGGGAAGCCGGCGGTTCTGGCCGTGGCGGCGGCGCGCATGCACGCCGACGGGCACGTGTTCTTCGTGACCGGGAACGGCGTGTGGCTGACCGAAGCCGTGCCTCCGGCGTATCTCAGCGACGTCCCGATCCGTCCGTGACCCCACGTGATATCTGTTTGCCGGGCCGCTGCCGCTCGGCGAACATCGTGCAATGCTCCTGACGATCACCGCGACGCCGCCGCCCGGCGCCGACTGGCCGGCCACCGACCTGGGCTACCTGCTCCACAAGAACCCGGAGCGGGTCCAGGTCTTCGACGTGACCTACGGCAAGGCCCACGTCTTCTATCCGGCGGCCGACCCGCGGGAGTGCACCGTCGCCCTGCTGCTCGAAGTGGACCCGGTCGCCCTGGTCCGCGGCAAGGGCCCGAACACGCCGGACTTCGCGCTCGCGCAGTACGTCAACGACCGGCCCTACGCGGCCTCCTCCCTGCTGGCCTCGGCCCTGGGCCACGTGTTCCGCACGGCCCTGCGCGGCCGCTGCGACCAGCGCCCCGAACTGGCCGCCACCCCGCTGCCGCTGCGCATCGAAGTTCCGGCCCTGATTTGCGCTGAATCCCAACGCGCTGAATCCCAACGCGCTGAATCCCAACGCGCTGAATCCAACGCCCGGGAACCGGAGCTGGCGAAGGCGCTGTTCGAACCGCTGGGCTGGACCGTCATCGCTGAACGGGTCCCGCTGGACCCCGCCTTCCCGGACTGGGGCGCCTCCCGCTACCTGAGCCTGACCCTGACCGGCACCCTCCGCCTGTCCGACGCCTTGTCGCACCTGTTCGTCCTGCTCGCCGCGCTCGACGGTGCCAAGCACTACTGGGTCGCCAGCGACGAGGTCGACAAACTGGTCCGCGTCGGCGGCGGCTGGCTCGGCAGCCACCCTCTGCGCGGCATGATCGCCCGCCGCTACCTGGCCCGCCGCCAGCCGCTGGTCCGCGAGGCTCTGGCCCGCCTGGCAGAGGTCGACGACGTGGAGCCGGAGGCGCTGGACAACGCGGTCGGGTTCGAGGCGGAGGAGGAAGCCGCGGTGCCCGGACCCGCCTCGGAGCCGAGCGAGCCGAACGGGCTGAATGAGCCGAGCGGGTTGAGCGATCCGAGCGGGTTGAGCAGGTTGAGCGGGGCGAACGAGCCGAGCGGGTCGAGCGGGCCGAAGGAACGCAAGCAGTCCCTCGCCATCGCCCGCCGCGCAGCCGTCGTCGCCAGCCTCCACGAGGTCGGGGCCGCCCGCGTCCTGGACCTCGGCTGCGGCGAGGGCGCGCTGATCCGCGACCTGCTCAAGGACCGCGCCTTCACCGACATCGTCGGCGTCGACGTCTCGGCCCGGGCGCTGCAGACGGCCGCCCGCAAGCTGCGCGTGGCCCGGCTGCCCGACCGCGTCAGGGCGCGCCTGACCCTGCGCCAGGGCGCCCTGACCTACACCGACGCCCGGCTGGCCGGCTACGACGCCGCCGTGCTCATGGAGGTCGTCGAGCACGTCGACCCGCACCGCCTGGCCGCGCTGGAGCACGCCGTGTTCCGGGCGGCGCACCCCCGCGCGGTGGTGGTCACCACGCCGAACGTCGAGTTCAACGTCCGCTACGAGACCCTCGAGGCCGGGCGGTTCCGCCACGGCGACCACCGCTTCGAGTGGACCCGGGCCGAGTTCCGCACCTGGGCCGAGCGCGTCGCCGCCGAGCACGGCTACGCCGTCCGCTTCAAGCCGGTCGGCGAGCAGGACCCCGAGCTCGGCCCGTCGACGCAGCTGGCGCTGTTCACCGTAGCTGGAAACGAGAGCACGACCGAGAACCCCACGGAGAACCCGACCGGGGCTGAGAAGGAGGTCACGGCCGATGTCTGAGCTGGCCGTCCCGGAGCTGTCGCTTGTCGTCCTGATCGGCACCAGCGGCTCCGGCAAGTCCACCTTCGCCCACAAGCACTTCCGCTCCACCGCGGTCGTGTCCTCCGACGCCTGCCGCGGCATCGTCGCCGACGACGAGAACGACCAGGCGGCCACCCCCGACGCGTTCGCGCTGCTGCACCACATCGTCGGCATCCGTCTGCGCCGCGGCCTGCTGACCGTCGTCGACGCCACCAACGTGCAGGCCAAGGCCCGCGAGGCGCTGGTCCGCGTGGCGCGCGAGCACGACGTGCTGCCGGTCGCGATCGTCCTGGACGTGCCCGAGCGGGTCTGCGTCGACCGCAACGCGGCGCGCGCCGACCGCGCCGACCTGCCCGCCCGCGTGATCTCCCGCCAGCGCCGCGAGCTCCGCAACGGCCTGCGCGGTCTGGCCCGTGAGGGCTTCCGCAAGGTCCACGTGCTGCGCGGCGTCGAAGAGGTCGACGAAGCCGTCATCGCGTACGAGAAGGCCTACAACGACAAGCGCGACCTCACCGGCCCGTTCGACGTCATCGGCGACGTCCACGGCTGCCGCTCGGAGCTCGAAACGCTGTTGACCACGCTCGGTTACGCCCTGGTCCGCGACGACCTCGGCCGCCCGGTGGACGCCGCGCACCCCGACGGCCGCACCGCCGTGTTCGTCGGGGACCTCGTCGACCGCGGCCCCGACACCCCGGGCGTGCTGAGGCTGGCGATGGGCATGGTGGAGGCCGGGCACGCGCTGTGCGTCACCGGCAACCACGAGAACAAGCTGGTCCGCGCGCTGGACGGCCGCAACGTCAAGGTCGCGCACGGCCTGGCCGAGTCGCTGGAGCAGCTCGGCGCCGAGGACGAGGACTTCCGCAAGCGGGTCCGCGCCTTCTGCGACGGCCTGATCAGCCACTACGTGCTGGACGGCGGCAAGCTGGTCGTGGCGCACGCCGGCCTGAAGGAGGAGTTCCACGGCCGCGCCTCGGGCCGGGTGCGCTCGTTCGCGATGTACGGGGAGACCACCGGCGAGACCGACGAGTTCGGCCTGCCGGTGCGCTACCCGTGGGCCCACGACTACCGCGGCCAGGCCACGGTGCTCTACGGCCACACCCCCGTCCTGGACCTGGAGTGGGTCAACAACACCCTGTGCCTGGACACCGGCGTCGTGTTCGGCGGCCGGCTCAGCGCTCTGCGCTACCCCGAGCGCGAGCCGGTCTCGGTGCCGGCCGAACAGGTCTGGTACGAGCCCGTGCGTCCGCTGGAGGCCGCCACGTTCGCCTCGGCCGCCGGCGTGGTGCGCCGCGACCCCGGCGTGCTGGACCTGGACGACGTCCTGGGCCGCCGCACCGTGGAGGCCCGGCACCTGGGACGGGTCACGGTGCAGGAGGAGAACGCCGCCGCCGCGCTGGAGGTGATGAGCCGGTTCGCGGTGGACCCGCGCTGGCTGGTGTACCTGCCGCCCACGATGGCGCCGTGCGGGACCTCGACGCTGCCCGGGTTCCTGGAGCACCCGGCTGAGGCGTTCCAGGCCTACCGGGATGAGGGCGTCAGGGAACTGCTGTGCGAGGAGAAGCACATGGGCTCACGCGCCGTGGTCATCCTCGCCCGCGACCTGGACGCCGCCCGGAACCGCTTCGGCGTCGACGACGGAAGCACCGGCGCCGTCTACACCCGCACCGGGCGTCCGTTCTTCGACCGGCCCGAGCGGGTGGAGGCGGTGCTGGCACGGGTCCGGTCGGCCGCCGACACCGCAGACCTGTGGGCGGAGCTGGGAACGGACTGGCTGCTCCTGGACTGCGAACTCCTGCCCTGGTCCGCCAAGGCGATGGGACTGCTGCGGGACCAGTACGCGGCCGTCGGCGCCGCGGCGCGCGCATCGCTGGCCGCGGCGACCTCCGTGCTGTCCGCCGCGGCGGCGCGCGGTCTGGACGTCGGCGAGCTCGCCGCGCGGCAGGAACGCCGGCTGGCCGGCGCCCTCGCCTTCACCACCGCCTACGGCCGCTACTGCTGGCCGGTCGACGGCCTGGAGGGACTGCGGCTGGCACCGTTCCAGATCCTGGCGTCGCAGGGCGGGAACCACGCCGTCGGCAAGGACAACGCCTGGCACCTCGAGCTGGCCGACCGCCTGGTCGCCGCCGACCCGGACTTCTTCACCCGGACCGGGCGCCGCGTCGTCGACCTCGACGACGAGACTTCGGTGGCCGACGCGACGGCCTGGTGGCAGACGATGACCGCGGCCGGCGGCGAGGGCATGGTGGTCAAGCCGCTGCACGGCTTCACCCCCGGCCCCCGCGGCCCGGTGCAGCCCGGCGTGAAGTGCCGCGGCCCGGAGTACCTGCGGATCATCTACGGCCCCGAATACCTGGAGCCGGAGAACCTCGAGCGGCTGCGGCGGCGCGGTCTGGGACGCAAGCGGTCGCTGGCGAGCCGGGAGTACGCGCTCGGGCTGGAGTCGCTGGAGCGGTTCGTGGGCGGCGAGCCCCTGTGGCGGGTGCACGAGGCGGTGTTCGCGGTGCTGGCGCTGGAGTCCGAACCGGTGGACCCCCGGCTGTAGGTACCGTTACCAGCATGACAGCGCAGCAGGTGACCTTGCGGAAGATGACGGCGGCGGAGTACCGGGCCGCGACCGAGCACCGCGAGCTGGAGTCGGTGCGGGCCCTCGGGAGACTGATGCCCGAGGAGCTCGCCTGGGAGCGGGTCCGGGCGGGAACCGCGAGGTTCCTGCCCGACGGCCTCGACACCTCCGGCCACCACCTGCTGACGGCGGAGAACGCCGCCGGCGCGGCGGTCGGCAACGCGTGGGTCGGCCCGGACCCCGGCAAGGCCGCCTCCACCGCGGCCGCGGCCTGGCTGTACGACGTCAACGTGTTCGAACAGTTCCGGCGCCGTGGCTACGGCTCCGCGATCCTCACCGCCGTCGAGGTGCTCATCGCGCAGGAGGGCAAGACCGCGCTGGGCCTGAACGTCGTCGGCGACAACGAGGCGGCGATCGGGCTGTACCGCCGCCTCGGCTACGACGTCGCGTCCATGACCATGCGCAAGGAGATCTAGTTCCGCGATCAAGTTCCGCGTTACGGTGGGGCATGGCCTGGCACGCGACAGCTGACGTAGAAGTGTTTGAAGACGCGGCCTGGAGCTTCCTCCTCGCCGATCCCGTGCGCAACACCGTGCTGCTGAGCGTCACGGCGACTCTTCGGCGAAGCGGCGTCGACATCTTCGGCACCGGCGCTCCGCGGTTCGGCTGGTACCAGCCCGCCGGCGAGCGGGTCCAGGGCGTGTTCCTGCGTACGCCACCGCACCCGGCGCTGCTCTCCGGCATGCCGCCGCACGCCGCTGAAGCCTTGGTCGCGGAGCTGCCGGAGGTGACCGCCGTCGACGGTGCCTCCGACGTCGTCACGGCGTTCTCCGACACCTGGGTCGCCGCGGCGCCCGGCCGCGCCGCCGAGGTCACCGCCCGCCACCGGCTCTACCGCCTGACGGACCTCACCCCGCCACAGCCGATGCCCGAAGGCGCCGCGCGGCTCGCCGGCCCGGCCGACCGCGCCGTGCTGCTCGACTGGTTCGCCGCGTTCGCCGACGAGGCGGACGAACCCGCCGCCGCCTCGGCCCGCCTCGTCGACGACCGCATGGAACACGGCGGCATGGTGCTCTGGGAGGTCGACGGCGTCCCGGTCTCCATGGCCGGTGCGACCCCGTCCGTCGGCGGCATGGTGCGGGTCGGCCCCGTCTACACCCCGCCGACACTGCGCGGCCGCGGCTACGCCGGCGGCGTCACCATGGCGATCAGCCGTCGCGCCCAGGATGCCGGCAACGAGGCCGTCCTGTTCACCGATCTGGCCAACCCCACCAGCAACGCCCTTTACCAGCGCCTCGGCTACCGCGAAGTCCAGGACTACCGCACCGTCAAGCTCGGCGGGTCCTGATCCCGCCGCGCAAAAATCGATCGCCGTCTTCTGAAGCCTGCCTCTACGGTCGTGGAGGTCTGTCTCCGGACCACCTCACGACTCACGAAGACGAGGAAGGCCATGTCCACCCTGCGTGTCACCGCCGAGCCGCTGACGATCCACGTCCACCCCGACGCCGACGCGTTGGAGCTGGCGCAGGTCGGCCTCTACCGGGCCGTCGTCGCCAAGGGCGCCTATCGGACCGGTGACCACGCGATATACGTCCCCGAACAGGCCGTGCTGCCGCCGGATCTGATCGACGAGCTCGGGCTCACCGGCCGCCTGGCCGGACCGGCCAAGGACCGCGTCAAGGCCATCCGCCTGCGCGGCGAGCTGTCGCAGGGCATCGTCTGCCTGCCGAAGGCCCTCGCCGACGTCGACCTGGCCGCCGCCCACCGCGACGGGGAGGACTTCGCCGAGCGGCTGGGCATCGTCAAGTGGGTGCCGCCGGTGCCGGTGAGCATGTCCGGCGACGTGGTCTCGGCAGCCGACCTGCTGCCGTGGACCGACATCGAGAACATCGCCCGCTACCCCGGCATCTTCGAACCCGGAGAACCGGTGTCCGCCACCGAGAAGGTGCACGGGACCTGCTGCCTGTACACGTACCTGGCCGAGACCGGCGAGAGCCTGGTGACGTCCAAGGGCTTCGGAGCCAAATACCTGGCACTGGCCGAGGCCGACCGGAACCTGTACTGGCGCGCCGTCCACGGCTACCGGCTGCCCGAGGCCGCCGTCCGGATCGCCGAGTCCTACGGCGCGCGGCGCGTCGGCATCTACGGAGAGGTCTACGGCAAGGGCGTCCAGGACCTGGCCTACGGGGCCGACGCCCAGGACAAGCCCGGCTACGCCGTCTTCGACGTCTGCGTCGACGTCGACGGCGTCGTGCGCTGGCTGGACGCCCCGGAGCTGACCGAGGCGCTGGCCGCCGTCGCCGATCTGGAGATACCCCGGGTCCCGGTCCTGTACGAGGGCCCTTACGATGAGGCGCTGCTGCTGGCTCTGGCCTCCGGCGAGGAGACCGTCAGCGGCACCGGGGCGCACATCCGGGAGGGCATCGTCGTGCGGGCCCGGAAGGAGCACCGCAACGACGTGGTGGGAAGCCGCACGATCGGCAAGATCGTGTCGGCCGAGTACGTGACGAGGAGTGGGGGGACCGAGTATGAGTGACCAGGTGACCGCGGGGGAGCGCCCGCTGCTGTCCGACGTCCTGGATCCGGACGAGCTGGCCCGCGAGATCGCGGACGAGCGGGTCACGCGCCGCGCGCACCCGGCCCTGCCGCTGTCGATCTACTCCTACAGCCGCACCTGCCAGTACGACCAATACTGGACGCCGGTCACCGTCCGCACCCGCGGCCTGGTCGTGGACGACACGACCGGCCGCGTGGCGGCCTGGTGCCTGCCGAAGTTCTTCAACCACGGCCAGCACGGCAAGTTCGACTACGCCCCGCCGCTGCCCGACGAGCCGTTCGAGGTCTACGACAAGGTCGACGGCTCCCTCGGGATCGTCTTCCACTACGACGGCGCCTGGCGGGCGGCGTCGAAGGGCTCGTTCATCTCCGACCAGGCCGCGTGGGCGCAGCGCTACCTCGACAAGGCCGACACCGCAGGGCTGGACCCCTCGGTGACCTACCTCGCCGAGATCGTCTACCCCGAGAACCGCATCGTCGTGAACTACGGCGACCGCCGCGACCTGGTGCTGCTGGCCGCGTTCCGGGCCGACGGCACCGAGCTGCCGCTGCGCGAGGCCGCCGCGGCGTGGCAGGGCGTCGGCAGCGTCGTGCGCACCTACGACTGGTCCGACACCTTCGGCGTGATCGCGGCGCTGGCGGAGAAGAACCAGCATCTCGACGGCGCCGACGCCACCGGCACCGACGCCGAGGGCTGGGTCGTCCGCTTCGCCTCCGGCGTCCGGACCAAGACCAAGCTGACCGGCTACGTCTCCCTGCACTACCGGCTGACCAGCGTCACGCCCAAGCACATCTGGCGGGCGCTGGCGGTGCAGCGCCATCCGGAGGCCACCGACGTGCAGATCGCCCAGGCGATCGGGGTGCAGACCAACGAGGTCGTCGGGATGCGGCGCATCCCCGGAGGGCCGATGGCGCCGCTGCTGGAGGACGTGCCCGACGAGTACGACGCCTGGGTGCGCGGGGTCTGCGACGACCTGACGGCGCGCGCCGCCGAGCTGACTGCGAAGATCGAGGGCGCGCACGGGTCGCTGGCGCACCTGGCGGGGGACCGCGGCGCGTACGCGCGCGCCGCGAAGGACTTCGACGGCTTCGTGCGGTCCGGGATGTTCCTGCTGCTGGACGGCCGGCCGATCGCGATGCACGTGTGGCGCGCGGTGAAGCCGGAGGCCGTGGAGGCGTTCCGGGACGACGACGAGAACTGAGGGTGGGGCTGTGATGCAGGACCTGCGGGACGAGGACTACACCGACGACGTCCCGGGCGGTTTCGAGGCGCCGGTGCCCACCGGGCCCGGCGTGCCGGCCGGCAAGCCGGTGGTGCACCTGATGCGCGGCCTGCCCGCGTCGGGCAAGTCGACGCGGGCGCGGGAGCTGATGGCCGCCTCGCAGGGCCGGATGCGCCGGGTCAGCCTGGACGACCTGCGCCGGATGCTGGACGACAACGACGGCTCCAAGCGGCTCGGGCGCGCGCACGAGGAGACGGTGCTGGCGGTGCAGGACGCGACGGTGCTGGCCGCGGTCGAGTCCGGGTTCGACGTGGTCGTGGACAACACGCACCTGGTGTCGCGGATCCCCAAGCGGCTCAAGCAGCTGCTCGGCGGGCGGGCGGAGTTCCGGGTGCACGACCTGACGGACGTGGACGTCGAGGAGTGCGTCCGCCGCGACGCGCTGCGCCCGAACCCGGTGGGGGAGGAGCACATCCGCTCGATGGCGCTGCGGCTGGCCTCGACGAAGGCCTCGGGCTGGAAACTGAGCGAGGCCCAGCTGAACGAGGTCCTGCCGGCGCGGACCTACGTGGCGGACCCGGCGCTGCCGGCCGCCGTGCTGTGCGACATCGACGGCACGCTCGCTGACAACAAGAACCGGGGGCCGTACGACTGGGCGAAGGTGGAGACCGACGAGCTGATCGTCGCCACCGCCGACGCGCTGACCGCGTTCGCCGCGCGCGGGGACCGCATCATCCTGATGTCGGGCCGGGGCGAGGACGTGCGCGAGGGCACGGAGCGCTGGCTGGCCGCGAACGGGGTCGCGTACGACGAGCTGTGGATGCGCAAGGCCGGGGACCAGCGGGCGGACGACGTCGTGAAGAGCGAGCTGTTCGACGCGCACGTGCGGCACCGGTTCGCGGTCCGGGTCGTCCTGGACGACCGGTCGCGCGTGGTGGCGCTGTGGCGGCGGATGGGGCTGGCCTGCTGGCAGGTCGACTACGGGGACTTCTGAGGCCAAGCGATGAAGGACGAGTACGGGGACGCGGAAGCGGGCGCGGACGCGATCGGCCTGGCCGCGATCCGCGCCTCGTACGACACCGTCGCCGCCGATTATGCGGAGTTGGCGGCGACGGCGTTCGACGCGTTGTCGGAAGACCACAAGGTGCTCGCCGATTTCGCCGACCGGGTGCGCGGGGACGGACTCGGCCCGATCGCCGATCTGGGCTGCGGGCCGGGACACGTGACGGCGTTCCTGGCCGGCCGCGGTGGGCCGGTGTTCGGGGTCGATCTGTCGCCGGGGATGATCGCGGTGGCCGAGTCGAAGTACCCTGACCTGCGCTTCCATGTCGGGTCGATGACTCGGCTGGCGCTCGCCGACGCTTCGCTCGGCGGGGTGCTGACGTGGTACTCGACGCACCACATGCCGGCCGGGCTCGTGGCGGAGGCGTTCACGGAGGTGTGTCGGGTGCTGGCACCGGGCGGACGGCTGTTGTGGGGTTCCCACGCCGGGACGGGGGAGCGGGTCGCGAAGACGGAGGCCTATGGGCATCCGGTGTCGTACGAGTCGCATCTGCTGCCGGTCGATCAGGTCGCGGGCCTGATCGAGGCGGCGGGGCTCCGGATCACCGCGCGGCAGGAGGAGCAGGTGCCCGGGTCGCAACGGTGGCACGCGCGGTTGTGGGCTGTGAAGGCCGGCGTTGTCGGTGCGGCCGACTAGCGTCGCGCCGCATGGGAGTCCTCTTCGACTATTTCTCAGCTGCCGACGACGCGGCGGCCGCCGAGGCGATCGACATGGTCGGCGGCCCGGGGAAGTTCCAGCTGCCGATGCCGTTCGCCCGGCTGCAGGCCGAGTACGGTCACGACGGTGCGATGGAGTTCTTCAAGCCCCAGGTCAGGGTCTCGGAGTACGGGTTCCCCTCGGTGTCGGCGAAGAACTTCGATCCCGTCGTCGACCTGGGGGCGATCGAGGAGTCGCTGACGGGGGTCTCCGGCGACGCGCTCATGGCGCGGGAGGCGGAGCCGGTCGCGATACGGGACGAGGGCGAGTGCCTCGTGCTGCCGATCAGCGACGCGACGAGCGCGGCGTTGGCGGCGGCGACCGGGCCGGAGCTCACAACGGCGGCGCAGGCCTGGGCGGAGGAGTCCGCGCTCCCGGGATCCCCCACCCCGGACCTGGAGCCGATCGTGCGACTGCTCACGGCGCTGGGGGAGCTGGCACGAGGTGCGGCTGAGCGCGGGGAGCGGCTGTACTGCTGGATGTGTCTGTAAGGGAGCCGCGCAGGCCGGAGGCCAACCGCGCGGGCCGCAACCCGGGCGCCAGGAACAGCGTCACCACCACGGACAGCACGGCCATCACCGTCATCGCCGCGGCCGGCGAGGACCACTGGGCGATGACGCCCGCGGTCGCCGCGCCGACGCCCTGCATCGTCAGCATCCCCGAGGAGTGCAGGCCGAGCGCCTGCCCGCTCAGCTCGTCGGGTGTCAGGGCCATGAGGCTCTCCTGCAGCAGCAGGCTGGCGGCGAAGCCGACCGAGGCGATCATGACGGTCGCGGCCGCCAGCGGGAGCGACGGGTGCACGGCGAACGCGAGGTAGGGGGCTGCGAGCAGCAGACGCAGCGGCGGCCCGAGGACCGCTCGCCAGCGCGCTGGGAGGAAGCGCCCGGCCGTGATGTCGCCGAGCAGCATGCCGAAGGCGGCGAAGGCGAACAGGACGCCGGCGTGCCGCGGTGAGTAGGCGACGAACAGGGACTCGCAGCCGACTATCAGGCCATTGGGAACCCACAGTGCGAGGAACACGTAACGGCGCTGCACCGAGGACCACAGGACCGCGTTGTTGCGCCACGTCTGCCGGATCGACGCTCGCCCGGCTGCGCGCGGCGGCCGGCGGCTCAGGCCCAGGCGGGCCGTGAGGGCGGCGGCGAGGTACAGGCCCGCGCCGACCAGCAGCGTGGCGCGCGGCGTCAGGGCCGTGACCAGCAGGCCGCCGAGGCCGTAGCCGGAGATCTGCATCAGGCCGGTGGACATGTTCAGGACCGAGCGGCCGAGCAGGTAGCCGTCCTTGGGGACGATCTCGTTGAGCAGACCGTAGCGCACCCCGCCGCCGACGGAGGCCAGCGTCCCGATCACCACCAGGATGCCGAAGGCGGCGGCGACCGGGAGCCCGGGAACCGCCTGCGCGGCGGTGGCGAGCGCGAACATGAGGGCGAGCCCGGACAGCGCCGCGCGCGGCGCGAGGCGGTCCGCGGCCGACATGAGCGCGGTCGCGCCGACGACCTGCGCGAGGCTGGGGCCGAACATGCTGAGCGCGGACAGCAGCGGCGAGCCGGTCGCGGCGAAGATCAGGGTGCCGAGCGCCAGGCCGCTGACGGTCTGCCCGGCGACCTGCGCCAGGCTCATGAAGAAGAGGGATCCGAACTCCGGCACCGCGAAGAGCTGTCGATACGTTCGCATGCCCGAAGTCTCGGCCCGGGTGCCGCGGGACCGTTACTGTTTCGCATGGAGGCGAAACGATGGGGTTCTGGCAGGTTGACACGGACACGCTGGCCAGCGGGCGGTTCGTCGTGTCGCCGCTGGCCGAGACGCTGGCCTGCCTGCACACCCTGTACCGGGGCACGACGGCCCACCCCGCCGAGCGGGTCTGGCTCGACGCGCACCGTCCCGCCTTCCAGGCCATGGTCGCGGCCGACCCCCTGACCGGGCCGCTGCTCGACGCGGCGATGGGACTGCGCACGCACTGGATCGCCGATCTGCTCACCCCGGTGCCGTTCGAGGACGCGCCGAGCTTCGAGCAGGAGCTTCGGCGTACCCGGGAGACGCCCGCGGACCGGGCGCGCGCGAACCTCGTCGTGTCCTCCGGCGGACCGCTGCCGGAGCTGCTCGAGGACGCCGACATCGCCGGGCGGCTCGCGGACGTCCTGGCCCGGGTGTGGACCGCGACGGTGGCGCCGACCTGGGAGCGCCGCCGCCGGATCATGGAAGCGGACGTCATCTCCCGTACCGCGCAGCTGAGCCGCACCGGCTGGGCGGCGGCGCTGAACGACATGCGGCCGGGGATGCGATGGCTCGGCGACGGACGTCTGCAGATCAACGTCCACGACTTCCCGCCGAGACAGACCGCCGGCGCCCGCCTGTACTTCGCTCCGGTCACCCCGGCCCGCGGCTGGGTGGCCTGGGACGACACGCCGCGCTACGCGATCGTCTACCCCTGCTCGGGCGTCCTGGCCGACGTCGACGAGACGACCCTGCCCGAACCCCTCGCCCGGTTGCTCGGAACGAACCGCGCGCTGATCCTGGTCCTGCTCGACGCGCCGAAGAGCACCACGCAGCTGGTCGCGCTGACGGACCAGACGCTCGGCTCGGTCGGCCGCCACCTCCGGATCCTGCTCGACGCCGGCCTCGTCCGCCGCCGCCGCTCGGGCAAGTCCGTGCTCTACTACCGCACGGCGGGCGGCGACGTGCTGGTCGAAGGCGCGTCGAGGCCGCCCGAGACCTGAGCCACGACCTCGACGGCCGCCCGCGCCGCCGCGTCGAAGGGCCTCACAATTCCTGAGGCCCGGCGCAGCACCTGCGCGCCCTACCTGGATCCGGCCGGCCCTCCTTCGGGACGGCCGGCCGGATCGGTGTTCACTGCCGGATCTGTGGCTCTACGGGTGATCAGCCGCTCAGGTCAGAGCGACCAGCTTCTGCACGTCCGCGATCACCTTCGGCAGCCCCGGCGCCTCGATGATCGCCCGCGCCTCCTGCGGCGTCAGGCCCGGACCCTGCGGGGCGGTCTCGACGGGCTTGCCGATTTCCAGCACGTCCGGGAACGTCATCGAGGTGAACGTCTGCGGCTTGCCGAAGACGGAAAGCGTGACCGACGAGTCGGTGGACTTCCCGACCCATCCCGCATACACGCCGAGCCGGGCTTTGCCGTCCGGGCCCATCTTCTGGAAGCCGGGACCGTCGGAGGGGACGAAACACAGCGCTTCGGCCGGGCACTTGATCTGGTCCTCAGCCCCGGTGAGGCTGTGCCACTGGAAGGCGTTCACCCCATCGGGACCGACGAGTTCGAGCTCACCGGGCGCCCCCGGACTGAGCTTCAGCCGGAATCCCGGTGGCAGCACGGTCCCGGCCTCGGCGTTGATCTTCGCCTCGATGGTGTACCGCTTCCGGACCGCGGCGGCCGAGGCCTTGGCCGACGGGTCCAGAAGCTGCCGGAGCTTCGCGAATCCCGGCGCCTCCACCATCTTCTTGAAGGCTGTCGCGTCGATGGGCGAGGAATCGAAGGGCGTGGGCGTACGGAAGCCGAAGACGGCGAAGCGGACCGGCGGCGCAGCGGCGTCGGTGGGCGTGAACTCGTAATAGACCGGGCCCTTGGTGCTGTCGCCGGACGGCACCGTCATCCGGATCGAGCCACCGGTCACGGCGACCGGTTTCACCGAGGCCTTGGCGAACGCTTCGGCGGCCCCGCTCTCGCCGCCGATGATCTGCAGGACATACTCGGTCCCCCCCGACTCCACCGCGAAAGCGGGCGAGAAGTCGCCGGTCAGGAACGACTTCGAATCGTTGCCGATCTGCGGATCGCGGCGCACCGTCATCCCGGCCGGCAACAACGGGCCGAGCACCCCCGGCAGCTGCTCCGCGATCTCCCGCTGCCGGTCGGCGTACGTGGGACCGGCATCCTCGTATGACTGCGGCGAGACGTTCGCCGACTCCGTTCCGAGCGACCAACTCCCCCCGCCGCGGCCGCCGGCCACCGTCGCCGCCCCGGCGACCACCGCCAGCACGCTCAGGGTCGCCCCGGCCACGGCGAACCCGCGCCGCCGGTTGGCCGCCATCCCCTGCGCGATCGCGCCGTCGGCCAGATCCGCGCGGTGCGTCGGCTCCGGCTCCTCGAAGAGCCGGCCGATCACGGCATGGACCACCAGGTCCGAATTCTCTGATTCCACTGCTGCCTCACTTGTTTTCTACGGAGTCGGGAAGCAGGGCTGCGAAGTCGCCCAGCCGCTCGCGCAGCTGCGCCAGCCCGCGAGCGGACATGCTCTTGACCGTGCCCGCGCTGATTCCGAGCGCGGCCGCGGTCTGTTCGACGCTCTGGTCCTCCCAGTAGCGAAGAGCGACGACGGCACGCGTACGCGGCGCCAGCGCGGCCAGCGCGGCCAGGATCGTCAGCCGCGCCGCGGTGTCGACCTCCACGGCCGGCCGGTCGACCAGCGCCTCCAGCGACGCCGCCTCGCGCTGCCACTTGCGGCTGTCGAGGAAGCAGCGGTAGACCACACGCCGCGCGTAGGCATCGGGCATGTCGATCATCCGCACCCGGTGCCACGACCGGAAGATCCGCTGGTACGCGGTCTGAACCAGGTCCTCGGCGAGGTGCCAGTCACCGCACAGCACGTAGGCCGAGCGCCTCAGGTGGCCCTGGCTTCCCGTGACGAAGGCCCTGAACTCCTCTTGGAGCTCCGGGCTGGTGCCTTTCCTGAGAGATCTCACGCAGATACAACCGGAGTAAGCGGGCTCAGGGTTCTAGCCCTTCTCCAAAGAAAAATGCAACCGCCAGCCTATTTCGGGGGTGCGGGCCGGCTCTCGTCTCGGCCAGCCCTTCGGCCACCACCTGCTCCCCGAGCGTGACCGTCACGTCAAGGTCAAGCCAGGAGCGCCCGGACGGTGGCGGCCAGGCCGGCGACGTCCACCGGCACCGATGTGTCGAGCTCGACGACCTGACCGATCCCGATCGGCTTGCCGAAGTTCCGGTCCCAGTAGTCGGGCGTGAACTCGTGATCGGGATGCACCGCGTGCCGCTCGCCGGAAGCCTGCCGCGCGCGGAACCGCCGGATGATTTCCTCGTGCGGCGCGGTGCAGTACACCTCCACCAACGTCCCGCCGGTGCTCAGCTCCCGCAGAGACGCGTTCTGCTGCTCATGGCCGTGCCAGAAGTTCGCCTCCAGCACGCAGCCCGGCGCGTCCGCGGCCAGCAGCCAGAGCAGCTCCATCGACGCCGCGCCCAGCCGCCGCGACCACGTGAGGTCCACCGGGCCGTTCTCGGCGAGTACGTCGTGCATCCGCTCCTTGATACCGTCCTTCGCGAACAGCGGCAGCCCCAGCGCCCTGGCCAGCGGCCGCGCGATCGTGGTCTTGCCGACTCCGGGCGCACCGGAGATCATCACGATCCTGCGATGGAAGGGCTCTGCCGCGCTCGCGTCGTCGCTTGAGGTCACAAGAAGGTTTTACCCTCGCCCCGGTAGGTCGGGACGGAGCGGACCACCTCGTCGCCCGCTATCAGGTGCAGCGTGTCGAATCGTTCGCACAGCTCGCCGGCCTTCGTGTGCCGGAACCACACCCGGTCGCCGACCCGCAGCGTCGCGGCCACCTTGCCCAGCAGCGGCGTCTGCACCTCGCCGGCCGCCTCGTTCGGGTCGTAGGACAGCCCCGGCGGCAGGTACGGCTGCGGCAGGCGGTCCTTCCCGGCCGCGCCGGAGGCCGGGTAGCCGCCGCCCAGCGCCGTCGCGACCTCCGGTCCCGGACGCCGCACCACCGGCAGCGCGAACAACGCCGCGGGCCGGCCGCGGAAGGAGCGGTAGGAGTCGAACAGCCACGGCTGGTACAGACCGGAGCCCGCGGCGATCTCGGTCACCGCGTCCTCGGCGGTCGTGCGCTCGATGCTGCCCGTGCCGCCGCCGTTGACGAACTCCAGCGGGGCCAGCGCCCGGACCGCGTCCACGATCGCCGCGCGCCGCGTCGCCAGCTCCCGGGCCGAGCGGCTCTGCATCGCCCGGATCGCGGCGCCGCGCAGCGGCCGTCCGGGAGGGGCGTCGCCGACGCCGGCGATCTGCGATTCGTAGGCCATCAGCCCCGCCAGGTGGAACGTGTCCCGCCGCACCACTTCCCGCGCCATGGCCGCCACCTGGGCCGGGGTGTGCAGCGGCGAGCGGCGCGCGCCGATGCGGATGCGGCCGCCGGCGGCGTGGAAGGCCGCGTCGATGTCGATGCACACCCGGATCGGGGCGCCGGGGCCGTCGGGCGCGGCGGCGATCGCCTTCTCGATCAGGTCCAGGTGGTCGACGCTGTCGACCATGACCGTGACGGCCGCCAGCGCCGTCTCGTCCCCGGCCAGCTGCGCGTAGGCGGCGCGGTCGGTGCTCGGGTACGCGACCACGATGTCGTCGAAGCCGCAGCCGGCCAGCCACAGGGCCTCCGGGAGCGTGTAGCCCAGGATGCCCTGATACCCGGGCAGCGCGAGGACTTCCTCCAGCAGCGCCCGGCAGCGGACCGACTTGCTCGCCACCCGGATCTGCTTGCCGGCCGCGCGCCGGGTCAGGTCCGCCGCGTTGGCGTGGAACGCGTCCAGGTCGACGGCGGCGAACGGCGGCTCGAGATCGGCGGTCGCGGTGTCGAGACGGCGGCGGTCCGATTCGGGGCCGGGCGGGGTGGGGGGCATGGGATCAGCCTCGCACACGCGAGCGGGGAGGCGGTAGGGGAGGTGAGGTTACGTGGGGGAGGGCGGGCGGCTACTGTTCTCCGCGTTCGGTTCTGAATAGGGGTGTTGAGGTGGACGCGGAGGAGAGCGCGCAGTCCGCGTCGGCAGACGTGCCCGGGCCTGCGGCGGCTTGGGCGGGGGACGGTGCGGCCGGTCTGGGATCGGTCCAGGTCGGGGGCGGGGTGACCGAGCGCCCCCGGATGGCCAAGCGTTATCGGCTCGGGACGGCGGCCACGCTGGTGGCCGGCGGGGCGCTGGCGGCGGCCGCGGTGGTGGCGACGGGCTCGGGCCCGAGCCCGTCCGGTGCGGCGAAGCCGGCGGTGGTGTCGTCATCGCAGCTGCAGGATCAGGCGATGCGGGCACTGTGGCGGACGAAGCCGGTGGAGCAGCTGTTCCCGGCGACGGTCGCGATCGGCAGCCAGTACGTGCGGCTGGGCGTCGCCGGCGCCGCCGGGTGCGAGGTGCTGCCCAAGGACTTCGTCACCGACCTGGCCGAGGCCGCGCCGGAGACGAAGTGTGTGAAGGTTTTGCGGGCGACGTACACCGACATCACGCAGACCGTCTTCGCGACGGTCGGGATCGTGGTCATCGACGGCAGCGCCGAGGACCGGGAGAAGGTGTGGCGGAACTGGACTCCGGACCGGGACTCCAGGCGGCCGGAGCTGATGCCGGACGTGTTCCCGGTGCCGGGGACGGCGGCGGCCACGTGGACCGACCAGCAGCGCACGGTTTGGAACTCCCAGTCCTCCCTCGACGGCTCCTACCTGGTGTACGTGGTCTCGGCGTTCGCCGACGGCCGCCCCGGCACCATGGACGGGCAACTGCGGGTGGGGACCGTCAAATCGCTGAATGCCGACTCGCCGCCGGTGCAGGCGGCATTGGGGCTGTCGCAGAGCTTCGCCGCGCAGTTCGACGAGGCCGGGAAGAAGCAGTGAACGCCGCTCCGGAGCGGGAAACGGGGAGGACCTCTGTGCAGGGGATTCTGCGTCGGATCGCGGCCTTGGCGGCCGCCTCCGTGCTCCCGGTGGTCGTCGCGGCTCCGGCCGCGCACGCCGACGCGGTGCGCGACGCGCAGTGGCCGATCGGGTTCCTGAACCTGCCGCAGGCTTGGAAGACCACCAAGGGCGCCGGGGTCACGGTCGCGGTGCTGGACACCGGCGTCGTCGGGACCCGCGCCGACCTCACCGGGCAGGTCACGACCGGCCCGGACCTGGTCGGGGGCAAGGAGAAGCCGGGCGACGCGCAGTGGGGCGTGCACGGGACCGGGATGGCGTCCGTGATCGCCGGGCACGGCCACGGACCCGGCAACGGCGCGGGCGTGATGGGCGTGGCGCCGGAGGCGAAGATCCTCTCGGTGCGGGTGATCCGGGACGACGAGAGCCCGGACCGCGGACTGCTGGAGCTGTCGCACACACCCATCTCCGAAGGCATCCGCTACGCCGTCGACCACGGCGCACAGGTGATCAGCATGTCGCTCGGCGGCACCGTCGAGGGCGCGGACAGCGACACCACGCACGAGGCCGACGCGGTCCGCTACGCGCTCGCGCACGGCGTGTCCGTGGTGGTCGCGGCGGGCAACGGCGGCCGGGACCCGGCGAGGGACGTCACCGAGTACCCGGCCGGTGAGCGCGGGGTCATCGGCGTCGCGGCCGTGGACCGCTTCGGCAAGCGCGCGTCGTTCTCCTCAACCGGCTGGGACGTCGCGGTCGCCGCACCGGGCGTGGACATCCCGCAGGCGCTGCCGGTCGACGACGCGGGAACCGGCGCCTACGACGAGTTCGGCCCGCTGATCGGCACCGACACCCTGGTCGGCAGCGGCACGAGCCCGGCCTGCGCGTACGTCGCGGGCGTGGTGGCCCTGATCCGCTCGGCCAACCCCGCCCTGAGCCCGTTGCAGGTCGCGCAGATCGTCAAGGACACCGCCTCCCACCGCCCGGCCCTCGGCCACGACGACCAGTTCGGCAACGGCATCGTCGACCCGGTCGCCGCCCTGAAGGCGGCCGCGGGCGTCGCGGGCGAGCCGGCGACGCCGACCCCCGGGGCGTACAAGGGGCCGAAGTACTTCGGCTACGGACCCGAGACGGTCGCGGACCAGCAGCTCGGTGGGCTGAGCCGGCGGGAGCGCGGGATCGCCGACGCCGCGATCGCGGGCACCGGTTCGCTGCTGCTCGCCGGATGGATGGTGGTTCGGGGACGGAGGAAAGCCCGGGAAGCCCGGGCTGCCGCCGCCATGACGACGGGCGGCGGCGGGATGGTCGGGCTGGCCGGGCCAGGACCGATGGGACCGATGGGACCCGTCGGACCCGTCCGACCGGTCGGCGCCGGATGGGCTGGCGCCTTTCCCAGCGTGGGATCGGCGTCAACTATCGCCTTGTCGACTAATACACCTAGCTGGCAGACGGCTGACATCGCGCCGACCGAGCCGACCGCACCGACCGAGTCCACCGAGCCGACCGAGTCCGCCGGCCCGCCCGCGCAGGCTGACGCACCCGCGCAAGCGGACCCGCCGGCCCCGACTACAGTCGACTCCATGACCGACTTCGCCGGACGCACCATCGCCCCCTCCGCCTTCCCCGACGACAACGGCACCGCGGATCCCGCCCTGCTGGCCGTCCTGGAGGCGCAGGGGCGCGGGGAGGCAGCCGTCGAGCACGCCTACGGCTACCTGCTCAACGCGCGGGTGCTGGCGCCGATCGTGGCGGTGCTCGGCGAGGCCGAGGAGGTCGAGGACGAGCAGGGAAGGAACCTGCGGCGGGACAAGAACAGCGACATGGCCCTGGTGACACTGGTCGCGCCGGACGGCACGCGCGCCATGCCGGTCTTCACATCGGTGGCGGCCCTCGCGGCCTGGAACGCGGAGGCACGGCCCATGCCGGTGCCGTTCCCGCGGGCCTGCGCGGCGGCGAAGGCGGAGGGCGCGGAGATCGTGCTCGTCGACCTCGGGCTGCCGTCGTTCCTGGAGGTTGAGCCGGCGGCGGTGCGGGCCTTCGCGGCCGTGCTGGAGAAGGCCGAGGCCGAGGGGAACGCAGGCGAAGACGGCGCGAGCCCGGCGTAGAACGCGACGCGGCCGCTTCCTCGGGAGCTGAAAACGGGGCTACAACTCGCTGTCCTCGGCGAACTGCTCCCACTGGAGGCTGGATAAGGCGGCGGTGACGAAGTCGGCAACCGTCCCGTCAAGTCCTTCCTGGAACCAGACCACGGTGAGGTACGACCGGTAGAGCACGTCGTCGAGTCGCTCGTCGACGCGGTCCGATTGAAACGCGCCACGGCAGTACGTCCCGGGCAGGACCTCGACGGGCCCGAACGCCCGTGCCGCCTTTGGCTCGGGGTAGCTGCGCGGCGGTGTGATCACGTGCACCGGAGGTGTCCAGAAGGGGCTCTCAGGTCGCTTGGACAGCGCCGAAAGCAGCCGGTCGTTGATCAACGCGCAGGGATAGCCCTCGAGCATCCCGCCGTACGTCGAGAAGATCTCCAAGCGATTCAGTTCGATGTCGCGCCCTGAGGCCAGAGGTATCCACGCAAGCGTCACGGTGGGATCCTTTCAGCAAAGACCCCACGGTCCCTCCAGGAGCCCGAACCTACGACCGCGCGTAAACCGCCCCGGTGAATTTCTCGCCCGGCCCCTGCCCCGGCTCGTCCGGGTACGGCGACGCTTCGCGGAACGCCAGCTGCAGCGTCCGCAGACCGTCCCGCAGCGGTGCGGCGTGCTGTGAGCCGATCTCCGGGGCGGCCGCGGTGATCAGGCCGGCCAGTGCGGTGATCAGCTTGCGGGCCTCGTCCAGGTCCAGGTCGGCCTCGCCGTTCTCGGCCAGGCCGAGTTTCACCGCGGCCGCGCTCATCAGGTGCACCGCCAGGGTGCCGATGACCTCGACCGCCGGGACGTCCGCCAGGTCGCGCTGCTCGGCCAGGTCGGCTTCGAGGTCGGCTCCCAGGTCGGCTCCCAGGTCGTCCGCCAGGGTGCCGATCGCGTCGGCGGCGGGAATGTCCGAGGCGCTGGGGGTGTTGTCGGTCACTGCGGCTCCTTGCGGCGGATCTGTCCTGTGCCGGTCCAGCTTCCCACGCCGTGGTCGGTGACCTCGTGTCACGGCCGCCCCGCGGAAGCTGCTAGTATCGGTTCCACGACCGATCCGGGCATGCTCGTGTGTGCCCCGATCCGCAAGCGGAGATCCATCTCCCACCTGGTCAGCCCTCGGGCGGACGGGTTCCGGTCACACAGCCTCACACTCGGGGCTGCGTCCGTCGGCGTACACGCCGAAGGGTAGCGCGTTCCGAGTGTCGGTCAGTCCGGTGGTGGAGCCTCGCATGCATGTCGTGCGGGGCTTTTGTGTTTTCCGCGCAGGAGCCGCGTACCGAACAGAGCCGGGCGAAGAGCCCAAAACGTAGGAGGCCCCATCAGCACTGAGCCCCGTATCAACGACCGGATCCGCGTTCCCGAAGTGCGGCTGGTCGGCCCCAACGGTGAGCAGGTCGGCATCGTGTCGATCCAGGACGCGCTCCGGCTGGCTCAGGAGCAGGATCTCGACCTGGTCGAGGTCGCCGCGACCGCGCGCCCGCCGGTCGTCAAGGTCATGGACTACGGCAAGTACAAGTACGAGTCCGCCCTGAAGGCCCGTGAGGCGCGCAAGAACCAGGCGCACACGGTCATCAAGGAGATGAAGCTCCGCCCGAAGATCGACCCGCACGACTACGAGACCAAGAAGGGTCACGTGGTGCGGTTCCTGAAGGCCGGGGACAAGGTCAAGATCACCATCATGTTCCGCGGTCGGGAGCAGTCCCGGCCCGAACTCGGCCGGCGGCTGCTGAGCAAGCTCGCCGAGGACGTGGCCGAGCTCGGCTTCGTCGAGTTCGCGCCGAAGCAGGACGGCCGCAACATGATCATGGTCCTCGGCCCGCACAAGAAGAAGACCGAGGCGATGGCCGAGGCCCGCGCGGCCAAGGAGCAGCGCAAGGCCGGCGGCCCGGCCGCCGAGTCCGAGGCCCCGCCCGCGGAGGCCGAGGCTCCGGGTGCCGAGTCGGCGACGACGGCGACCGCCGCCGAGCCGGCCGCCGACGCCGCGACAGAAGAGCAGTCCTGACCCCGGTCAGGCCGGACGGGCTCCGGGCCGGAGCCGCCCGACGCTGAATCCAGCGCGGCGGCCGGCCGGAGCGTAGAGCGAGAGCGGATCCGTGCGGGGACACCCCCACGGATCCGCCCCATGTGAAGGAGAAGCGGCGCCATGCCGAAGCAGAAGACCCACAGCGGTTCCAAGAAGCGTTTCAAGGTGACCGGCTCGGGCAAGATCATGCGCGGCCAGACCGGCATGCGCCACAACTTCGAGCGCAAGTCCTCGGAGCTGACCCGCCGTCTGACCGGCGAGGTCGAGGTCGCCAAGTCCGACGTCAAGCGCGTCCGGCGGCTGCTCGGCCGCTGAGGCGCCCCGCGTCGCAACGCCCCCCGACCTAGTTACTGAGCAGGAGATAGAACAATGGCACGCGTCAAGCGGGCAGTGAACGCCCAGAAGAAGCGCCGCGTCGTCCTCGAGCAGGCCGCCGGTTACCGCGGCCAGCGCTCGCGGCTGTACCGCAAGGCGAAGGAGCAGGTCACCCACTCCCTCGTCTACGCCTACCGCGACCGCAAGGACCGCAAGGGCGACTTCCGCCGGCTGTGGATCCAGCGCATCAACGCCGCCGCCCGCGCCGAGGGCATGACCTACAACCGCTTCATCCAGGGCCTGCACCTGGCGAACGTGGAGGTCGACCGCAAGATGCTGGCCGAGCTGGCCGTCAACGACGCCGAGGCCTTCCGCGCCCTGGTCGACGTCGCGAAGAAGGCGCTGCCCTCCGACGTGAACGCGCCCAAGGCCGCGGCCTGAGCAGCCTTCCGATCTGAAGCCCCACCTCGAGGATCGGCACGGTAAGCGATGAGCGAGGCGAGTCCCGAGCTGTCCAACCAGCGCGCACCCCGCGCGGTGGCGGCCCGGCGGCTCGCCTCGCGGTCGTATCGAAGTAGACAGCGACTCTTCCTGGCCGAGGGGCCGCAGGCCGTCCGCGAGGCCGCCGACCTGGACGGCGTGCTGGTCGAGCTGTTCGCCACCCGCGAGGCCGCGGACCGCCACGACGACATCGTCGCCGCCGCCCGCCGACAGGGTGCGAAGATCACTCCGGCCACCCCCGAGCTGGTCGCGTCGCTGAGCGAGACCGTCACGCCGCAGGGTCTGATCGGCGTGTGCCGCTTCCTGGACGTGCCGCTGGAGGCGCACCTCGCCGCGCACCGGCCGAAGCTGGTCGCGATCCTGGCCCACGTCCGCGATCCCGGCAACGCCGGCACGGTGCTCCGCTGCGCCGACGCCGCCGGTGCCGACCTGGTCGTGGTCACCGCCGAGTCGGTCGACGTCTACAACCCCAAGGCGGTGCGCGCCTCGGCCGGCAGCCTCTTCCACGTCCCGGTGGCCGTCGGCGTCACCGCCGAGGACGCCGTCGGCGCTCTGCGTGAGGCGGGCTTGAGGATTCTCGCCGCGGACGGGACCGGCGCGGCCGACCTGGACGACGAGCTGGACGCCGGCCGCCTGGCGCAGCCCACCTGCTGGCTGTTCGGCAACGAGGCCTGGGGTCTGCCCGAGCAGCTCCTGGGCCTGGCCGACGAGGCGGTGCGGGTGCCCATCCACGGCCGCGCCGAAAGCCTCAACCTGGCGACGGCGGCAGCAGTGTGCTTATATTCCTCTGCCCGGGCGCAGCGCTGAGCGTCCCTCGCGAGTCCCTCCCGAGTCCGCAGGCGGTCACCGTGGCGAATGGCCCGCCACCGGTAGCCCGTGATCCGTCGCGGCGGAACGATAGTGTGGCGGATCGACGGAAGGTGACGCAAAAGACGCACAGCGCGAGGACGGCGCGGGCAGGCAGGAGGACCGTCAGGTGACCGTATCGGTCGGGGCACGCGAGGCGGGGCGCGGCATGCGCCTGTTCGCCGGCGCGCTCGACGGCCTGCTGGTGCCCGACGACCTCCCGGACGGGTTCGTCGCCGCCGACGACGGCGGCGTGGTGCGGGTCTTCAACCGCGCGGCCTCGGCCCTCACCGGCATCGCCGCGGACGACGCGCTGGGCCGCGATTTCACCGAGGTGCTGCCCCTGCGCACCTCCGACGGCCGCGACTGGTGGCGCCTCACCGACCCCTACGGCGGGCTGAGCATAAGGACCGGGCATCCCGAGGTACCGCTGTGGCTGATGCCCGGCGACGGTGCCGGTGCCGACGGGGATGCCGACGCTGACATCGGCGCTGATGCCGGTCCTGATACGCGCATTCCTCTCCTCTCCGATGCCGCCGCGATCGACCCCGAGACCGGCACCGAACTCCTCGTCACCGCCCGCTACCTGCGCCGCGACGGCCGCTCCACCCCGGTCACCGGCCTCGTGCTGGCCCTGCGCGGCACCGAGCTGCGCCGCCGTCGCGACCGCCGGCAGGCCGACCTGATCGCCACCGTCGCCCACGAGCTGCGCTCCCCGCTGACCAGCGTCAAGGGCTTCACCGCGACTCTGCTGGCGCGCTGGGACCGGTTCACCGACGACCAGAAGCGCATGATGCTCCAGACCGTCGACGCCGACGCCGACCGCGTGGTCCGCCTGATCGCCGAGCTGCTCGACGTCGCGCGCCTGGACTCCGGCCGGATGGAGCTGCGCCGCGTCCCGGTCGACCTGCACGAGCTGATCACCGATCAGGTGCGGGCCTGCGTGGCGCAGGGCGTGCCGGAGGAGACGTTCCGCATCCAGGTTCCGCGCGGGCTGCCCGCGGTCTCCGCCGACCCGGACAAACTCCGCCAAGTACTGGCCAATCTTCTGGAAAACGCCGTGCGCCACGGCGGAGGAACTGTCACAATCGAGGCTCGGGCCGAGGACGACCGGTCCCACCCGGACAGTCTCCATACTGAAGGTGTGTCGAGCGTGGCGGTTGCGGTGAGCGACGAAGGTCCCGGGATCCCGGAGGACCAGCTCACTCGCGTCTTCACCCGGTTCTTCCGGGGTGGCCGCCGGGGCGGGACCGGCCTTGGCCTCTCCATCGTGAAGGGGCTCGTGGAAGCCCACGGCGGTGTGGTGTCCGCCGGGAACGCCGCCACCGGTGGCGCCCGCTTCCGATTTACCTTGCCCGTCGCGTAGGGCCGCCCCGGCCCGACGCGCGGGCTGCTCCGCGTTCCCGAACGTCTTTCCGCCTGTTCGCCTACTCGCGCCGTGTCACAGCGCGGGCGGAATCCGTGTTCGCCCGATACCCCCTCTAGACTCGGCTGTGCCCTGCTGAGCTCGCGGGGCCGTGAATCCTTGGAGACGTCAACAACATGTCGGCACCGAACAAGTCGTACGACCCGGTGGAAGTCGAGGCGGTGAAGCCGGACGAGGTCGCCCGCCACCGGGCCGACGCGCTCGCCGCGATCACCGCGGCGGCGACGCTGGACGAACTGCACCAGGTGAAGATCGCCGTGGCCGGCGACCGCGCCCCGCTGGCCCTGGCCAACCGCGAGATCGGCGCCCTGCCGCCGGCCGCGCGCGCCGAGGCCGGCAAGCGCATCGGCGAGGCCCGCGGCGCGGTGAAGCAGGCGCTGGCCGAGCGGCAGGAGCAGCTGGAGGCCGAGCGGGACGCCCGCGTCCTCATCGAGGAGGCGGTGGACGTCACCCTGCCGTGGGACCGCGCCCCGCGCGGCGCCCGGCACCCGCTGACCACGATCCAGGAGCGGATCGCGGACATCTTCGTGGCCATGGGCTACCAGGTGGTGGACGGCCCCGAGGTCGAGGCCGAGTGGTACAACTTCGACGCGCTGAACTTCCCGCCGGACCACCCGGTGCGCGACCTGCAGGACACGTTCTTCGTGGCCGGCAAGGAGGACGGCGCCGGGGGCGAGAACACGGCCAGCGGCCTGGTGCTGCGCACCCACACCTCCCCGGTCCAGGCGCGCACGCTGCTGGCGCAGGGCGCCCCGGTCTACGTGGTCTCCCCGGGGCGCACCTATCGCACCGACGAGCTCGACGCCACGCACACCCCGGTGTTCAGCCAGATCGAGGGCCTGGCCGTCGACGAGGGCCTGACGATGGGGGACCTGAAGGGCACCCTGGACCACTGGGCCACCGCCATGTTCGGCGACGGCGTGGTCACCCGCCTGCGTCCGCACTTCTTCCCGTTCACCGAGCCGTCGGCCGAGGTCGACCTGCAGTGCTTCGTGTGCAAGGGCGCCTCGGTGGGCGACCCCGAGAACCCGTGCCGCACCTGCGGTTCGGAGGGCTGGATCGAGTGGGGCGGCTGCGGCATGGTCAACCCGCGCGTTCTGATCGCGTGCGGCGTGGACCCCGAGCGCTACAGCGGGTTCGCCTTCGGGATGGGCCTTGAGCGGAGCCTGATGTTCCTGAACAACGTCCAGGACATGCGGGACATGATCGAGGGAGACGTGCGCTTCACGCTCCCGTTCGGGATGGAGATCTGATGCGCGTCCCCTACTCCTGGCTGCAGGACTACGTTGCGCTGCCGGACGGGACCACCGCGTTCGCGGTCGCGGACAAGCTGACCGACACCGGCGGCGGCAAGCTGGAGACCATCGAGCACGCCGGGGAGGGCCTGACCGGGCCGCTGGTCGTCGGCGAGGTCGTCGCCATCGAGGAGCTGACCGAGTTCAAGAAGCCGATCCGGCACTGCCGCGTCGTCGTCACGGCGGCGGCCGAGGGGCCGGGCTCGGCCGCGGACCCGCAGTCGATCGTCTGCGGCGCCCGCAACTTCGCGGTCGGCGACCACGTCGTGGTCGCGCTGCCCGGCGCGGTGCTGCCCGGCGACTTCCGGATCGCCGCGCGCAAGACCTACGGCCGGGACTCCGACGGCATGATCTGCTCGGCGCGCGAACTGGGCCTGGGCGACGACCACAGCGGCATCATCGTGCTGCCCGCGGAGTCGCCGGTGGGCGCCGACGCGATCGCCTATCTGGGCCTGGACGACGAGGTCATCGAGTTCGAGATCACCCCGGACCGCGGATACGCGCTGTCGCTGCGCGGGATCGCGCGCGAGGCGGCGATCGGGTTCGGGGTGCCGTTCCAGGACCCGGCCGGGCTGGCGACGCCGGAGGCGAACGACGGCGGCTACCCCGTGGTGGTCGAGGACCCGGCCGGCTGCGACGTGTTCGTGGCTCGGATCGTGACCGGCATCGACCCGCAGGCGCCGTCGCCGCTGTGGATGCAGCGGCGGCTGCAGATGGCCGGGATGCGGCCGATCTCGCTGATCGTCGACGTCACCAACTACGTGATGCTGGAGCTGGGCCAGCCGATCCACGCCTACGACCGGCAGCGGCTGTCCGGGGCGATCGTGGTGCGGCGGGCCCGGGCCGGCGAGGTGCTGGAGACGCTGGACGGCGCCAAGCGGCAGCTGGACCCGGCGGACCTGCTGATCACCGACGACTCCGGGCCGATCGGCCTGGCCGGCGTGATGGGCGGCGCGTCCACCGAGATCCACGACGGCTCCACCGAGGTGGTGATCGAGGCCGCGCACTTCGAGGCGACGTCGATCGCGCGCACCGTGCGGCGGCACAAGCTGTTCTCCGAGGCGTCCAAGCGCTTTGAGCGCGGCGCGGACCCGGCCACCGCCGCGGCGGCGGCGCAGCGCGTGGTGGACCTGCTGGTCGAGCTGGCCGGCGGCACCGCCGACGCGGGCGTGACGGTGGTCGGCGCGGCGACGCGGCCGGCGCCGATGACGATCCCGTGGACGTACCCGGGCCGGGTCGCGGGTGTGGACTACACCCGCGAGGAGGTCGAGACGCGTCTCACCCAGGTCGGGTGCGACCTGGCGCCCTCCGGCGACGACGACCTGGTGGTCACGCCGCCGAGCTGGCGCCCGGACCTGCGCGACCCGAACGACCTGGCCGAGGAGGTCATCCGGCTGGAGGGCTTCGACCGGCTGCCCTCGACGCTGCCCAGGGCCGGCGCGGGCACCGGCTACAGCCACGCCCAGCGGATCCGCCGCCGGGTCGGCACGGCGCTGGCCTCGGCCGGCTACGTCGAGGTGATCGCCTACCCGTTCCTCGGGCCGGCCGACCTGGACGCGCTCGGCCTGCCGGAGGACGACCCGCGGCGCAACACCGTGCCGCTGGCGAACCCGATCTCCGAGGAGCAGCCGTCGATGCGCACGACGCTGCTGCCCGGGCTGCTGGCGGCGCTGCGGCGCAACGTCGGCCGCGGCTCCGGCGACCTGGCGCTGTTCGAGCAGGGCCTGGTGTTCCGTCCGAAGCGGGACGCCGCCCCGGTGGCGCCCCGGCTCACGGTCGAGCGCCGTCCCACCGACGAGGAGCTGGCCACCCTGGACGCGGCGCTGCCGCACCAGCCGCGGCGGGTCGCCGTGGTGCTGTCCGGCCTGCGCGAGCCGGCCGGCTGGTGGGGCGCCGGGCGCCCGGCCGGCTGGCAGGACGCGATCCAGGCGGCGCGGATCATCGCCGACGCCTGCCGGGTCGACCTGGAGGTCACCCAGGACCAGCACGAGCCCTGGCACCCGGGCCGCTGCGCCCGGCTGGCGGTGAACGGGCGTCTGGTCGGCCACGCCGGCGAGCTGCACCCCCGAGTGGTCGCCGAACTGGGCCTGCCGCCCCGCACCGCCGCCCTGGAGCTCGAACTGGACCGGATGATCCCGGCCGAGGAGGTGCTGACGCAGGCGCCGCGGATCTCCTCGATGCCGGTCGCCACCCAGGACGTGGCACTGGTCGTGGACGCCTCGGTGCCGGAGCACGCGGTGGAGGCGGCGCTGCGCGAGGGCGCGGGCCCGCTGCTGGAGTCGCTGAGGCTGTTCGACGTCTACACCGGCGAGCGGATCGGCGAGGGCCGCAAGTCCCTGGCCTTCGCGCTGCGGTTCCGGGCGGAGGACCGGACGCTGACCGCGGAGGAGGCGAGCGCGGCACGCGAGGAGGCGGTGGCGCTGGCGGCCGCGCGGACCGGCGCGGTGCTGCGGAGCTAGAAACGGCTTCTGGATCCCGGAGCTGGAAACGGGAACGGGAGCTGGAGACAGGTGCTGGAAACAGGTGCTGGAAACGCCCGGCCGGGCTCGCCTCGGCCGGGCGTTTCCGTGTCCCGGGGGCGCGCTACGCCACCAGGGCCCGCCGCGGTGCGTCGCGCAGGATCCGGTCGACGGTCTCCTCGGGGCTCAGCTCCGAGGAGACGAACCACCAGCCGACGTCCCCGAGCTCGCGGCGCATCGCGGCCTCCAGGACGTCGTAGCCCTCGAAGTGGAACTGCTGGTCCGGATGCCTGATCGTGTTGCGGTACCGGCACGCCGCGATGCCCGGGGCCAGGACCACGAACATGACCGGCCGGGGCGCGAGCAGCTCGATGAAGAGGTCGAACTGCTCGCGGTTCGGGATGACCCAGTCGATCAGCGCGGTGAAGCCGGCGTCGGCCATGTTGGCCGCCAGCGCGCACAGGTTGCGGTTGCACAGCTCGACCTGGCGCGCGGCCTCGTCGGCGGGTTCGCCCAGGGCCCAGACCCGGCCGCCGATCACGAACCGGTTGACGACGTCGCCGTCCATCCGTGCGGACCGGTTCAGCTTCTCGGCGGCGAGCTGGGCGATGGTCGACTTCCCGGCGCCGGGCATACCCGTGATGATCAGGACTCCGGGGAGGGCGGTGGATTCAGTCACGGGGGCCGATGATTCAGACCTTTGATCCGCCGGGCAACCGATTTCCCCGGAGGCCGGCGCCGGCCGGGCTCCGCCTGGAACCCGGCGCGTGGTGCCTCCCCATTGCGCGACAGCGGCTCGCAGTGCCGCAAGCGGCGGTCCTAGCGATGATCACCGTGTCTCCCCTCGCTCCTTGCGTCGGCGCACATCCGGCGCAAGCCAAACGCAAGCCTCGGCGTTGAGAATTGATGTCAACCAGGGAACACCGTCGGGGACCTGGCCGGGAGGGGTTCTGCGAGATTCCGTATCGGGGGCTGGCAGGACCCGGGGGGTCCATAAGCGCGCAGTCTGCCCGTCGTGGGGCGGCGGGCAGACTGCGATCTTGGTGGACGCCGCGGGTTGGGCCGGTCGAGGGGGTCGGCCGAACGCGGTCGGCTCCCGGGGCCGGCGGTTCGGGGACGCGGGACGGGGGCCGGGATCGGAACGGGGACGGGATCGGGTCGGTGCTCAGGCCGAGATCGTTCCTGTACTCAGTCCGGGCCCGGGCCGGAGCTCATCCCGAACTCACTCCGCGGCGCGGTCGTCCTCTGTGGCGAGGCCGTCCTCCGCACTGTGCTCGTCGAGCTCGGCGAGCTCGACGAGACCGGCGATCTCGCGCGTGAGGTCCGCGGCGAAGCCCTGCCGCCCCAGCCGCTGGAAGATCTCCCGGGCCCGGACCCACGTCCGGCGGGCGTCGTCGACCCGGCCCAGGGCCGCTTGGGCCTCGCCGAGCGCCCACAGCGCGTAGCCCTCACCGTCGTGGTTGCCGATCGACCGGTGCAGCTCCAGCGCCTTCTCGATGGAGCCGATGCCCTCCTCCGGCCGGCCGTCCTTGACGTGGAGCTTGCCGAAGTTGCCCCAGGCGATGGCCAGCCGCGGGGTGTCGCCGGCGGCCTCCGCCTCGGCGAGCAGCCGCGGATACACCGCCAACGCCCGCTCCGGCTGCCCGGAGTCCCGCAGCGACTCGGCCAGCGCGAGCAGCACCGACACCCGCATGCTGGCCAGCAGCGGAGTCTCCGGCAGACCCTCGATCTCGGCCAGCGACGACTGCAACCGCTCGGCGGCCTCGCCGGGCCGGCCGCTCTGCGCGACCGTGATCGCCGCGTTGATGCGGGCCTGCGCCACCCGCTCGGCCAGCCCGGCCTTCTCGTAGTGCGCAACGGCCTCCGCGAACGTGGCGATGGCCTCGTCGAAGCGCCCGAGCGCGCCGTAGACGATGGCGAGGTTGTTCAACTGGACACCCGCCACCTCCGCCTCGCCGAGGGCCACCGCCGACGCGACCGCCACCCGCAGCGGCTCCTCGAGCTCTTCCACCCGTCCCCGGATGCGGAAACCGTGCAGCAGCACCAGAGGGAGCGCGGCGGCGGTGGCGTGGTCGCCGTTGCCGGCCGCCGTCGTCACCGCCTCCAGCAGACCCGCCGACTCCCGGTCGAACCAGTCGCCGGCCTCGGGCAGCCCGTCGAAGGGCACCGGGCCGCCACGCGGGATCCAGGCCTCCCACGCCAGCTTGGGACGGTTCGGGTTGAACAGATGATCCGCCGCCGCGGCCACGGCCAGGCACCACGCCGTCCAGCGCCCCAGCGCCGCGGCCCGCTCGCCGGCGCCGTCACTCGCCCGCGCGTGCTCCCGAGCCAGCTCCTGGATCAGCGGATGGAACGCGAACCGGTCCGACCCCGCAGCCTCCAGCAGCGACACCTCGACCAGGTGCTCCACCGCGGAGTCGGCGTCGAACTCGTCGACGTCCAGCACCGCCGCGGCCGCCGGAAGACTGAAGCGCTCGCCGCCGATCAGGCTCAGCAGCCGGAAGGCGCGCGCCAAGTCGACGTCGCGACCGGTGGCGCCGTAGTCGAGGGCGCGGTAGCTCTCCTCCAGCGGACCGCGCAGGGCGGAGCGATCGGCGGGGTCGGTCTCGGGCCGGTCTCCAGCTCCCGGTTCCACGATGCCGTTTCCAACTCCGGTGTCGCCGAGCGCGTCGGCATCCTCGTCCAGCGCGTCGATGCCCTCCAACCGCCGCCCGACCGTCTCCAGCCGCGCGACCAGCGACGCCACGCTCCGGTTCCGCCGCTGCGCCAGCCGCGCGCCGCAGATCCGCAGCGCGATCGGCAGGCCGCCGCACGCCTCGGCCAGGCGGACCAGCGCCTCCGGCTCGGCCGCGGCCCGGTCGGCGCCGATGATGCGGGCGAGCATGGCGGCGGCCTGCTCCGTCGGCAGGCTGCCCAGTTCCACCGGCACCTGGCCCGGCAGGCCCGGCAGCCGACGCCGGGTGGTGACCACCACCGCGGCCGGCGCGCCGGCCGGCAGCAGGCGGCGGATCTGAGCCGGGTCGGTGGCGTCGTCCAGCACCAGCAGCACCCGGCGGTCGGCCAGCGTGGTGCGCAGCAGCGCCGAGCGCTTGTCCGCGTCGCCTGGGAACTCGGTGACGCCCAGCGCCCGCAGCACCTCGGCGACCAGTTCGCCCGGCCGCCGCGGCGCGCGCAGCCCGCCGAGCCGCACGAACACCTGGCCGTCCGGGAACTCCGAGCGCAGCCGCTGTCCCAGGCGCACCGCGAACGAGGTCTTGCCGACGCCGCCCGGCCCCGTGACCACCACGACCGGGGCCGGATCGCCCGGCTCGGCCGCCGTGAGCGCCTCCGCCACGGCGGCGAGCTGCTCCTCGCGCCCGGTGAAGTCGGCGACCCCGGCCGGGAGCAGGTGCGGCGCGGCCGGCCGACGGTCCTCGTCCTCGCGCAGGATCTCGTGGAAGGCGGCCCGCAGCTGCTCCCCGGGCTCGATGCCGGCCTCCTCGACAAGCACCCGCCGCACTCGCTGGTACTCGGCCAGCGCCTCGGCCCGCCGACCGTCCGCGGCCAGCGCCTGCAGCAACAGGGCCGCGGGCCGCTCCCGGAACGGGTTCTCCGCGACCAGCACCCGCAACCGCGGGATCACAGCGGCGGCCCGCCCGAGCTGCACCTCGACCTCGCACAACTCCTCGCGGGTCGCCAGCTCCTGCTCGTCCCAGTAGCGGACGGCGTCGTCACGCCACGGTCCGCCCGGCACGTCGGCGAGCGGTGCGCCCCGCCACAGCCCGAGCGCCTCGTTGTAGGCGGTCGCGGCGGCGGCGAGATCCCCGCTCGCCACCGCGGCGCGGGCCTGGTCGCGCAGTGTGCGGAACACGTCGGCGTCCAGCTCGCCGGTCTCGAACTCGACGGTGTAGCCGGAGCTGTGGGTCCTGATGCGGTCGCCGAGCGGCCCCAGCGCGGTCCGCAGGCGGCTGAGATAGCTGTGCAGCGTCCCCGCCGCCCCGGCCGGGGGCTCCAGGTTCCACACCTGGTCGGCGAGATCGGCGGCGGCGACGGGCCGCGGCGCGGTCAGGAGCAGGGCCGCGAGCAGCGCGCGTTGGCGGGCCGCGGCGATCGGGCGCGGTCCGGTGGAATCCTCGACGAGCAGCGGACCCAGGATGCCGAACCGTACCCCTGACATGGACACGGACAGTATTGGACTGAACATGGAAGGGGCAATTCGGCAGCTCGGAGAGGGTCTGCTCGATAGCATCCCCGCGTGACTGGGGACACGGGTGCCGAAGAGCGGTATTTCACAGAACGCGGCTACGGCTTCGGTGGAGTCCTGGGCCGGGGTATGGAGGGCATCGTCTACGACCTCGGGGACGACGTGGTCGGGAAGGTGTGGTTCCGACGCCGGCCTGAGGAGCTCGGCGTGCTTCAGGCGTTCTATAGGGAGCTGGGCGCGAACCCGTCGCCGGTCAGGTTCCCCGAGATCCTCGAGGTCGGCGTCCTCGACGGTGACGCCCCCGGCCAGGCGGTGACAGTCGAGCGGAAGCTGACCGGCACGACGCTGCGCGAGCGCCTGGCCGACGGCGCCGTTTCGGTTGAACAGGGCCGCGCGTGTGTGATGGAGGTGCTGGCCGCGCTGCGCACGATTCCCGGCGGCCCCGCTGCCCGCGACCTGCCGGTCGTCGACGAGCCGCGGGCCATGCGGTCCGGCGGCGACACCTGGCCACGGGCCCTGTCAGCACAGGACGGCCACTTCGCCTGGTGCGCCGCGTCGTTGGAGCGGGAGGACATCGTCGCGGCGTTGTCGGCTGGGGCGGACCGTTTCTAGCCCCGATCCGTGGCGTTGCGCCGCCAGCAATGCGCCGACCGCGTAAACCCGACCGGCGCGCTTGAAGACGGCTTGAACCACGGCTGTGCCAGCCAACGCGAATGCGATCGGACCTGGCACCACTTCCGCGAACCAGCCAAGGTAAGCAATGAGGAGTGCCCCCCGGAGCTCGCGTTTCCCTGGCTACAGCGGTAGTCCGCCGCCTTCGCCGCCCCGTCGGCGGTCCGGTCCATCCTCCGAGACGGCGCTTTGCATACAGTTCCAGTATTCCGTATTCTCATGCACATGACATTCACGGCGGCGGTGGCCGGCGCGACCGGCTACGCGGGCGGGGAGCTGCTCCGCCTGCTGCTCGGGCATCCGGAGTTCCAGATCGGGGCGCTGACCGCGGGGTCCAGCGCGGGTTCGCTTCTCGGTGAGCATCAGCCGCACCTGGCGCCGCTGGCCGAGCGGGTCGTGGCCGACACCACGGCGGAAGTGCTGGCCGGGCACGACGTCGTCTTCCTCGCGCTGCCGCACGGGCAGTCGGCGGCCATCGCCGAGGCGCTCGGGCCGGAGACCCTGGTCGTCGACTGCGGGGCCGACTATCGGCTGGCCGACGCCGCGGCCTGGGAGAAGTTCTACGGCTCCCCGCACGCCGGCACCTGGCCCTACGGCCTGCCCGAGCTGCCCGGCGCGCGCGCCGCGCTCCGGACGGCCAAGCGGGTGGCCGTGCCCGGCTGCTTCCCGACCGTCTCCTCGCTGGCCCTGGCGCCGGCGGTGGCCGCGGGCCTGGTCGAGCCGGACGTGGTCGTGGTCGCGGCCACCGGGACCTCGGGGGCCGGCAAGTCCCTGAAGCCGAACCTGCTCGGCTCGGAGATCATGGGGAACGTGTCCGCGTACAACATCGCGGGGGTGCACCGGCACACGCCGGAGATCGCACAGAACCTGGGCGCGATCGCGGGGGAGCCGGTGACGGTCTCCTTCACGCCGGTGCTGGTGCCGATGCCGCGCGGCATCCTCGCGACCTGTACCGCGAAGCTGAAGACAGGCGTGGGGTCCGACCAGCTGCGGGACGCCTACACCAAGGCCTACGCCGACGAACCGTTCGTGACCCTCCTGCCCGAAGGCCGGCTGCCCGCCACGGCCGCCGTGCTCGGCTCGAACACCATCCAGCTCCAGGTCGCGGTCGACGAGGCCGCCGGCCGCGCCGTCGTCATCGGCGCCGTCGACAACCTCACCAAGGGCACCGCCGGGGCGGCGGTGCAGTGCGCGAACCTCGCCCTGGGCCTGCCGGAGACCACGGGCCTGAGCACCGTCGGGATCGCGCCGTGAACACCGCCATCACCTCGGCCGGCGCGCACAGCGCGAACGCCCCAAGTGCCACCAGCCCCGCCAGCCACCTCACCAACGCCGCCCGCACCCTGCGCCGCACCATCGTCGCCGCCATGGGGATCTCAGCTCGGATGGGAGCCGAACTATGAGTGTCACCTCCGCGAAAGGTTTCCGCGCGGCGGGCATCGCCGCCGGCATCAAGGCCTCCGGCAACCCCGACCTGGCGCTGGTCGTCAACGACGGCCCCCACCACGCCGCCGCCGGCGTCTTCACCTCCAACCGCGTCAAGGCCGCCCCGGTCCAGTGGTCCGAACAGGTGCTCAAGGCCGGCACGGTGACCGCCGTCGTCCTCAACTCCGGCGGCGCCAACGCCTGCACCGGCCCGGCCGGCTTCCAGGACACCCACAAGACCGCCGAGGAGGCCGCCGCCCTCCTCGGCACCTCCGCCGCCGAGGTGGCCGTCTGCTCCACCGGCCTGATCGGCGTCCGCCTCCCCATGGACGCCCTGCTCTCCGGCCTCAAGACCGCCGCCGGAGCGCTCGCCGCGGACGGCGGCCCGGCCGCCGCGACCGCCATCATGACCACCGACACCGTCGCCAAGACCGCCGAGGCCCACGGCACCGGCTACGTGGTCGGAGGCATGGCCAAGGGCGCCGGCATGCTCGCGCCCGGCCTGGCCACGATGCTCGTCGTCGTCACCACCGACGCGGTCGTCGAGTCCGACACCCTCGACGCCGTCCTGCGGAACGCAGCCGAGGTCACCTTCGACCGCGTCGACTCCGACGGCTGCATGTCCACCAACGACACCGTCCTGCTCCTGGCCTCCGGCGCCTCCGAGATCACCCCCGACCCCGCCGAGTTCCAGAACGCGGTCACCGAGGTCTGCGCCGACCTGGCCCGCCAGCTCGTCGGCGACGCCGAGGGCGCCACCAAGGACATCGCCGTCGAGGTGGTCCACGCCGCCACGGAGCAGGACGCGGTCCAGGTCGCCAAGGCCGTCACCCGCAGCAACCTCTTCAAGTGCGCCATGTACGGCAACGACCCCAACTGGGGCCGCGTCCTGTCCGCCGTCGGCACCACCGAGGCCGCCTTCGACCCCGACCACGTCTCCGTCGCCATCAACGGCGTCTGGGTCTGCCGCGACGGCGGCGTCGGCGACGACCGCGACCTCGTCGACCTCACCGGCCGCGACGTCCAGGTCACCATCGACCTCGCCGCGGGCGGGGAGTCCGCCACCGTCTGGACCAACGACCTGACCCCCGGCTACGTCCACGAGAACTCGGCCTACTCCTCATGAGCACCCTCGAGAGCGCCGGCACCGGCGCGCGCCGGCACGAGGCCCTGGCCAAGGCCGGGATACTCACGGAGGCGCTGCCCTGGCTGTCCGCCCTGCACGGCAAGACCGTCGTCGTGAAGTTCGGCGGCAACGCCATGGTCGACGACGAGCTCAAGGCCGCGTTCGCCAAGGACATCGTCTTCCTCCGCTACGCCGGCCTGCGCCCGGTCGTCGTCCACGGCGGCGGCCCGCAGATCAACGCCCAGCTCGACAAGCTCGGCATCGAGCACCGCTTCGCCGGCGGCCTGCGGGTCACCACCGACGAGACCATGGACGTGGTCCGCATGGTCCTCACCGGCCAGGTGCAGCGGGAGATCGTCGGCCTGATCAACACCCACGGCCCCTTCGCCGTCGGCATGTCCGGCGAGGACGCCGACACCATGAAGGCGGTCAAGCGCCAGGGCTTCGACGTCGACGGCACGCCGATCGACATCGGCCGCGTCGGCGACATCGAGTCCGTCGACCCCGGCGCCCTGGACGCCCTGCTGGACGACGGCCGGATCCCGGTCGTGTCGTCCATCGCCCGCGCCGCCGACGGCCCCGGCGTCTACAACGTCAACGCCGACACCGCCGCCGCGGCGCTCGCCGTCGGCCTGGGCGCGGAGAAGCTCGTGGTCCTCACCGACGTCGAGGGCCTGTACGCGGACTGGCCGGCCTCCGACGAGGTCATCAGCCGCCTCAGCGCCGACGCGCTCGCCGCGCTGCTGCCCACGCTGTCCTCCGGCATGGTCCCGAAGATGGAGGCCTGCCTGCGGGCCGTGCGCGGGGGAGTGCCGCGCGCCCACGTGCTGGACGGCCGCGTCCCGCACGCGCTGTTGCTGGAGGTCTTCACCGACGAGGGGATCGGAACGATGGTGGTGCCGGCATGAGTATGGTGGCGAGGACGGGGTCGGCCGCGAACCCGAAGACGGACCGGACGACGAAGCCCGACACGGAGCTGGAAACAGGGCGGACCGGCGACGACACGCTGCCGGTCGTCGAACCCGGATACGGCGCGGCCTGGACCGAGCGCTACGGCCACGCCCTGATGAACACCTTCGGCACGCCCCAGCGCGTCCTGGTGCGCGGCGAGGGCGCCTACGTCTGGGACGCCGACGGCAAGCGCTACCTGGATCTGCTGGCCGGCATCGCGGTCAACGCCCTGGGCCACGCCCACCCGCTGATTGTGCAGGCCGTCACCACCCAGCTGACCACGCTCGGCCACATCTCCAACTTCTTCGCCTCGGCCCCGCAGATCGTGCTCGCTGAGCGGCTGGTGGAGCTGCTCGGCCACGCCAACGGCACCGACGCCCGGGTCTTCTTCTGCAACTCCGGCGCCGAGGCCAACGAGGCGGCGTTCAAGGCGGCGCGCCGCACCGGCCGCACCAAGATGGTCTCCACCGAGGGCTCGTTCCACGGCCGGACCATGGGCGCGCTCGCGCTCACCGGGAAGGCCGCGATCCGCGAGCCGTTCGAGCCGCTGCCCGGCGACGTGACGTTCGTGCCGTACGGCGACGTCGCGGCGCTCGAAGCCGCGGTCGACGACGCCACCGCCGCCTTCATCGTCGAGCCGATCCAGGGCGAGAAGGGCGTCGTCCCGGCGCCGCCCGGCTACCTGCGGGCCGCGCGGGAGATCACCGCCCGGCACGGCGCGCTGCTGATCGTGGACGAGATCCAGACCGGCGTCGGCCGCACCGGCCGGTGGTTCGGGCACACCGCCGCCGGCGTGGTCCCGGACCTGGTCACCCTGGCCAAGGGCCTCGGCGGCGGGATGCCGATCGGCGCCTGCGTGGGCCTGGGCCGGGCCGCGACCCTGCTCGGCCCCGGGCAGCACGGTTCCACCTACGCCGGCAACCCGGTCGCCTGCGCCGCCGGACTGGCCGTGCTGCACGCCATCGAGCGGGACGACATCCTGGCCAACGTCACCGAGGTCGGCGCCCACCTGGCGGCCGGCATCACCGGGCTCGGGCACCCGGCCGTCGCCGGAGTCCGCGGCGAAGGGCTGCTGCTGGCGATCATGCTGACCGGTCCGTACTCCGCCGCCGTGGCCGAGGCCGCGCTGGAGGCCGGGTTCATCGTCAACGCGCCGGCGCCGGACGCCATCCGGCTGGCCCCGCCGCTCGTGCTCACCACGGCCCAGGCCGACGAGTTCCTGGCCGCGCTGCCCGCGCTGCTCGACGCCGGTTCCGCCGCCGTCGCCCCTGAAGCCCCTGAAGCCCCTGAAACCACTGAAGCCGCCGAAGCCACCGACAAGGACGCCTGAGCAATGGTCCGCCACTTCCTCCGTGACGACGATCTGACCCCGGCCGAGCAGGCGCACGTCCTGGACCTCGCCGCCGTCTTCAAGAAGGCCCCGCTGGACCACCAGGTCCTGACCGGGCCGAAGGCCGTCGCGGTCCTGTTCGACAAGCCCTCGACCCGCACCCGGGTGTCGTTCAGCGTCGGCATCGCCCAGCTCGGCGGCTACCCGCTGGTCATCGACGCCGCCGGCAGCCAGCTCGGCCGCGGCGAGGAGGTCGGCGACACCGCCAAGGTGCTGGAGCGGCAGGTCGAGGCCATCGTGTGGCGGACCTTCAGCCAGTCCCGGATCCAGGAGCTCGCGGCGGTCAGCGCCGTCCCGGTCGTCAACGCCCTGACCGACGACTTCCACCCCTGCCAGATCCTCGCCGACCTGCAGACGGTGCGCGAGCACAAGGGCGCCCTGGCCGGGCTCACCATGACCTACCTCGGCGACAGCGCCAACAACATGGCGCACTCCTACCTGCTCGGGGGCGCCACCGCGGGCATGCACGTCCGGGTCGCCGGACCCGCCGGCTACCCGCCGCGGCCGGACATCGTCGCCGACGCCGCGCGCATCGCCGGGGCCACCGGCGGCTCCGTCACCTTCACCACCGACGCCGCGGAGGCCTGCGCCGGCGCCGACGTGCTCGTCACGGACACCTGGGTCTCCATGGGCCAGGAGGACGAGAAGGCCGAGCGCGCCGAGATCTTCAAGCCGTACGGTCTCGACGACGACGCATTGGCGCTCGCCGCCCCGGACGCGATAGTCCTGCACTGTCTTCCGGCTTACCGCGGCTACGAGATCTCGGCCTCGGTGATAGACGGCCCGCAGAGCGTGGTGTGGGACGAGGCTGAGAACAGACTCCACGCGCAGAAGGCCCTTCTTGCTTTCCTGTTGGAGTCCCCATGAGCGAAGCCACGGTCCCGCAGACCCGCACCGCGCGCCACCAGCGGATCGCCCTGCTGCTGGAACGGCACTCGGTCCGGTCGCAGGCCGAACTCGGCCGGCTGCTGGCCGAGGACGGGCTGTCGGTCACCCAGGCCACGCTCTCGCGCGACCTGGACGAACTCGGCGCGGTCCGGGTCCGCGACGGCGCCGGGAACCTGGTCTACGCGATCCCGGCCGAGGGCGGCGACCGCACCCCGGTGGCCGCGCAGGCCGAACCGGTCTTCGAACAGCGGCTGAACCGGCTGCTCGGCGAGTTGATGGTGAGCGCCGAGGCGTCGGCGAACCTGGTGGTGGTGCGCACGCCTCCGGGCGCGGCGCAGTTCCTCGCCAGCGCGTTCGACAAGGCCGCGGTGCCGGAGATCCTCGGCAGCATCGCCGGCGACGACACGGTGCTGCTGATCAGCCGTGATCCCGTGGGTGGCGCCGCTCTGGCTGCGAAGCTGCTGTCGGCGGCAGAGAACTAGAAACGGACCACAGCGGTAGCGAGGAGCGGAAAGCCATGACTGAGAAGGTGGTGCTGGCCTACTCCGGCGGCCTGGACACCTCGGTGTGCATCGGCTGGATCGCCGAACAGACCGGCGCGGAGGTCATCGCGGTGGCCGTCGACGTCGGCCAGGGCGGCGAGGACCTGGAGGCGATCCGCAGGCGGGCCCTGGCGTGCGGCGCGGTCGAGGCGGAGGTCGCCGACGCCCGCGACGAGTTCGCCACCGACTACTGCGTCCCGGCCCTGAAGGCGAACGCGCTCTACCAGGACCGCTATCCCCTGGTGTCGGCGCTGTCGCGACCGGTCATCGTGAAGCATCTGGCGGCCGCGGCGAAGAAGCACGGTGCGAGCACCGTCGCCCACGGCTGCACCGGCAAGGGCAACGACCAGGTGCGCTTCGAGGCCGGCATCGCGTCGCTGGCGCCGGATCTGAAGTGCATCGCCCCGGTCCGCGACTACGGGATGACGCGGGATGAGGCCATCGCCTTCGCCGAGGTCAACGGGCTGCCGGTGGGCACCACGAAGGCGAACCCGTACTCGATCGACCAGAACCTGTGGGGCAAGGCCGTCGAGACCGGCTTCCTGGAGGACATCTGGAACGGGCCGGTCGAGGACCTGTACTCGTACACGCAGGACCCTGCCGCGCCGCGCGAGCCCGACGAGGTCGTGATCACCTTCACCTCGGGTGTGCCCACGGCCCTCGACGGCCGGCCGGTGACGCCGCTGGAGGCGGTCCTGGAGATGAACCGGCGCGCCGGAGAGCAGGGCGTGGGCCGGATCGACCTGGTCGAGGACCGGCTCGTCGGCATCAAGAGCCGCGAGGTGTACGAGGCGCCCGGCGCCATCGCGCTGATCACGGCGCACCAGGAGCTGGAGAACGTCACGATGGAGCGGGATCTGGCCCGCTTCAAGAAGGGCGTGGACCGGCGCTGGGGCGAGCTGGTGTACGACGGCCTGTGGTTCTCGCCGCTGAAGCGGGCCCTGGACGGGTTCGTCGACGACGCCAACGAGCACGTCTCCGGCGATGTCCGGATGACACTGCACGGCGGCCGCGCGGTGGTCACCGGCCGACGCAGCGGGGAGTCGCTGTACGACTTCAACCTGGCGACCTACGACACCGGCGACGTCTTCGACCAGACGCTGGCCAAGGGCTTCATCGAGCTCTTCGGCCTGCCGTCGAAGATCGCGGCCAAGCGGGACCTGGCCACACCACGACAGCTGTAGTTGACAACCGCTTCTGCCTCCCGTTTCCGGCTCCCAGAGCCGGTAACAGGAGATAGAACCCGAAGGTAGAAACGGCGAGGAATGATGAGCAGCCCGGAACCCACCCTGCGGCTTTGGGGCGGACGGTTCAGCGGCGGACCGTCGGAGGCGCTGGCCGCCCTGTCGGCGTCCGTGCACTTCGACTGGCGGCTGGCCCGCTACGACCTGGCGGGCTCGCGCGCCCACGCCCGCGTGCTGCACCGCGCCGGCCTGCTCGGCGACGAGGACCTGGCCGCGATGCTGGCCGGCATCGACGCGCTGGAGGTCGACGTGGTCTCCGGGGCGTTCGTGGCCACCGTCGCCGACGAGGACTGCCACACCGCGCTGGAGCGCGGCCTGGTGGAGCGGCTCGGCGCCGAGCTCGGCGGCCGCCTGCGGGCCGGCCGCAGCCGCAACGACCAGATCGCCACCCTGTTCCGGATGTACCTGCGCGACCACGCCAAGCAGATCGCCACCCTGATCGCCGACCTGCAGCAGGCGCTGATCGACCAGGCGGCCGCCCATCTCGACGTGGCCATGCCCGGCCGCACCCACCTGCAGCACGCCCAGCCGGTGTTGTTCGCGCACCACATCCTGGCCCACGCCCAGGCCCTGTCCCGGGACGCCGAGCGCCTGCGGGACTGGGACAAGCGCGCGGACGTCTCGCCCTACGGCTCCGGCGCCCTGGCCGGCTCCTCGCTCGGCCTGGACCCCGAAGCGGTCGCCGCCGACCTCGGCTTCTCGGCCAGCGCCGCCAACTCGATCGACGGCACCGCCGCCCGCGACTTCGCGGCCGAGTTCGCGTTCGTGACGGCGATGATCGGCGTCGACGTCTCCCGGATCGCCGAGGAGATCATCCTGTGGACCACGAAGGAGTTCTCCTTCGTCACCCTGGACGACGCCTACGCCACCGGCTCGTCGATCATGCCGCAGAAGAAGAACCCGGACATCGCCGAACTGGCCCGGGGCAAGTCCGGCCGGATGATCGGCAACCTGTCCGGCCTGCTCGCCACGCTCAAGGCCCTGCCCCTGGCCTACAACCGGGACCTGCAGGAGGACAAGGAGCCGGTCTTCGACTCGGTCGACACCCTCGAGGTCCTCCTCCCGGCGTTCACCGGCATGATCGCGACGATGACCGTGCACGGCGACCGGATGGCCGCGCTGGCCCCGGCCGGCTTCTCCCTGGCCACCGACGTCGCCGAGTGGCTGGTCCGGCAGGGCGTGCCGTTCCGCGTCGCGCACGAGGTGGCCGGCGCCTCGGTGCGGTACTGCGAGGAACGCGACATCACGCTGGAGCAGCTGACCGACGCCCAGCTCGCCGAGATCTCCCCGTTCCTGGCCCCGGACGTGAGGACCGTGCTGACCGTCGAGGGCTCGCTGGCCTCCCGCGACGGCCGCGGCGGCACCGCCCCGAAGCGGGTCGCCGAGCAGTTGGACGCGCTGGCGGCGGACGTCGCGGCGCAGCGGGAGTGGGCCGGGCGCTGACCGCCTCCTGACGCATTCGCGCCAAAGCGCCGCCGCCCATGGTGGGTTGGCGGCGCTTTCGGCACTCTGGAAGGCATGTCTGCGTAGGGGGGAACCCACTGTGCGTACGAAGAACAGGTCGCGCGGTCGCGGCGAGCACGACGACGAGCCGTACGAGCCGTGGTCGGAGATCGTGCCGGGACTGTGGATGGGCGGCCACGAGTACCTCGACCCCGACGGGGTGTGGACGCTGGCGATCGTCGGCGACGAGTTCGACGCCGTCTACAGCCTCCACTCCCGGGAGGGCCACGGCCCGGCGGACGGAGTCCGGCATCGGGTGCTGGAGGTGCCGGACGACGCCCTGACCGCCGGGCAGATCCGCGCGGTGGAGGACTTCGCGGCAGCTGTGGCGCGGGACTATGCGAAGGGGAACCGCGTCCTGGTGCGCTGCCGCGCCGGGATGAACCGATCGGGGCTGGTCGTCGCGGCGGTGCTGATCAGCGGTGGGCTCACCGCGGGGGACGCTATAGCGATGATTCGGAGACGCCGGGCTCCAGGCGCCTTGAACAACGAGCACTTCGTCTCGTACCTGGAAACGGGACTGGACCTCGCGGCCCAGCTCACAGCCCTGGGCGCGGACGACTGACGGGTCTGGAAACCGCCAGGGTCGTCAGTACCGCATGATTGACTCTCCCCATGCCCGTCGTCCCGCGCTCCTTCTTCTCCCGCCCCGCCGAGACTGTGGCCCCAGAGCTCCTCGGGTGTCTGCTCGTACGGGAAAGTGCGGAGGGACGCCGCGTTCTACGCATCACGGAAGTCGAGGCGTACGCCGGGCCACTGGACCCCGCTTCCCACGGCTTTCGGGGGAAGACACCGCGAAATGCGGTCATGTTCGGTCCGCCGGGTCACCTCTATGTGTACTTCACTTATGGGATGCACTTCTGCATCAACTTCGTATGTAGTCCCGAGGGGGAATGCTCGGCAGTCCTCATCCGCGCCGGCGAGATCGTCGAAGGTGCCGAGTTGGCGCGCGCTGCCCGTCCCGGATCCTCCGACCGGGATCTGGCCCGCGGACCGGCGCGGCTGACCAAGGCGCTGGAGCTGGCACGTGAGGACAACGGCCTTGACCTGTGTGACGGTGGCCCGCTGACCGTTATGGAGCGCGCGTCCGCCGACTTCGCTGTGGTGAGCGGTCCCCGCGTCGGGGTGTCCTCGGCCGCGGAGGTGCCGTGGCGGTTCTGGATCGAGGGCGACCGCACGGTGAGCGCGTACAAGGCCCACAAGCCGCGGGCGCGGGGGAGTGCGGCGACTTCTCCGACCTCCGCCACGTCGTCCTGAGTCCTGAACTCGTTCGCAAGACCGGCGCCCGATACGGCAGGCTGGTATCCGACAGCTCGTACGCCGCCTACCGATACCGTGAGGGACCAAAGTGACCGACATCGTCGAGGAGCTCAAGTGGCACGGCCTGCTGGCCCTGTCCACTGACGAGGACGCGCTGCGCAAGGCGTTCGCCGACGGACCGGTCACCTTCTATGTGGGCTTCGACCCCACGGCGCCCAGCCTGCACTTCGGCAACCTGGTCCAGCTCATGGCGGCCCGCCGCATCCAGCAGGCCGGGCACCGGCCGCTGGTCCTGGTCGGCGGCTCCACCGGGCTGATCGGCGACCCGAAGCCGAACGCCGAGCGGCAGCTGAACAGCAAGGAGACGGTCGCCGAGTGGGTCGGCAAGATCCGCGAGCAGGTCTCCCGCTTCGTGTCCTTCGAGGGCCCGAACGCCGCGACCGTGGTGAACAACCTCGACTGGACCGCCCCGATGTCCGCGATCGACTTCCTGCGCGACATCGGCAAGCACTTCCGCGTCGGCAAGATGCTCGCCAAGGACGCGGTCAGCGCCCGCCTGAACTCCGAGGCCGGCATCAGCTACACCGAGTTCAGCTACCAGATCCTGCAGGGCATGGACTACCTGGAGCTGTACCGGCAGTACGGCTGCACGCTCCAGACCGGCGGCAGCGACCAGTGGGGCAACATCACCGCCGGCGTGGACCTGATCCACAAGGCCGAGGGCGTCTCGGTGCACGCGCTGGCCACCCCGCTGCTGCTGAAGGCCGACGGCACCAAGTTCGGCAAGACCGAGTCCGGCACCGTCTGGCTCTCTCCCGACCTGATGTCGCCGTACGCCTTCTACCAGTACTTCCTCAATGCCGAGGACGCGATGGTGATGACCTACCTGAAGGTCTTCAGCTTCCGCCCCCGCGCCGAGATCGAGGAGCTGGAGCAGCTCACCGCCGACAAGCCGCAGATGCGTGCCGCGCAGAAGGCCCTGGCCGAGGACGTCACGACGCTGGTGCACGGCGCCGACAACACCGCGAAGGTGATCGCCGCGTCCCGCGCCCTGTTCGGGCAGGGCGACCTGGCCGAGCTCGACGAGCCGACACTGCGCGCCGCCCTGTCGGAGCTGCCCAGCACCAAGGTGGCCGAGCTGGTCCCGGTGGCGCAGCTGCTGGCCGACACCGGCCTGGTCGCGAGCCGGGGCGCCGGCCGCCGCACCATCAACGAGGGCGGCGCGTACGTGAACAACCGCAAGATCGAGGCCGAGGACGAGACCCCCACCGCGGACGATCTGCTCCACGGCCGCTGGCTCGTCCTGCGCCGCGGCAAGCGCACCCTCGGCGCGGTCGAAGTCGGCGCCTGACCCCGGCCCGACCGGGACCTGATCAGCTCTGTTCGCCAGGAGTTGACGCGGGCAACGCCTCCGCGTATATTTTGTAGACGTTGCCCGCCAGACAGGATCTACGTCACCACGAGATCACTCCGGGTAACCATCCGAAGCGGCAAAACCACACGGCAAGTATGGGGCTGACTGAAGCTCCGTAGGTGCCGTGTCAGCGTCTGCGGATGATGCCGGACCCCGACGGCGCCGATTTGGTCGCCGGCCGGAGAGTCCGATACAGTCTGGGAACCGCCGAGGAACGGGAATTCACATCCCGCCCGAAGCGAATCGCAATCAAGCGAAAAGCGAAATTGCGGGAAACGCAGAGGATCTGCTAAGAT